>DWUV01000166.1 GCA_019120595.1 Candidatus Mediterraneibacter tabaqchaliae | reverse complement strand
TTGTCCTTAGCTGTATCCCATTCTTTTTACGTCTTCCCCAGATTACGGAGCCGGAACCTGAGCCATATCCCCGCCCGCCGCGAAAACGTCCTGCATCATATCAGCGGTTTTCGGACGTTTAGCCAACAATTCGGCTCCCCCACAAATACAGATTGACCTCTTAAAAGAAGAACTCTGCCTTTTTATCGGAGCTGCACACTTTTGTGAGCTTTTTCCCGAGCATCCCGAGTTTGATGGAGTTTACCGCGCGGGCTTTCTGGCGGCAGGTGCGCACGCACTTCATGCAGCCGATACACTTTTTGTGGTCGGTCTTTTTCGGGTCATCAGCGGGGATGGCAGCGGCGGGACAGACTTTGGCGCACGCGCCGCAGAGGGTGCAGAGGCTCGGATCTGCTTTGGGGAAGAGGGCTGTCTTTCCGTATTTGCGGTAAGGTGTATTGCCGGGGACATGCAGGTCAAAGCCTTCGAAGGACTCTTCTTTTCTCATCCTGCGGTTCACTTCGATCCCGAATTCTGCCGCCTGTTTCAGGTCGGCTTTGTTCGGGCGCCTTGCGCCGATCGATGGCACGATGGAGTGCTCGGTCGGGAAAGCTGCCGCCGCGATGGCTTTGAAGCCTCTTCCTTCCAGCTCTGTTTTCAGCTCCAGGAGCGCGTCTTCGTATTCCCTGCACCCGTATGTGGCGATCAGGACTGCCGGGGTGCCGTTTCCTGAAATATTCTGCAGGTATTCCATAAAAAGAGCAGGCACGCGTCCGTAGTAGACGGGGATGCCGAATACGGCGAGGTCATTTGCGCCGAATTTCAGGGCGGGCTTTTTCGCTTTGTATACGGAAAGATCAAAGGATACGGATTTTGCGTCAATGCTGCGCGCTGTCTCCATCATGATCTTTCGTGTTGAGCCTGTAGGGCTGAAATAGACAAGCTTCAGTTCGTTGATCTTCATAGATATAGTCTCCTTTGTAAGTGATGGCTTCATGATAACACATTCTGAAAAGAAATGCACGGATCATGAAAAAGGGATTGTATTATTTGTATTATAGAGTATAATACAAAATAAAGCGGCAAAGTTGATTTTGGTTCAGGGGGACGGATATGATAATCAGGATCGATGTTTCGGGGGATGTTCCCATCTATGTGCAGCTGCGCAATGAGATCGTCAAAGGAATCGGAAGGGGAGAATTCGCTGACGGGGAGGCGCTTCCCACAGTCCGCCAGCTGGCGGCTGACCTGGGGGTCAATTCTATGACAGTGAGCAAAGCTTATCAGTGCCTGAGGTCAGAGGGGTATATCGAGACGGACAGAAGGAGGGGAGCTGTGGTGCGTCTGCCGGACCGGGACAGCCCGTGTGCGGATCCGGCGTTCTGCGAAAGGCTGGAGAGCGGGCTGGAGCTTTTGAGCGCAGAGGCTAAGATAAAGGGATTTCGAAAAGAAGAATTTATCCGGATGTGCAGTGCGGCGTTCGAGGGCGGCCGCGGACTGACGGCGGATGCAGGCTGACGGAGAAGACGGTTCCCCGGGAGGGGCGGCCCGGAATGAGCGGATAAAGAAGGTAACCTGGGAGGAATGGCTTATGATGATGTTCTGGATCTTTTTGATCGTGGATCTTTTTACCATCGGTATTTTTTATGCGGTATACGGTGGGAAGCGGGAGTATTCGGAAGGAATGCTCATGGGAGTGCATATGCCCCGGAGCGCGGCGGAGAGCAGCGAGGTTTCCGGGATCATGAAGCAGTACAGGAAGCGCACAGTGAGGTTCTATCTGTGGAATGGGATCATCAGTGCGGTGATCTGCCTGCTGAATTTCTGGTATGTGTCTGTATTTATTGTGGTATGGATACTCTGGCTCATCGAAATCTGCGCCGGGGCGATGATCCTGCTTTTTGCGGCCCACCGGAAGCTGTATGACCTGAAGGTGGAGCGGGGCTGGGTCGGGAGCGGGGGAAGCCGCATCATGGCGGCTGACACAAGGACGAGCGCCGGGGCGGGAAAGATGGGCCTGTCCCCCTGGTGGCATGTCCTGTTTGCGGCGCTGATCCTGATGCCGTGCCTTATCCCTGGTATCAGGACGTTTATCCGGACATCCGCTGAGGGAAGGATCCTTCTGATGACTTCCCTGGCGGTCTGCCTTGTGTTTGCCGCCCTGCACGCTGTGCTCCGGCGCACAAGGAACAGAGTTTACAGTGAAGACTCCGGATTGAATACAGAGATCAACCGGATGCAGAAAAACGCATGGTCATGGGCGCTGGCAGGGTGCGGAGCCTTCAACGCCCTGGGATATCTCTATCTGGCAGGCTGCGTGGAAAACGGGAACTGGATCGGTTCATGGGCGTATACGGTCTACTTTATGCTCGAGAGTGTTCCGGTGCTCTTTCTGATAGGCGGGATGGTGTACATCCGCTCGAAAAGGGCGAAACTGCTGGCGGCGGATCCGGCTCCTCTGTATATCGACGATGACGTGTACTGGAAAAACGGCTGGTACAGCAACCCAAATGATAAACGACTGCTCGTCCAGGACTGGATCTGCCCGTGGAATTATACATCCAATATGGCAAGGCCCGCGGCAAAAGTTTTTCTGGTTCTGACAGTGGTGCTGGTGGCGGGGATCCTTGTCGTGACAGGCACCATGCTCGCCAGATTTGAACTTACGCCCATCGGACTGGAGCTGACGCAGGACAGTGTGGAGATCACATCCGGGTACTCGGACCTGACAGTGGGGTATGAGGATATCCGGGATGTGGGTCTGCGTGAGGAACTGCCGGATGATGATTATAAAAGGGTGAACGGCGGGGATACGGATCAGATGCTGGTGGGGAGATTTAAAGGAAAAGAGACAGGGAACTGCCGGATGTATATTTATACAGAGTATTCTCCCATACTTGAGATCACGACTGCTGACGGACCGGTCTATGTGAACAGCAGGACAGACGGAGAAGCGGAAAAATGGTATGAAGAGATCCGGGAGATGATTGGAAAAAAGAATCAGTTGTAAAAAACACACAACCGGAGTATAATACTTGTAGAGTAAATAAGAAAGTCAACCTGGGATGTGCGACAACCCTGTAATTTTGAACCTACATTTGTTTAAACGGGATTCCTATATTTCTGTAATATGTCAGGCCTCCATATGCAGTGGACGACAGAAAAGCAGATGCGGTTGCCCACCTGGCTGCGGCTAGGACTCAAAATACAGGACCGGCATTTTGGGTTACTGCAAAAGATGAAGGCGGTCGTCCTGTACGGCCGCTTTTTTACAATGGCAGAGAGCCACTTAATGCTGCGGAAGTTTTCCGATACGGATACCGTCAGAGCTTCAGAGGGGGTTAGTATGGAAAAGAAGAAACGGGTCAAAGAGCAGGTCATAAAGATTTTAGAGACAGTCAATTCCCACCATACAGGTGCCTATGCGGCTCAGGCAGCCTATTTTTTTGTGCTGTCACTGATCCCTATTTTCCTCCTTTTGATCACAATGGTCCAATATACGGATGTGACCATGAATGATGTGCTCAATGCGATCCTCCCGGTATTTCCGGACTCAGTCTCCTGGCTGATCAGGAGCATTGTGATCCAGGTTTACAATATATCGGACGGTTTTATCCCTCTGACGGTGATCGTGGCGTTATGGTCAGCCGGGAAGGGCGTGCTTTCTGTCACATCCGGGCTGAACTGTATCTATTCCAATACAGAGACGCGGAATTATTTTTACCTGAGGATCCGGGCGACCGTGTACACGGTGCTGTTCCTGCTGGCGATCATGCTCTCGCTGATCATCTCTGTCTTTGGAAACAGTATCAGCGTGATGGTATATGAGTACATCCCGTTCCTCAGCAAAGTGGTGGATTTTATCATGCGGATCCGCACATTTGTCACGCTTGTGGTGCTGACAGTCTTCTGGGACCTGGTGTACAAATTCCTGCCGAACAGAGGACACGGAGCGAAGACGACCATGCGCAGGCAGCTGCCGGGAGCGGTGTTTACAGCGTGCGGATGGCTGCTGATCTCGTTTTTCTTCTCTGTATACCTGGATATTTTTACCGGATTTTCCAATATGTACGGCGGTATGACGACTTTGATCCTCATCCTGCTGTGGCTGTATGTGTGTATGTATATCATCCTGCTGGGAGGGGAGATCAACGCGATCCTGGAAGGATATGGATATACCGGGAAGCGCAGGGTTGACAAACTGGAAACATATGATAAAATGAATAAGTAATTTTTTTGAGAAAAGCTATGATCGTGTAAAGTAGAGACCCATTTTCTATCAGAGAGAGAAAATCACCGGCTGCAAGTTTTCTTTAGTTCAGATGGCGATCGAATTTCCCACGTTAGCTGCGCTTTTGAACGGTCCGCAGGGCGGATCAGTAGACTGCGCCGTAGATCGTACGTTACACATACCGAGTGCCCGCGCATTTTCCGCGTGGGAAACAGGGTGGTACCGCGGGTGATACAGCCTCGTCCCTATTTTCAGGGATGGGGCTTTTTCTGTGCCGGGAAAGCTGCGCAGGCAGACTCTGCCCAGCGGCGCGGAAGTGCCCGGCAGCGGAACTATCCGGCGGCAGAAGTGCCCAGTAGTGGAAATACCCGGCAGCAGAAGTGCCCGGCACCGCCTGCATGGCTTGGCAGCATGCAGAGCGGCGGATGTGTAAGTACAGACAGATGGGAGTTATACGGGAAAGGAGTAAAAGGAAAGATGAAAGAAAAACTGGAACAGATCAAGGCGGAGGCGGTCGCCCGGATACAGGCGGCGGACGCTCCGGAGAAGCTCAATGACGTGCGAGTCAGATACCTTGGAAAAAAGGGTGAGCTGACAGCAGTGTTAAAAGGGATGAAGGACGTGGCTCCGGAAGACAGGCCGAAAGTGGGCCAGATGGTCAATGACACGAGGGCAGCTATCGAAGAGCTCCTGGAAGAGTCAAAGACAAAGATGGAACGGGCGATCCGGGAGCAGAAGATGAGGGAGGAAGTCATTGACGTGACTCTTCCGTCAAAGAAAAATGTCATGGGGCACAGGCACCCGAACACCATCGCGCTTGAAGAGGTGGAGCGTATCTTCGTGGGTATGGGCTATGAGGTCGTTGAAGGACCGGAGGTCGAGTACGATGAGTACAACTTCGAGAAGCTGAATATCCCGGCGGACCATCCGGCAAAGGATGAGCAGGATACATTCTATATTAACAAAGATATCGTGCTGCGCACCCAGACTTCGCCGGTACAGGCGCGTGTGATGGAGCAGGGGAAACTGCCGATCCGTATGATCGCTCCGGGGCGTGTGTTCCGTTCTGACGAGGTGGATGCCACACACTCCCCGTCCTTCCACCAGATCGAGGGACTTGTCATTGACAAGAATATCTCTTTCGCTGACCTGAAGGGGACGCTGGAGGTATTTGCAAAAGAGCTGTTCGGACCGGACACAAAGACAAAGTTCCGTCCCCATCATTTCCCGTTCACAGAACCCAGCGCAGAGGTGGACGTAAGCTGCTTCAAGTGCGGCGGCAAGGGATGCCGTTTCTGTAAAGGCTCCGGCTGGATCGAGATCCTCGGCTGCGGCATGGTTCATCCGCACGTGCTGGAGATGTGCGGCATCGATCCCGAGGAATACGGCGGATTCGCATTCGGCGTGGGGCTGGAGCGTATCGCGCTTTTGAAATACGAGATCGACGACATGAGGCTCCTGTATGAGAATGACGTACGCTTCCTGAAACAGTTTTAAGCGGAAGACTCGGGAAACGATTTTGGAAATAGAAGGAAGGAAAGGTTAGAGAGATGAATACTTCATTATCATGGATAAAGGCATATGTTCCGGATCTTGATGTGACTGCGCAGGAATATACAGACGCGATGACACTGTCCGGGACAAAGGTTGAGGGATATGAGAAGCTGGATGCGGATCTGGACAAGATCGTGATCGGACAGATCGATAAGATAGAGAAGCATCCGGACGCGGACAAGCTGATCATCTGTCAGGTGAATATCGGGACAGAGACGATCCAGATCGTGACCGGCGCCCCGAACGTGAAAGAGGGGGACAAAGTCCCTGTCGTTCTGGACGGAGGACGCGTGGCCGGCGGACATGAGCCGGGCCAGAAGGTCGAGGGCGGCATTAAGATCAAAAAGGGCAAACTCCGCGGAGTGGAGAGTGCAGGCATGATGTGCTCCATCGAAGAGCTGGGATCCAGCCGTGAGATGTACCCGGAAGCGCCGGAGTACGGCATCTATATTTTCCCGGAGGATGCGGTCGTGGGAGAGAGCGCGGTAAAGGCTCTGGGCCTGGACGATGCGATCTTTGAGTATGAGATCACATCTAACCGCGTGGACTGCTTCAGTGTGGTCGGCATTGCCAGAGAGGCGGCGGCTACATTCCGCAAGGAGTTCCATCCGCCGGTGGTGACCCCGACAGGGAACGATGAGGATGTCAATGACTACATTAAGGTGTCAGTGGAAAATACAGACCTCTGCCCGCGCTACTGTGCGAGAGTGGTGAAAAATATCAAGATCGGCCCATCCCCGAAATGGATGCAGAGAAGGCTTGCGTCCGTGGGCATCCGCCCGATCAACAACCTGGTGGATATCACAAACTATGTGATGGAAGAGTACGGACAGCCGATGCATGCCTATGACCTGGATACCATTGCCGGCAGGCAGATCGTTGTAAAGACGGCGAAGAACGGAGACAAATTCACTACACTCGACGGCCAGGAGAGGACCATGGATGAGGATGTGCTGATGATCTGCGACGGCGAGAAAGAGATCGGCATCGCGGGGATCATGGGCGGAGAGAATTCTATGATCACAGACGATGTAAAGACCATGCTGTTCGAGGCGGCATGCTTTGACGGAGTGAACATCCGCAAGTCCAGCAAGAGGATCGGCCTGAGGACAGACGCCTCCGCGAAGTTCGAGAAAGGGCTTGACCCGAACAATGCACAGGCAGCCATTGACCGCGCATGCCAGCTCGTGGAAGAGATGGGCGCAGGAGAAGTGGTCGGCGGGACTGTGGATGTGTACGGGAAGAAGAAAGAGCCTGTCAGAGTGCCGTTCGACGCGGATAAGGTCAATGAGCTGCTGGGCACGGAGATCTCTGAGGAGGAAATGCTCGGATACTTTAAGATGCTTGACCTGGAGTATGACGCAGAGACAAAGGAAGTGATCGCACCGACTTTCCGCCACGACCTGTTCCGCCTGGCGGACCTTGCGGAAGAGGTGGCGAGATTCTACGGATATGACAATATCCCGACCACGCTCCCGGCAGGAGAGTCAACTACAGGAAAGCTGTCCTTTAAACTCAGGATCGAGCAGTCAGCGAGAGACATCGCGGAGTTCTGCGGATTCAGCCAGGGAATGACTTACTCCTTTGAGAGCCCGAAAGTGTTTGACAAGCTGCTCATCCCGGCAGACTCCCCGCTGCGCAATGTGGTGGAGATCATGAACCCGCTGGGAGAGGATTACAGCATCATGAGGACCACATCCTTAAACGGGATGCTTACATCGCTTGCTACGAATTATAACCGGAGAAACAAAGATGTGCGCCTGTACGAGCTGGGCAATATCTATCTTCCGAAAGCGCTGCCGCTGACAGAGCTTCCGGAGGAGAGGATGCAGTTTACACTCGGAATGTACGGCGACGGAGATTTCTTCACCATGAAAGGCGTGGTGGAAGAGTTCTTTGAGAAGATCGGCATGAAAGACAGGGAGAAATATGACCCCAATGCAGGCAAGCCGTATCTCCATCCGGGACGCCAGGCAAATATCATCTACGACGGAAAAGTCGTCGGTTATCTGGGCGAAGTGCACCCGGAAGTTGCTGATACTTACGGCATCGGAGAGCGCGCTTACATCGCGGTGATCGACATGCCGGAGATCCTGCCGTACGCGACATTTGACCGGAAGTATACAGGTATCGCGAAATATCCGTCTGTCACAAGGGATATCAGTATGGTAGTACCGAAAGAAATCCTGGCGGGACAGATCGAGGAAGTGATCGAGAAGAAGGGCGGCGCCCATCTGGAAAGCTTCCGTCTGTTCGACCTGTATGAGGGAGCGCAGATCAAGGAAGGATATAAGTCCGTGGCCTACTCCATCGTATTCCGGGCGAAAGACAGGACCCTGGAAGAGGCGGATGTGGCTTTAGCGATGAAGAAGATCCTCGGCGGTCTGGAAGAGCTGGGGATTGAGTTGAGACAGTAAAATGTGAAAAATGTGTGAACGGGGTCAGACCCCTTTTCAAAGGGGTCTGACCCCGTTTGGTAGAATTGTCAGACAGAAAGGGTAATTTGTGTGAAAACAAGTGATTTTTATTATGATCTGCCGGAAGAACTGATCGCCCAGGATCCGCTTGAGGACCGTTCTTCTTCCAGGCTGCTTGTCCTGGATAAAAAGACGGGAGAGACGGAGCACCATGTATTCCGGGAGATCGTGGACTATCTGGATCCCGGGGACTGTCTTGTCATCAATGATACGAAGGTGATCCCGGCGCGCCTGATCGGGGCGAAGGAGGAGACCGGGGCTAAGATCGAAGTGCTTCTCTTAAAACGGGGCGCGGACGATGTGTGGGAGACTCTGGTGAAACCGGGACGCAAGGCAAGACCGGGGACAAGGATCAGCTTTGGGGACGGACTCCTCACGGGCGAGGTCATGGATATCGTGGATGAAGGGAACCGCCTGATCCATTTTGAGTATGAGGGGATCTTTGAGGAGATCCTTGACCGGCTCGGGCAGATGCCTCTCCCGCCTTATATCACACACCAGTTGAAAGACAAGGACAGGTATAACACAGTGTATGCGGAGCATCCGGGATCTGCGGCGGCTCCCACGGCGGGACTCCACTTTACGCCGGAACTTCTGGAGAAGATCAGGGAGAAAGGCGTGGATATCGCCCATGTGACGCTCCATGTAGGGCTGGGGACGTTCCGCCCGGTAAAGGTGGATGATGTGGAGAGCCATCACATGCACTCGGAATTTTATATGATCGATGAGACTGCGGCGGAGAAGGTCAACCGCGCGAAAGAGAATGGGAAGCGCGTAATCTGTGTGGGCACAACGAGCTGCCGGACCATCGAATCCGCGGCTGACGAAAACGGGAGGCTCAAAGCGTGCAGCGGGTGGACGGATATCTTCATCTATCCGGGATATCAGTTTAAGATCCTGGACGCCCTGATCACGAATTTCCACCTGCCGGAGTCTACCCTGGTCATGCTCGTGTCTGCTCTGGCGGGCAGGGAGCATGTGCTTGCGGCGTATGAGGAAGCGGTAAAAGAGAGATACCGGTTCTTCAGCTTCGGGGACGCGATGTTCATCAGATAAATCATTCCCGGCGCACACATTCCGTCCGGTATGACGTCCTCTTTACGCAGGAGTCAGTATGACCTGTAAGGGTGTCATATTCTCCTGTGCCCGTGCATATGCTTTCTGCACGGGGGTGACTTTTTTGATCTATGTGGTAAAGAATGGAGATACGCTGGAAGGGATCTCGCGGCAGACGGAAGTGCCTGTGTGGAAGATCGTATATGATAACCAGC
>DWUV01000016.1 GCA_019120595.1 Candidatus Mediterraneibacter tabaqchaliae | reverse complement strand
ATTGATTTCAGCATTGTCCTGCTCAGAATCTTATATAGTATTCTTTCGTCTTCCGTTAAATTCAGATTTTTCTCAAAAACCGGAAGTACGATCTTGATCGTATTTTCCGACACTTCAAAATCCGGCTGCATCAAGCCTTCTTTATAGAGCTGTTTTATCCTTGTTATTCCTGTACCGAATATTTCGACAAACCCCAATCTATAAAATACATTTGCAAGATTTCTATTTCTCAAGGCCGAGAGTTTCCCCGATAAATATTCATCTTCTGTTATTCCAGAAGGCAGTCCTCCCGGAGAAATAATTTCTATCCTGTCATCAAACATCGAAACTTTGATCTGTGAATCCATATCCCATGCTCTGTGGATCAGTGCGTTTGCAATTGCTTCTCTAAAGGCGGCCTCTGGTATCTTTTCTATCTTTTTCCTGTCAGTGCCCTGTATTTCTTCATATTCATAATAATCCTTGAACACCTCTGCCGTCTTTTCGTAGACTTCCAAAATGGATATATGATCAAATGTTGCTCTCTTATGGATCACACTGATGTTTTCACCGAACTTTACCATATCAATTCCTGGAAAATGGTTTTTATCTGCCAAAATACCGGCCGCATTATTATATCCAATCGTACTGTTATATAAATTCAGCGTTTTCAATGTATCCTGATTAAAAGTTTCAATCTGGATACATTCTTTTAATTTTTGACATAGTGTATCAAATGTCAAATCTTGCTCCTCACATCGTAATTCTTCAAATCTGATATTTTTTCCTTCTAAAATCAGTCTTGACAACTCCAGTGTGTCTACCTCTATAGTTGCAGTATCATTTCGCTTATATGCTTTTGATTTATATAAATAAGGCTTTTGCATCCCGCTTTTTACAGTCAGTTTTATCGTTCTGTCGTCATTCTGCAATTCCAGTGTATAATCGGGCTGCGGAGTAATACTGTCATTAATCTTATTTTCAATATCCAGGCATGCTTGTTTTACATCCGACAGACCTTTAACCTTCCCGTTGTCATCGATGCCAAAAAATATTTCTCCACCATCGTAATTCGAAAAGGCACTTACTGTTTTTAAAAATGTATTTGTAATCCTTTCTTTAAACTCTGTTGTTCTTGTTTCCCGCATACACTGCTCTCCTTTTCCAATTTTATTACTTATATCATACGCAAAAGTACGCAGAAAATCAATCGTATAAAAATGCGATTGATTTTCTGTGTGCTTCCAGCCATAAAATTTTTAATAGCTTTTTTCCAGGTTTACTCCTGCCCACGTAATATTTTCTCCATTGCTTTGCCTTTGGCCAGTTCATCGATGAGTTTATCCAGATAGCGGATCTCCCGCATCAGCGGTTCTTCAACTGTCGCTGCCGCTCCCGCTCCTCATAATAACTGATGGTCTCCTGCTCCAGTTTCACATCATGCTCATCCATATACGCAAGCACTTCCCTGTACTCCTCTTCCTCCATCAGCCCTTTCATCCTGATCCTGTCGTTCTCTGTCAGCTTTTTACGGCAGGGCTGAAATCTGGGATCCTCCAGTTCCCGGATCCCCATGCGGTACAGGTTAAAACGGGCTCCGACAGCACGGCACAGATGTCTGTGTATCAGGAAGCCGCCCACATCGATATCACCGAAATGCAGGCATTCAAGCTCCGGGTTATCCTGCAGCACTTTTTCCAGAAAGCGTACCTGGTACCGCACAGCGAAACCGCCCAGATAGACAAGGGCAGTACCCTCCGGCTGCATCCGCTGATAGGAAGTCTTGTTTTCCACTGTCATCAGGCTCGGGGATCTGACTCTGATCTTTACAAGATCCTGTATGTCGCCCGACAGAACCGCGATCCCGCCCTTCATCCCGGCCGTACGGATCACATGGTCTTTCCACTCCAGTATCCAGTCTCCTTTGATAAATATCTCCTGTTCCGTTGGATAGATGCCAAACCGCGCCAGCACGGCGTCATTCCTCTCGTCTTCCTCCTGCGGCATCCCGAGCGCCTGCCTTGCAATACTGCATATCTCGTCATAATTATGCTCTTCAAACCATTTGGAATCCCCGTATACGAGCATGGAAGCTTCCTTCACATACAGCTTCTCTCTGTTCTCTTCCATGAACCTCAGCATTTTCAGATTTGCTCCGATCCGTTCCGGGTCGGGACAATACCCCGGCTTTTCAAGCATCAGCCGGACATTGCAGATGTATGGTGCGACCAGGCTGCCAGCCTCTGCGCCACTGGTTTCATCGCTGCGTTCGCTGTTTTCCCCGGTACATCCGCTGATCCCGCTGCTATCTCCTCCCTGCCCGTACTTTTCCAGCAGGCTCTCCGCCTGCTGCCTGAGCCTGCCCTGGGGGATATCGCCGTATTCTTCTTCCAGATAGCGGTAGATTTCCTCTGCTTTGTCTTCACAGAGACAGATTTTTTCGATATCCGTGCTGAATTTCAGATAGTCTGCCGTCACCATTCCCAGATCCAGCAGCTTGTCCACAGCTTCATGGATTTCCTGCTTGACCGAAATATCCGCATTATTGTCCGCATAATGGCGGTAGAGCGCCGCCGGCTTGAGCATGACCCTTCTTTGGGACTTCATGCCTTCGCGCCTGGGCGCGCGGTTCTGATATTTCTTCATGAGCTGGTCCAGGATCTCTCTGACATAGTCTTTACTGTTCATGGAACTTTACCTTTCCGATCTGCATGTTGTCATTGCTGATCTTCAGCACCGGTATGATCACGCCGCACTCATTTCCTATGGATTCCAGCTTGTTTGGCGGAGCACAGAAGATGACCTGGAAGTCCTGATTTTTAAAGAAGTCCAGCATGAGTTTTATATTGTGATCGCTCATCTTTTCAAAAGGCTCGTCGATAAAGAGAAGCCTGACCGAATTGACCCTGACATTGTAAAGCATGGACAATGCCGCTGACAGGATGAGCGTATACGGGATCTGGGTCCCGGCGCCGGAATTATACCCCACCTGTTTGGACAATTTTCCGTCTTTTACCTCGTCATTATTGATAATGATCTCATAGCTCATATAATTGCGGTAATCCGCGAACCGCCTCATCTCGGTCATATCATTTTTTTCGATGATCTTGTTGATGATATCTTTGATCTCTTTTTCCCTTGACTCCACTTCATCATTGTCATAGCCTGATACTGCTGCCAGGATGATCTGTCCGTCCCCCATGTCATTGCTCTCCTGAAGGTACTCTGCATACCGCAGGATCTTCGCGTAATCCGAACTGTCGCTGAGCATCTTTACATCGAACTGATATTTTGTGGAGAAGCGGAGCTTGCGCAGCTCTTTGTTGATATCCGCGATATCGCTCCTGGCACTCTTTGCCGCTTCGTAAATATTGAGCACAAACTCTCTCTTAAAGATCCGCTCGTACTTCAGCGTCTGCTCTTTTAATTTCTGCTGGATGCCCTGGAGATCATCGATCCAGATCTTGCCGCGCCTTTTCTGATATACGCTCTCATACTCCAGCCCCACAGGCAGCCTGTCCATATCCTGCTTCCGGTTATTATAAGACTGCTGGGCGGCGAGGATCATCGCGGCAAGCTCACGCACCCTGCGGGCAGACCGCTCCTTTGTGGACGGCTGCATCAGCCCGCCTTCTTTATCCTCCCCGCTCAGGAAGCGGTCGTACTCTCTTACAGCAGTTTCCACCACGCTCCTGGTCCGCGCCCGTTCCTCTTCGATCTGCGCTCCGGCTTCTTCTTCCTTTGCCCGGTACTCGCGTATCTCATTTTCTTTTGTCTCTGCCTCTGCCTCCAGGACTACTTTTTCTTTCTGATGGCTGTCCCGTACTTTTTTCTTTTCTCTCAGCTGCTTTTCAAGGATGCTGACCCGGTCGGAAAGTGCGGCGAACTCGGCATTGTCTCTCTGCGCCTCGATCAGTTCCTGCCAGCGTGCCCTCTCTTTCTGCAGTTCTGCAGTGATCCTGGCCGCCTCGCTGTGTGCATTCAGGTCATATTCCCGGAATCCATTGAGCCCCTCCTGCAGAAACTCCGCCTTGTCTCTCTGGTCATTCCGGAATTTCAGCAGCTCCTTCTCTCTGTCCTCGAGTTCCTGAAGCCTGCGCTCTGCCTTTCTCTTATTCAGCTCAATGGCTTCGCTGCCGAGACAGTAGCTTCGGAGTTTTTTCGTATTAATATAAGTGACCGCCATATTGCGGCTAAGTTTCCCCTCTTTTGACATGGCATTGTCATACTTCGGCACATCCTTTTTCTCGACTGCATGGATCCCGCCCAGCCAGAACATAAAATACTTTGCCGCCGCTTTGTTCCGGATCTGCAGGAAATGATAGACAGAGTCCTCCCTGCATCGGATTTCCTTTTCCATCAGACGTTTCGTATTTACCAATTCCACATAGCGGTGGGATGACCGGTCCATGACCTCATTTGCGATATCAAAGAGCGCGGGCTCTACGATCACCGCATATCTGTGGATGCCGAGGAACGCCTCGATCGCGTCCCGCCACTCTTCGTCCTCTAATCCAGCCACATATTCACACGCCATATGCGCTTCTTCCCGGATCCCTCTTTTGGAAAACTCCCGGTTGATCTCACGGATCAGTTCTGTCTGCTCTTTCGCATAGGAAAAGTCTGCTTTATTTTTCTCACATGTCTCAATGATGCTGACCTGCTCTGTACATTCTCTCTGGACACGGCTCAGTTCTGCATCCGCGGCGCCTTTTTCCGCCAGGATGTTGTCCCGGCAGGTCTGGAGCGCACGCTTCAGATCCTCGATATACGCCTTCTTTTCTGCCGCTCCCACGGTTTTTGCCGTCAGCTTCTCTGACATACCGTTATCCGGCAGCTCTTCCCCTGCTTCCCTCATCCTCTGCAGGATCTGGCGCACCTTTCTCTGGAAGGCTTCCAGGGCTTCCTTTTCTTTCTCCAGGGCTTCGAGCTGCTGTTCATAATTCCGCACCAGCTGCTCCGACGCGAGGATCGCCTTGGATACATCCATCTCCCTGAGGGCGCTTTTTGCCTCCGTATAATACATTTCGATCTCTTCGATCTCTCCGCTCTCCTCCCGGATCCTCTTCTCCAGGGAATCGCACGCAGTCCGGTTCCTGTTTACTGTTTCCTCGGCCTCCCCGCGCTTTGCCCGGTAAGTGACTACGTTTTTGTATTTGAGCTTGATATCATCGATCCGAAGACGGAGCGCCCTTCTGTCATGTTCGTCAAAGTCCTTTAAGATCGCGTCCAGGTCCCGGAGCTCCTGGTCGATCTGCTCCAGTGTCTGATTGACCTTTTCAATGTTCTGCTTCGCGTCTTTAAGCTTGTCAAAATTCACATTGTGCTCTTCCAGGACAGACTCTTTGATAAATTCCTGGATCTTCGCGGCAGGATTGTATGCCATGATATTTCTCAGCTTTCTCTGGTACTTTGGCACATCCTGCCAGGCGAGCTTCAGGCCGGTCATCTGCATGAACAGGGTGATCCCGTCTTTTTTATTTTTCAGCTGCACGCCGTACCTTTTCTGGAATCCTGACGCATCGTATGGTTTGAGTATGGAATTTTCTTCATACACATAGTCGATCTCCTCCAGAGTCTTCCCGTCAAAAGCATACCAGTAATTCCCCCTGATATCCGTTACGGCAGTCTCGATGATCACGCCCAGTATGAATGGATTTTCATTGATCTGGTCGTAGTATTCCAGAGCGATATGGGTGTAAACCGCGGGGATCTTTTCCGCCGGCCGGGCATAGATCCCGGAGCTGGCGTCCACCAGGCACCGTGTGTACGACACAAGATTCCTCTTGCCCACCCCTGTATTATAGCCGCTTGTAGCCTTATTAAACTGTGTGTCCCCTGTATACGCGTATTTCACTGCATCCAGTATCGTAGACTTGCCGCACTCATTTTCCCCTGAGATCAGAGTCAGGTTCTCCGATACCGGGATCGTAGTGTTTGTAAAGCCGTACCAGTTGACCAGCCGTATATTGCGCAAAACTGTCTTACTCATCTGACTCTTCTCCCTCCGGTTCCTCTTCGGGCAGCCCCTCTGCCCCTGTTCCATCCTCCGGGTTTTCCCCTTCCCCCGGATCAGCCTCTTCGCCGGACAGATCCGGGACATAATCTGCCACGACCTGCTTCAGCTGCCCGATATCCATGCAAAACTGAAGAGACGGATACAGCCTGATAACGCCGTCTTCTTTAGTGATGTCATCATCATTATAATCGATCAGGCTGAATCTCTTGAAAACACGGTATGCTCCCCTGATCTCCGCCGGGGTGAGCGCGATCCGATAGAGTGCGCATTTGTCCATGATATCCCCCACTGTCACGAATACCGGCTCCGCATAGCCCATCCGTTCCAGAAACAGCATCCAGACCACCAGGAGCAGCCGGATCTCTTTCTGGTTAAACCGGTAAAGACTGATCCTTTTGAGTCCGACCGTATCCACATCCTCATCCGCCTGCTGGAGCATTGCGACCTTCATGCGGTCCTCTACCACGACTTTATACCCGATGGCACCGAGATAAATATTGATATCATACTGGTTGCCCTCGGCGGAAATAAATTCATACAGCCTCTCATCCCTGTCCGCCACGATAAACGTAGAATCCAGCAGCCTGCGGATACATCGCTTGAATAAGTACGCGTCCTCGTCTTTCATTTTATCCATAAAGCTAAAATCACTCATCCTGTTTTTCCTCTTCTATGCCTTTTCCTGCTTTTATTTTCTGGAAATCACGATATTGCTCATATCCGCGACCTCTTTTTCCACCTCTTCGTCCGTGATCTGTACCTGATACGGGAATTCCCCGTTCCCCGCATACAGCATGGCAGCCGTATACATGAGCGCTTCCTCTTTCGTCCTCACCGGTTTCTCTTTTATACTGATCTTCTCCTGACCCTCCATCCGGACATCCATAAAACCGCTGACCTTTTCCACGGAATACCGGTTGGGCGCTTTCCGGAACAGTTCTTCTGTCTGGGCGAGCTTCTCCTCTTCTGACAGCTCTCTATTGGAAAGCCCGATATTCTCCCCTTCATTTTTGAGCCGCTTTTTCTTCTCAAAGGATCTGTATCCGACATATTTCTGGTTGATGATCCTCGTACATCCGCTGAGCCGTCCCATCGCCTCATCCTGCTTCTCCTCTTCCAGCTCCGGCATGGCATTCAGAAAGTCATTCAAAACCGCCTCCAGCCGGATCCCGTTGCCCGCCATCAGCATGATGCGGGTGTTTGCAAGGTTATAATAATTATTGATCCGGGTGTCGATCAGCTCCATATTCTCTTCATATTCCACACTCAGGAAATACTGCAGTTCCGCGAAACAATGCTCGATCTTTTCCTCCGCTTCCTCCATGGACATCTGAAATCTCCCCGCGCATTCCGCCAGCATGCGCTCGTAGATCTCCCCCTGTCTGAGCATGCGCAGCCGGTTCTTGATGAAAGAAATCTGCGCGGGGATGAGCCCGTTGTTTTTGATGAAGAAATACTCGTGGAAAAACCGGTCCAGCATCTCATCCTTCATGATATACTGGCCGAAGCTGTTCATATCCTGGAAGACGACCACTGCTTTCATAATGTTGGAAATGCTGTCTTTTAAGTCTGTCAGTTCGTTTTTCAGCTCTGTCTCATTGTCCAGCAGAGGGACAAGGATATTCGTATAGGGCCTTTCTTTCCGGAGCGAGTCCTCGTCAAAGGCTGACTTCATGATCTCATACATGGAAAAGATGCGGTTTGACATCATCCCTTCCCCTTTTCTCTCTGAGATCTTCCGCAGGAAATCCATGATCCTGCGGCAGTCTGTCGACAGGTTGACAACGTATTCCCCGCTTCGTCCGATCTCCCTGGGCATCAGCCACCCGCACTCGCGGAACAGGGCTAAGATCTCCGGCGGGCGCAGTTCTCCGCCGCCCTCATCCGCATCTTCCCCTTCTTCTTTTATGCCCGCGTTCCTCAGATAAAGGGTAAGGCTGTCCTTTGCATCCGACTCATAGAGGACCGGCAGTTCCTTTGCCTTATCGATCAGGATCTGGATACAGTCATAATAAACCCGCCGGTACTTCAGGTTCAGCGGCCTGAAAAAAGACTCATTGCGTATATAATCAAAAAAATTCATTCTTACCTCTCCGCTCAGTTTTCACATAGCTTTACAACGGATTATACCACAGCTTCCCCATAAATGAAATCTTGTTCCCCGCTCCCATCCGCCGCATATACCCGCATATACATAAAGGATCCCCGGACACGTTACTGTCTGCCGCAACCTGTCCGGGGACTGCATATATCGGTCATTGCTGTATTTCATCTTCAAATTTCCGGATCCCTTCCGGATAATCCACTCCCTCCGGCAGCGGATCCCACTCATTTAACCCGAGGCTCTGTTTAAACTCCGCCTGTTCGATCGTCAGATGGGGAAGGTCGTCCTTCAGATACTCCATCAGTTCATCGACCCCTTCCCTGGTAACGTTATTTACCATAAAAATGCGCTCGCATCCCGCATTGATGAGCCACTGCCTTACCATAGGTATATTCGCGTAAGGCGAATCCACCTTTGTGATAATGCCGATGAGCGGCCGCTGGATAAAACATCTGCTGTTCTCTCCGAACAGGTTGAACGGCTCGTCCGCCGCCTGGACGATCGCCACCACATCCGCCTCAAAAGAAAAGCAGGCGAGACCGACGCTGAACCGTTTGGATTCGGCATACTCGCCCGGCGAATCAATGGTATCATCCGCTGTATTTGTATACTGGGTCTTTACATAATGGAGCTCCTCGCCCTTAAGCGCCTGTGTCAGGGATGTTTTCCCCGCTTCGCTCCTCCCCATAAGAAATATCTTTTTCATCTCATCACCTTAACCTGCATTCTCTCAGCTCTTGTGGATCTCACAGACGGGGAATCCCAATGTGTCTCTAAAAAAGCGGACCACCTCTTCCACAGCAGTCTGGACTTCGGCGAGCCCTCCTGTGATGATCAGGGAACCGCAGAAGCGGTCCATGAACCCGATCTGTACATGGGCGCTCTTCACCGCAACGTCCGCCGCTACTACCACAGCCTCCCATGGAGTAAAGCGGATCATGCCGATGGATTCCCCTGTGTGGTCTTCCCCTTCATGGACGCCGATATGCAGAGCCAGGTTCTGATAGATCCTGGTGTCAGAAGGTGTTATGATATGCGCAAGGCATACTTCCTTGCCGGGCACTCTCACCCGGGTCATACGGAGTTTTTTCCCTTTCAGGTGTTCATAGTCATCGTGGAACAGCTTCTCCAGCAGCTCCTCCTTTGTCATCCGAGCCATAGCGCACTTCCTATCTCTTTGTAATCCTGCACACCACATATCCCAGGCTGTCGCGGAAATACTCTACAACTTCTGTGAGAGCTGATGTCACATCTGAGATCTCTCCGGTAATGATCAGGGTTCCCGTAAAACGGTCCGCAAACCCAAGGTATACATTTCCGCTCTTGACCGCGATATCCGATGCGATCACTGCCGATTCCGGCGGAGTCATATTCATAATGCCGATCGCTGACGAGCCATAATCAAGCTGTGGGTTCAGCCCAAGCTTCTGGTATATGATCGGGGCCGGGCCGCCCATCACATGCGCAAAAGTGATCTCCTTTCCCGCTACGGTCTCCTGTACGATCCTGATCTGTTCTCCATGGTCATTTGCCATTACCGGTTCCTCACTTTCAGAAATATATTTACAAAAATTTCCTTCTTAATTTACTTCCCCTAAAAATCATACTCTCAGTAATTTTCCATGTCAAGCTGTATTTTCAGTTCTACCGGATACTGTGATCTTAACTGATTACTGCGAACAGTAACCTTAACTGTGATTTTCCTCCTCGCTGAATACCTTCTTCCATCGGCATACGATCATGGGGATCTGGAATGCCAGCATAGCGACCCAGCCGAAAAAATTCGCCCACGCGAGCCTGTCAAAGCCGCCATGCATGATATGGATCATGACCCACGCGGACAAAAATCTTGACGACATATTCAGTATTGTACTGACCAATGTGACTTTCAGATCTCCCAGCCCGCGGAAAAAACCCTGGATGATGTTTGTCGCCTCAGGCATCACATACATAAATGCGATCAATTCCAGGTAAGAAATCCCCAGGGTCACAACCTCTTCCGAGTCATTGCCGACAAACAGCTCCATGATCTGCCTGGAAAACAGGAACACAAGCGCCAGCACCACAGCCGTGTATATCGTCTCCAGCAGGATCGTACAGTAAAACCCCTGTTTCATCCTGCGGATCTTCCCCGCGCCCCGGTTCTGCGCCATAAAAGTAGTGGACGCATGGGCAATATTCTGCTGGGGCGTCATGGCAAAATCATCTACCCGGTTGATCGCGGTAAACGCCGCGATAAAAGCCACGCCCTGCACATTCACGATCGTCTGGACGCAGATCTTGCCGAGCTGGACACACATCTGCTGGAGTGCGCTTGTGATGCCATAGGAAAACGTCCGTCCCAGCACAGCCCGGTCGAATACCTTCCACTTTTTCCCCAGGCAGAGCAGGGGCACTTTCTTCTTAATATATCCAAGACAGAACAGACAGCAGAGCGCCTCGCTGAGCACAGTCGCCAGCGCACTCCCGGGCACGCCCCACTCAAGGGCCAGGACAAAGAACAAGTCCAGGACCACATTGAGCGCGGCGCTGATGATCAGGAAGATCAGCGGGGCGCGGCTGTCCCCCAGAGCCCTGAGCGTATTGGAAAAGAAATTATATATGAAGGTAAAGATCAGCCCGCCGAAAATAATCCTCAGATACACAGCCGCGGAACCGATAATATCCTGCGGCACCTGAAGGAGGACAAGCAAAGGATGGGCAAAGACCAGCAGAAGGACTGTGACTGCCGCGGAAAACCCGAGCCCGCCGATCATCGCTGTACTGACCTGCCGCTCCAGCTGCGCGTATTTCTTCGCCCCATACTGGGTGCTCATCAGGATCCCCGCGCCCATGCACATACCGCTGATAAACAGGATCACCATATTCATGACCGGCCCCGCAGTCCCCACCGCCGCCAGCGCATCATCCCCCACAAACTTTCCCACGATCACAGAATCCGCTGCATTATACGTCAGCTGGAACAGATTGCCCAGTATGAGCGGGACCGTAAATCCGGTAAGCTGGGGGATGATCTTCCCCTCCGTCATATCCGTCGTCATATCCTCAAGTCCTCTCACAATAAAATACAGCATACTCCCGCGCTGCTATAAGTCATTATAACACTATTCTCAAAAAATCTAAATCTGTATTTGTGGGGGAGACTTCTTACTGACTAAACATCCGAAAACAGTGAAGCGCAGGTGTCGAGGACGTATTCAGCGCGGGGATATGGCTGGCATCGGCTCCGCTCCATGAGGCAGGAAAAACTACGAAATCAGGGAACACGCTAAAACCAGGGATCAGAAGAGAGGAACTCGGCTCCGCCTCAGACACCCTCT
>DWUV01000165.1 GCA_019120595.1 Candidatus Mediterraneibacter tabaqchaliae | reverse complement strand
TCTCCTTTGTATAGATGGTTTTTCGTCAATTCCATTATACCAAATGGGACAGGTTTATGCCTTTTTTATTGGCTGAAATATTGAATTTTCAAGGTTCAACACACCGTATTGGTGTGGGAAGTTTTAGTTATGTATTTCCCGGACAAAGTGTTCTGCATAAAAGAATGCGGAGATAATGCCTTAGAGATATTATATGGTCTTGATGAAGGATCGGTATATAGTGATTATGCTGTAATCCCTTTTGAAATGCAAAAAGTTTTGGCATATTCAAACGGTGACAAACGGATAATAGATAATTATGAAGAACTAAAGGAGTGGTGGGAAGATGAAAAGTAAACCAATGGTAATGGATCATTTTAAAACCGTCCACACTTCTTATATCATTAATTTTAATTTCACGAATAATATTACCATTTTAACCGGGGAATCAGCTACGGGGAAAACGGCCGCCTTTTCTTTTATTAAAGAATGCATGGCAGTGAATCCAGATATTCTCTGTATCAATTATCTTGATTATCAGAAAGATATTTTAGATATGATCTGTAAAGTACAAGGAAAACTGATCGTAATTGATAATGCAGATATCCTGCTGGATGACAGGACAAGAAAATACATTTCTCTGGACGGAAAGAATCAGTATTTGATAATCGGACGGAACCCTAAGAATCTGTTTGCTACGAAAGAAAATTTATTCGAGCTTACAAGCAGAAAAATCGGGGAACAGACCGAGTTTTCAATAAAACCGTATTTATAAGGATACTATAAAAATGAGTTATGACAGATTAAGCAGATATCTGAGCCTGATCCTGCGGCATCATCCCAAAGTGATTGGGATCAGCCTGGACGCACACGGCTGGGCTGATGTCGATGAACTGATCGCAGGGATCGCACAGAAGAAAAAGTTTAGCAGGGAAATACTTGAGGAGATTGTCAAAACCGACAAGAAGCAGAGATACTCATTCAGCGAAGACGGGACGAAGATCCGGGCAAACCAGGGGCATTCTGTTCAGGTCGATCTGGAACTTCAGCCGATAGAACCGCCGGATCTGCTCTGGCATGGAACTGCGGAAAAATATGCCGCTTCGATTGAGAAAACAGGGCTAAAGCCGGGCAGCCGCATGTATGTACATCTCTCGCCGGACATAGAGACTGCGGTTGCCGTGGGGAAGCGTCACGGCAGACCGATAGTCTATGAAGTAAAAAGCGGTCAGATGCACCGGGATGGATTTTCCTTTTACCGTTCTGTCAACGGAGTATGGCTTACATCCAGTGTGCCCAATATTTATCTGGAAAGAATCTGATGCAGAATTGAGCCTTAAATTCCTGTAACCTTATAAAATGATATTAGAAGTTTCCTGAAAGAAAGGAGCACCCCATGTCCCTCTACGCCCTCGGCGACCTCCACTTAAGCTTCCAGTCCGACAAGTCCATGGACATCTTCGGAAGCGTGTGGAAGCGCCACGAGAAGAAGATCGAAAAATACGTAAACCGGATCGTAACCCCGGACGACACTCTGGTACTCACCGGCGACCACTCCTGGGGGAGAAAGCTGCCTGAGTGCAGGGAGGACCTCGCCTTCATCGAGCGGCTGCCGGGGCGGAAGATCCTGCTCCGTGGAAACCACGACATGTTCTGGGACGCGAAGAAGACAGAGCGGCTGAACGAGGAGTATAAGGACAGGCTGTTTTTCCTGCAGAATAATTTCGCGGTATATGAGGACTACGCCCTGGTGGGGACAAAGGGATTTACCTTTGAAGGTCCGTTCTACCTGGATCGGTGGGGGAATATCACCGGGTGGGATGAACAGAAAGAAGCCCGGGCGGAAAAACTGGTAGAACGCGAGATGGGGCGGCTCCGGGAGTCTTTCCGCAAGGCGTCGGAGGCGGGATACCGGAAGTTCATCATGTTCCTCCACTATCCGCCGACGAATATTCTGGAAGAGACTTCGCCGTTTACGGAGATTGCGGAGGAATACGGCGTTTCCGCGGTCGTCTATTCCCACTGTCACGGGGAGAGCCGCTTCGGGGACAGTATCCGCGGAGAATTTCACGGGATCAGATACATGCTGGTGTCAGGGGATTACCTGAATTTCCGGCCGGTGCTGGTGCTTCCCTGAGGCTGCGTGAGCCGTTCTCTTAAAGGAGTCAGGTAATCCGTGTTTTCCTTACGGCAGGCAAGGTGATAGGTCACATCAGCTTCCGGGTCCGTGAGAGGGACGAGGACGCGCCCGGAGAGAAGCCCGTCAGGATCACCCGCGAGATCTGTGGTAAAGCAGGGCAGGGAAGAACTGCGGACCAGTTCGTTAAATTCAAACTCATCGTTCTGCACGAGAAAATGTGAAGCGGGCATTTTCTCCCGACACATCCCGTCCCAGAAGCCAATCTCTGACTTGAGGAGAAAATTAAATCCGTTCAGGTCGCGGAATGTGACAGAAGTTTTCCCGGCAAGTGCATGGGACGGGGGGACGCAGATGAACAGGCGCTCCCTGAGGAAGGGAAACGAAAGGAAACGGTCGTCCCGGCTCTCGTGAGGAAGGACAGCAATCCTGCACAGGTCAGAAGAAAGATCTTCCCATACGCTGTCGGAATCTTTCAGGGAGGATGCGATCGTCATGGACGGAAAAGCGGATGAGAGGGCGGGAAGCACATACCACAGAGGCGCCGGGGCGCAGGAGCTGACTGTGATAGTGCGCAGGCTCCGGTCGTAATCCTGCACCTGCTTCAGGGCAGAGTCCGCTGCGTTGAGGACACGTCGCGCCTGCTCCACGGCAAAGCGTCCGGTCTCGTTCAGAGAGATCCGGTTCTTCCCGCGGACGAACAGGGGGACTTTGAAGCTCTCTTCCAGATGCTGCATGGTCCGCGTAATCGTAGGCTGCGAGATATGAAGCTTTTCAGCAGCCTGAGAGAGCGTGCCGGATTCCGCAAATGCGGCGAATTGTTCCAGTTCTTCTAATGTAAACATAATAACCTCCTTGTCTTCCGTCGGATCTGTCCAAGATCCATATGGCTCAGTATTTATTCTCAGTATTCATGATATGAAATCTGTATTCCTGTATTCTTATTGTACATTTTCCATATAAAAAAGTAAAATAAAACCAGCAGCAGAGAGTTAAAAGTGAAATTGCTGTAAAATAATATGAAAGATCTTGAATAGCAGGAGGTATGACAGATGGAATATGTAGAATTGAATAACGGGGTGAAAATGCCCCTGCTCGGTTATGGAGTGTACCAGACTCCGCCGGAAGAGACAGAGCGCTGTGTGCTTGATGCCGTGAGTGTGGGATACCGGAGTATTGACACGGCGCAGGCGTACGGAAACGAGGAAGGTGTAGGGAGCGCGCTGGCAAAGAGCGGCCTGCCGAGAGAAGAGTTTTTCCTAACTACAAAAGTATGGATCAGCAATGCCGGATATGAGAGAGCAAAGGCATCCATAGAAGAATCATTAAAAAAACTTCAGACATCCTATCTGGACCTTCTTTTGATCCACCAGCCGTTCGGGGATTATTATGGAACTTACCGGGCGATGGAGGAAGCGTATAAAGCAGGAAAAGTCAGGGCGATCGGGGTGTCAAATTTTTATCCGGACCGTCTGATCGATCTTTA
>DWUV01000164.1 GCA_019120595.1 Candidatus Mediterraneibacter tabaqchaliae | reverse complement strand
CGGAAGGAGAGACGCGGATGGAAAAATGGCTGAAATGGGCAATCGAGATCCAAAGCCTGGCTCAGACAGGGCTGGCGTATACAAAGGATGTATACGACCGGGAAAGATACGAAAGGCTGAGAGAAATATCGGCAGAGATGCTCGCGGAAAAGTCCGGGATGGGCATAGAAAAAGTAAAAAATCTGTTCTGCAATGAATCCGGCTATCAGACGCCGAAGCTTGATACGCGGGCCGCAGTCTTTGAGGATGACAAAATCCTGCTCGTCCATGAAAATAACGGGACCTGGTCTCTGCCGGGAGGCTGGTGCGATGTGCTGGAGTCTGTTCGGTCAAATACAGAGAAGGAAGTCCGTGAGGAAACCGGGCTTACAGTAAACGCGGTAAAGATTATTGCTGTGCAGGACAGGAATAAGCATAATAAACCATTATATGCATACGGCGTGTGCAAAATTTTTGTTTTATGCGAAGTGATGGGCGGGGAGTTTGCCGAAAATGCGGAGACCACGGAAACGAGATTTTTCTCCCTGGCGGATCTGCCGGGTGAACTGGCAGAAGAGAAAACGACCCGCGAACAGATTGAAATGTGCTTTCGGGCGGTAAAAGATAAAAACTGGCAGACATGGTTTGACTGAGTGATGGGGACAGAGGATGCCACAGGCGTAAGTGCTGCACAGGACGAGACAGGAGGAGTGAAATGTCATTACAATTTATATTCGGCAATTCGGGCAGCGGGAAATCTCACTGGCTGTACCAGTCTATCATCGAGGATTCCATAAAGCATCCGGAGAAAAATTATCTTGTCCTCGTGCCGGAGCAGTTTACGATGCAGACGCAGAAGGATCTCTGCCTGATGCATCCCCGGGGCGGGATCATGAATATCGATGTCTTAAGTTTCGGGCGTCTGGCCCACCGCGTGTTTGAGGAGGTGGGAAGGGACAGCCTTCCCGTGCTGGATGATGAGGGCAAGAACCTGGTGCTCAGGAAGATCGCGGGGAACTTTGAGGATGAGCTCACGGTCCTGAAAGGGAACCTTAAGAAACAGGGCTATATCAGTGAGGTGAAGTCCGTGATCTCAGAGTTTACCCAGTACGGCGTGGACCTGGACAGGATCGACGGATTTATGGAAGGGCTGGACCAGGACAGTTATCTCTATTATAAGCTGAAAGATATCCGAAGACTCTACGAAGGGTTTGAGGATTATCTGAGTGAAAAATATATTACAAAGGAAGAAATGCTGGATGTGCTCAGCGATGTGGTCCCCCAGTCGGAGATCTTAAAGGACAGCGTAGTCGCGATGGACGGGTTTACCGGATTTACCCCGGTACAGGACCGGCTGCTGGGAGAGCTCCTCAGAGTGTGCGGCAGGGTCATGATCACTGTGGAGATGGACGGGCGGGAGGATCCTTTTGTGTACCGCCATCCGTACCAGCTTTTTGCGCTCAGCAAGCAGATGGTCACTTCTCTCGTGAAGATCGCCCGGGAGACAGGGGCAGAGGTGGAGGAGCCGGTGTGCCTGTACGGGAAACCGCCGTACCGGTTCCGCGAAAATCCGGAGATGGCATTCCTGGAGTCAGAGCTGTTCCGCTATTCGGGAAAGAAGTTCCGCGCAGATGAGGACGGAGAGGAAGAAGACGCGGAGCGGGCGGTCTCTCTCCACGAGGCGGGGAATCCGCGGGGGGAGGCTCAGTATGCCGCTGAGGCGATCCGTTATCTGGTGAGGGAAAAGGGCTACCGGTACCGGGACATTGCGGTGATCGCGGCGGATATGAATGTCTATGCGGATGCGCTCGAGAAGGCATGCACGGCGTTTGGCATCCCGGTGTTTATGGATCATAAGAAGAGCATCCTTCTGAATTCGTTTGTAGAATATGTGCGGAGCCTTCTGGCAATGGCAGAGCAGAACTTTACCTATGAGAGTGTATTCCGCCACCTCAGGACCGGACTGTGCGGATTTACGGACGAAGAGATCGACCGTATGGAGAATTACTGCCTTGCCCTCGGGATCAAGAGTTATAAGAAATGGCAGCAGGCGTGGGTGAGACGGACTGCATGGACCGGGGAGGAAGAACTTCAGGAACTGAACCATCTCAGGGTACGATTTGTGGAAAAGACAGGCGGACTCATGGTCATCCTGAAGCAGCGCAGGAAGACCGTCCGGGACGTGACGCTGGCTGTCTACGGATATATTGCAGGAGAACGGCTCCAGGAGCAGCTCGCAGCGATGGAGCAGAAGTTCCAGGCGGAAGGGGAGCTTGCCCTGGCAAAGGAATACGCCCAGGTCTACCGGATCGTGCTGGAGCTGTTCGACAAGTTTGTGGAACTTCTCGGGGATGAGAAGATCTCGCTGAAAGAATACTGCGAGCTCCTGGACGCGGGGCTGGAGGAGGCGAAGGTGGGCGTGATCCCGCCGAGCATGGACCAGGTCGTTATAGGCGATGTGGAGCGCACCAGGATCAAAAACATCAGGGCTCTCTTTTTCGTGGGGGCAAACGACGTCCTCCTTCCGGGAAATACAGCGGCGGGCGGGCTCCTGTCAGAGAGGGACAGAGAGCAGTTCCACCGGGAAGAGATCAGCCTTTCCCCGGGACCGAAGGAGAAGATCTATATCCAGAAATTTTATTTATACATGAACCTGACAAAGCCTTCGGAGAGGCTTTCCATTTCCTGGTCAAAGGTGTCCGCCGAGGGGAAGACCATGCGTCCGGCATACCTGGTCCAGGATATCAGGAGACTCTTTCCGGAACTGCGCCCGGTCGACGAAGAGAAACGGGGACTGATGGAGCGCGAGGTCACGAGAAAGACCGGGATGCGCAGAGTGGCGGAAGGCCTGAGAGACCGGCAGAGAGGACTGGATGACCAGTGGAAGGAACTGTACACATGGTTTGCCGCAGATGAGAAGAGCGCAGAAGACCTGTCCCACACTCTGAGGGCTGCGTTCCTGCGCAGGGAATATCCCGCACTGGGCAGGGAGCGCGCGGAGGAGCTCTACCCGGACCGCAGCCGTGTGAGCGTGACCCGCCTGGAACAGTTCGCTTCCTGCGCGTACGCCCATTTTCTGAGCTACGGACTCCGACTCTCCGACAGGGAAGAGTACGGGTTTGAAGCTCTGGATCTGGGAAACATCGCCCACCAGTCTCTGGAGCGTTTTTCCAGGAAAGCAGACAGGGAAAAACTGAGCTGGACCGAGATGACCCCGGAGAAACGGGAGGAACTCATCTCGGAGAGCGTGGAAGAAAGCGTCATTGATTATGGGAATACCGTGCTGTTCAGCTCCGCGCGGAACGAGTATATGATCGGGCGGATCAAGCGGCTGATCAGCCGTTCCGTCTGGGCGCTCACCCGCCAGCTTGAGAAGGGGGACTTTGTGCCAAGCGGATATGAGCTGAAATTCGGGAGCGGGAAGATCGACCGGATCGACACCTGCGAGGACGACGGCTGCGTGTATGTGAAGGTGACGGATTATAAGACGGGTATGAAAAGCTTTGATATCACGGCGCTGTACCATGGGCTCCAGATGCAGCTCCCGGTCTACCTGAACGCGGCTGTGGAGATGGAAGAGAGAAAATATCCGGGAAAGGAGATCATTCCCGCGGGGATCTTTTATTACAGGATCCAGGATCCGGTCGTCCCGGCGCAGGACAGCGATGAGGCGGTAGAGCAGAGTATTTTAAAAGAACTGAAGCTGGACGGGCTCATCAACGGGGACGAGGCGGTCGTCTCCCGTCTGGAGAGGGATCTCTCAGGCGCTTCCGTCCTGTTCCCCATGGGGCGCAACAAGGACGGTTCCCTCAGCAAAACCTCCAGGGCGCTTCCACGGGAGACGTTTGAGGCTGTGCTGAGATATACAAGAGAGAAGGAACGTTCCCTGAAAGACGAGATGTATGCGGGGGAGATCGGGGCGGCTCCGTACGAACTGGGCGGGGACACCGGCTGTGATTACTGCGCGTACAGGGATATCTGCGGGTTCGACCTGAGGATATCCGGGTGCGCATACCGCAGGCTGGAAAAACTCTCCGTGGAGGAAGCGGTCGGCGCCATGGCTGCAGCCGTGGAGAAGGCAGAAGGCGAGACAGAGGAGAAAGAAACAGAAGAGAAAGAAAAAGGGGGTGAGCAGGAGTGAGCGTGAGATGGACAGAAGAACAGCAGAAGGTGATCGATCTGCGGGACCGAAATATCCTGGTGTCAGCGGCAGCAGGTTCCGGCAAGACGGCGGTGCTCGTGGAGCGGATCATCCGGAGGCTCACAGAGGAAACGCATCCCGTGGATGTGGACCGCCTGCTCATCGTGACATTTACGGAGGCAGCGGCAGCGGAGATGAAAGAGCGGATCGGGGCCGCGATCGAGAACAAGCTCCGGGAACGCCCCGGGGACGCAAGGCTGGAGCAGCAGGCGTCCCTGATCCACAGCGCCCCCATCACGACGATCCACAGCTTCTGCCTCTCCGTGATCCGGGATCATTTCCACGTCATCGGCATTGACCCCGGATTCCGCATCGCGGAGGAAGGCGAGCTCAGGCTCCTGCGCCAGGACGTGCTGGATGAGCTGCTGGAAGCATGCTATGACGAAGGGACAGAAGAGTTCCTTGATTTTGTGGAGCGGTTCGGGACCGGGAGAAATGACCGTAAGATCGAGGAGATCATCCTGAAGCTCTACGAGTATTCCCGAAGTTATCCTCAGCCGGAAAAATGGCTGGGATCCTGTGTGAAGGCATATGAGACGGCCGGGAGCGGGGAACTGGCGCACCGCGCCGCAGAGAGGGTATGCCGCCGGGCGGGAGATATCCGGAAACTGCTGGAGCATGCCCTGAAGATCTGTGAAGAGCCGGACGGACCGTATATGTACGGGGATATGATCGAGGCGGATCTGAAAAATGCGTCGCGGCTGGAACGGACGGAAGCGTTTGACGTTCAGTATGACATGATCTGCGGGTACTCCTGGAAACGCATGTCCGGGAAAAAGGACGAGACCGTGTCCGATGAGAAAAAGGAAGCTGTAAAAAAAATGCGCGAGCAGGCAAAAAAGCTGGTAAAGGACATCCGCGAGCTGTATTTCTATGTGCCCCGCGAAGAGTGGGAGGAGGACATGAGGCGGGCCTGCCCGTCCATGAGGACGCTTGCATGGCTGGTGAACCGTTTTGCAGAGCTGTTTGCTGAAAAGAAGCGGAGCAGGAATATGATCGACTTCAGCGATATGGAGCAGTTCGCGCTGGAGATCCTTACCGTGGAAAAAGACGGGGAACTGGTGCCCTCGCCTGCCGCGGGGGAATATCAGGAGCGGTTTGAGGAGGTCATGATCGATGAGTACCAGGACAGCAACCTGGTGCAGGAGACCATCCTGACCAGTGTGTCCAGGATGTCTAAGGGCGGGTACAATGTCTTTATGGTAGGGGATGTAAAGCAGAGTATCTACAGCTTCCGTCTTTCCAGGCCGGAGCTCTTTATGGAAAAGTACCGCACATACAGCCTGGAAGATCATGTGAAGCAGAGGATCGACCTGCACAAAAATTTCCGGAGCCGGGCAGAGGTCCTGGACAGTGTGAACTATCTGTTCCGCCAGATCATGGGAAAAGATCTGGGGGGCATCGAGTATGACGACGGCGCTGCCCTGTACGTGGGAGCGGATTTCCCGGAGCTGCCAGTGGAGGCGCGCAGTGCAGGATTTTCTGACCGGACGGAGCTCCTTCTGCTGGACCGGACGGATCCGGGGGAGGAGGATGCCCGAAGGGCGGAGGCGCGCATGATCGCCCGGCGGATCCGGGAACTGGTCAGGAGCGGCTCGGTCATTGACCGGGAGACCGGCGGATACCGCAGGATACAGTACCGGGATATCGTGATCCTGACCCGCAGCATCCGGGGCTGGGCGGAAGACTTTGCCGCCGTGCTCGCCGAGGAAGGGATCCCTGCCTATTCTGTGAGCAGGGAGGGATATTTTGAGACTTATGAGGTGAGCGTGCTCCTGGATTACCTGAAGATCCTGGACAATGCGAGGCAGGATCTGCCCCTTGCGGCTGTGCTCGCATCCCCGTTCGGGAACCTGACTCCTGCGGAGATGGCTGAGATCCGGACCGCGTACCCGAACCTGCCGTTCTATGAGGCGGTGCGCGCTTACGCGGAGAAAGGCGCGGACAGCAGGGATGACCGGGCGCTGTGCCGGAAGCTGGGGCTGTTTTTTGAACAGATGGCATATTTCCGGGCCAAGGTGCCCTATACCCCTGTCCATGAGCTTCTCACGGAGATCATCGAAACTACAGGCTTCGGGCTTTCTGTGGCGGCAATGCCCGCCGGAGCACAGAGGGCAGCGAATGTGGATATGCTGGTGGAGAAGGCGTCCACGTTTGAGGGGACGAGCTATAAGGGGCTGTTTAATTTTGTGAGATATATCGGACAGCTCAGGAAATATGACGTGGATTACGGGGAAGCAGGGATCATGGACGAACAGTCGGATACTGTGCGCATCATGAGCATCCACAAGAGCAAGGGGCTGGAGTTCTCGGTCGTATTCGCCGCGGGGATGGGCAAGCGCTTTAATATGCAGGATACGAAGGGCAGTGTGATCCTGCACCCGGAATGGGGTGTGGGGCTGGATGACATCGACCTTGACAGGAGGACAAAGAAGCCGGTATTCCTGAAGAAAATGATCCGGGAAGAGTCTATGATGGAGACGCTGGCGGAAGAGATGAGAGTCCTCTATGTGGCATTGACCCGCGCGAAGGAAAAGCTCATTATAACAGGCTGCACAGATGCAGACGCGCTGTCGGACGCTGCCGGGAGCGCGGGGATCTTCCGCCCGGAGGGGGCAAAGTGTTATCTGGACTGGATCCTGCCCGCAGTGCTGGAAAAATCCGGACAGCAGCCCGGCAGGCATAGAGAAGACGGACAGAGCGGGGAAAATGGGATCAGAGAAAAAGAAGGCGCTCCGCTGGAACTGAGGATATATGCAGGACAGGACCTTGCGCCGGGCGCGGCGGAGACGAGAGCGGAAGAGATCGCGCTGGATGTGCTGCAACACTGGGACACGCACAGGGTTTACGCGCCGGAGCTGAGAGCCCGGCTGGAAGAACAGATGGATTATGTATATCCTTTCGAAGAGGCGGGAAGGATGAAACTGAAATTTACAGTGTCCGAGCTGAAAAAACGCACAGCGCTTGCGGAGGAGGCCGGGCAGGAGATGTATGAGGAGCCGGAGGTCGTCCCGCTGATCCCGGGATTCCTCAAGGAAGAAGAAGTCCTTACCGGGGCTCCCCGGGGCAGCGCCTACCACAAGCTTTTGGAGCTTTTGGATTTTGCGGAAGAGTATGATGAGGAGAGCCTGCCGCGGGCAGTGGCTGCACTGCGGAAGGACGGCAGGCTGACCGCTGAGATGGCAGAGTGCATCCGGCCGGAGGATATCCTGCGCTTTCTGCGGTGTGAGAGCGGCGGAAGGATGAGCCGCGCGGCGCAGAGAGGGAGGCTTTATAAAGAGCAGCCCTTTGTCCTGGGGATCGACGCGTCGGAAATCTACCCTCAGGATGAGTCAGGGGAGAAGATCCTCGTGCAGGGGATCATTGATGTGTATTTTGAGGAAGAGGACGGGCTTGTTGTGCTGGATTATAAGACAGACCGGGTAAGGAGCGCAGGGGAGCTCTGTGAGAAATACCATGCGCAGCTTGACTATTACGCGCAGGCCCTGACGCAGCTGACCGGCAGGGCGGTAAAAGAGAAGATCATATATTCATTCACACTGGGAGAGGAGATCAGGGTATGAGCTGGCTGGCAGGTTATCTTGCAGTGATCAATTTTGTGACATGGGTCGCCTACGGGCTTGACAAAGGACGGGCGAAAAAAGGAAAATGGAGGATCTCGGAGAGGAATCTCCTCATCCTTACGGCGGCGGGAGGATCTGTGGGCGCCCTTGCGGGAATGCTCATGTTCCGCCATAAGACGAAAAAGGCAAAGTTTGTCATCGGGGTGCCGGTGCTGCTTGTGGTGCACTGTGTGCTCGTTGCAATGGCTGCCCAGGGGTTCATGAAGATGTGAGGCGCGGGAGCATGAGAGTATGAGCCGGAATTAAATATTGAAAAAAGACCGGGATTCTGCTAAGATATCTCTGGAAATAACAGAGCGGGTTCTGATACTCCTGACATTTACCGCAATGGGGCGGAAAGTCAGGGGCAGTCCCGCTTTTATCTTTTTTCAGAACCAGAAAGGAAGAGGAAAATGCCAAAATTAAATGAAAATTATCTGAACGTACAGGACAGCTACCTCTTTGCGGAGATCGCCCGCAGAGTGAAAGCCTATGAGGAAGCCCACCCGGATAAGGCGGCGTCCATTATCCGCCTGGGCATCGGCGATGTGACCCGCCCGCTGACAAAGAGCGCTATTGGGGCGCTCCACGAGGCAGTGGATGAGCAGGCAGTCCCGGAGACCTTTAAGGGATACGGACCGGAGCAGGGATATGAGTTTGTCCGTCAGGCAGTGGCTGATTATTATGCGCGCGCCGGTGTGACAGTGGACGCGGACGATGTGTTTATCTCCGACGGAGCGAAGAGCGATACCGGGAATATTACAGAGCTGTTTGCAAAAGACAATGTGATCCTTGTGCCTGACCCGGTGTACCCGGTCTATGTGGATACAAATACAATGGACGGGAAGCAGATCATCTATATGAATGGCACGGAAGAGAATGATTTTCTCCCGATGCCGGACGATTCCGTAAAGGCGGATATCATTTACCTGTGCTCTCCGAACAATCCGACCGGGGCGTGCTACAACAGAGAACAGTTAAAAGCATGGGTGGATTACGCGCTGAAGAATGAGGCTGTGATCCTGTTTGACTCTGCGTATGAGGCGTTTGTATCTGAACCGGATCTGCCGCGCAGCATCTATGCGATAGAGGGCGCAGAGAAGTGCGCGATCGAGTTCTGTTCCCTGTCCAAGACCGCAGGATTTACCGGGACACGTTTTTCATATACGATCGTTCCCAAAGAGCTTGTCTTCACTGCATCCAATGGTCAGCAGATGAGCCTCCGCGACATGTGGAACAGAAGGCAGTCCACGAAATTCAACGGGACTCCGTATATCATCCAGTATGCGGCGGCAAAGGTATTTTCTGAAGAAGGCATGAAAGAGTGCATGGAGAATATCTCCTATTATATGGAAAACGCCCGTGTCATCGCAGAGACGCTCCGCAGGAAGAATATTCCCTTTACCGGGGGCGTGAACTCTCCATATATCTGGTTCAAATGCCCGGACGGCATGGAGTCGTGGGAATTCTTTGACTTCCTTCTGGAAAATGCCCAGATCGTAGGTACCCCGGGGGCGGGATTCGGGGTGAACGGAAAGAATCATTTCAGGCTGACATCCTTCGGGACTCATGAGAAGACAAAAGAAGCGATGGAACGCTTTGAGAAGCTGTTCTAAAAAGTTTCAGGAGCATCAGATGACAAAAAGAGCCGGCATGGCGCTGCGGATCGGATCCGCGGCCATGCCGGCATTAAATTGCTGTTTTTAAATAGGTGTCTTTTAGCACTGTTCGGCAATCGTGTACAGCAGCTTTTCTGTATCTTCCCAGCCAAGGCAGGGGTCTGTGATGGATTTTCCGTACACATGGTCAGTGCCGATCGGCTGGCATCCTTCTACCAGGTAGCTTTCGATCATGACGCCTTTGACAAGCCTGCGGATATCTTCATCGATCCGGCGGCTGTGCAGGATCTCTTTTACAATGCGGATCTGCTGTTTATACTTTTTGCCGGAATTCGAATGATTGGCATCGATGAGGACCGCAGGGTTCTGCAGGTTTCTCTCCTCATATTTTTCCAGAAGGAGCTGGATGTCCTCATAGTGATAGTTGGGGATCGTGTTTCCGTGCTTGTTTACAGCGCCCCTGAGGATCGTGTGGGTGAGGGGGTTGCCTTCCGTGCGTACTTCCCAGCCTCTGGAGATAAAGTCGTGCCCGCCCTGTGCGGCAACGACAGAGTTGAGCATGACAGAGAAGTCTCCGCTGGTGGGATTCTTCATGCCCACGGGGATGTCCAGGCCGCTGACCATGAGGCGGTGCTCCTGATTCTCCACGGAGCGTGCTCCGATGGCCACATAGGAGAGGATATCGGAGAGATAGTGCCAGTTGTCCGGGTAGAGCATCTCATCCGCAGCGGTAAGCCCGGTCTCTGAGATGGAGCGGATATGCATGCGGCGGATCGCGAGGATCCCTGTCAGGATATCCGGCTTTGCCTCGGGATCCGGCTGATGGAGCATTCCCTTATAGCCCTCGCCAGTTGTCCGGGGCTTATTCGTATAGATGCGCGGAACGATCACAAGACGGTCCGCAACTTTTTCCTGTACCTCTGCAAGGCGGTTTGTGTATTCGCATACAGCGTCTTCGTTGTCAGCCGAACAGGGACCTACGATGACGAGAAACTTATCGGATTTCCCTGTGATCACATCGCGGATCAGCTGGTCGCGCCCGGCTTTTATCTGCGCCATTTCTTCGGACATAGGTTCCAGTGCTTTGACTACATCCGGAGTAGGCAGTTGTCTGATAAATGTAAAACTCATTGTATTTTCCCTCTGTGTCTAGATTTTATGATGCGGGATCAGATGTCCCGCCTGACAAATTATAATACAGAGAAGAGAGATTGTCGATACTTCTGTGTAAAAAGTCCCTCTACTTCTTTTTCGTAATTCAGGGAAATTAAGTTTAACCTGGTCTGTACTTCCCTGCGATTGACAAAAGATGCCGATAAAGATAGAATAAGAACGGTTTATTTTCAACATTCAGAGAACGTATTCCCGGAGAGCGCAAAATAAAATGGGAAAATAAGGCGTATATTATACGGAAAGAAGGTTAAATATGAGGAGAAGAGTAATAGGGGGACTGCTGGCAGCGATGCTTGTCATCGGACTGGCGCCGACGTCGGTCCTGGCGGAAGGTCCGGGCATATCTGTTAATGCAGAGGAGGAAATCAATATTCCTGATCAAAATTTTAAAAAACTGATCAACAGTACTCTGAAGCATGAAGAGAATGCTGCGGTTACGGAAGAGGATATGGCAGGGATCACCTCTCTGTCTGTCAATGCAGGCTCCGGTGTGACCGATATTGAAGGGATCCAGTATGCGGTCAATCTTGTGTCTTTAAATATGGACGGAGATATTGAAAATATTAAGCAAATTGAAAACCTGACAAAACTGGAAAGACTTAACATAGACAGCAATGATCTCTTAACAGATCTTTCGTTCCTTGGCTCTAAGCCGGATCTTACAGACTTAACTGTGTTTGGATGTACAGGGCTGACTTCCCTTGAGGGGCTTACCGCGGGAAACTGTCCGAATCTTGAGGAACTGTCCTGTTCACGCTGCACTTCGCTGAGCGATATCTCAGCATTGGCGGACAGGGAAATCCCGACGCTTATCGCAGCGGACTTTGAGGACTGTGCTATTGCGGATCTCTCTCCGTTAGAGGGATATACTTCAATAACTGAACTGAATCTTGAAAAGGTTGAGATCACTGAGGAAAACAGAGCGGTTTATAAGGAGACAGTCAGCTCGATGACTGGCCTGGAGACGCTTTATATGCCTTATTGCGATATTACTGATGAAGACACAGAGATGTTTTCCACATTGCGGAACCTGAAGACACTGCTGCTGAATATGAACGAACTTACCAGTACAGAATTCTGTGACAAGCTTCCGGCAGATATGGAGGTGTTAGGTCTGCTCGATAATGACATTGAAGATATGGACAATCTGGGCAGGTTGACACAACTGGAGATTTTGAGCCTGGGCGGCAATAAAGTGACGGACTTTTCCTTTATTTCAAAACTGACTTCCCTGACCGACGAGACCATCCGGCATGCGGACGGCACAGAGGATTTTCCGTCACGTGAGACTTATTTCTGTGGCAGCCAGAGTGATCCCATTGAGATCAAGGACGGTCAGGTCACCATTGAGAACCCGTATATCGGAGTGGATGGAAATCCGGTTTCTTTTGACGGTGCAGAGATAGTTTCTATCAATGACGGCATGGTTACCGTGAGCTATGATGCGGAAAAGAATGAAATCACCCTTGGCAATATCCCTTCCAGTGCTTCGGTTAACTCGATCATGATAAAAGTGCGGTATAACATTCCTTTATCAAATGAGGAGTATAAAGTCGCTGATCTGCGCATCGAGACATATGTAAAGGAAAAATCCCACGAGCATAGCTGGGGCGACGTGACATATACTTGGTCAGAAGACGGGAAAACCTGTACGGCAGAGAGAGTCTGCGAAGAGGACAGCACCCATGTGGAGAGCGCGCAGGCATCAGTGACTGCTGAGATCACAAAGCCTGCAACATGCACCTCAAAGGGTGAGACTGCATATACTGCTGTCTTTGATAAGGACTGGGCGGAAACACAGACAAAAGTTTTGGAAGATGTGGAAATGATCCCTCACTCCTACGGCACTGAGTGGGAGTCAGACGAAAACGGTCACTGGCATATGTGTGCTGCCTGCCAGGCTAAAACAGACGAGGCTGACCATACTTTTGAATGGATCGTGGATAAGGAAGCGACTGATGTACAGCCCGGTTCCAGACATCAGGAATGTACTGTGTGCGGGTATGCGCTTGCCGCAGTAGAAATCCCGCCGCTTAAGGACGACACAGAGGATACGGAACAGACAGTCCCGTCTCAGACAGAGAAGCCGGAACCGGTTCCGTCCACACCGGCAGCGGCAACACCCCGGACAGGGGATGTGGGAAATATGCTGCCATGGGCGCTGGTGTGTGTTGGCGCAGCCGGTGTGGGAGCAGTTCTCTATACCAGGAGAAAACCGGAAGAGCGGTAATGAAATTGAAATAGAATAAGGGACTGCCGGGCGGTCCGGCTTTCCCCTCTGATATGAAAAAAGATGGTCCCGCAGGATCCATGACCGACTGATCTGGATACCTGTGGGACCATCTCCGGCTTTGGGCGCAGGACTCGGGAAATACTGTTGTTTCCTATACGAGTCCTGCGTTTTTGTGTATGGTCTCCCGTATGATATTTTCTACATAATCCCCGATATGCCTTTTGGTGTCTTTGTCCAGTTCTTCCGGATAGATCGGTTTCCCGTATTCAATGACCACATGGGTCTTTTTTACCTTCGGCAGATGGTTTTCAAAGATCTCGGCTGTGTTGTTCATGGAGATCGGGACGATCGCGCAGCCGCTCTTTGTCGCGATCTTGAACGCGCCGTCTTTAAACGGGAGCAGGGTCAGCTCTTCACCGCTGTTGCGGGTCCCCTCGGGGAAAATGCAGATGGAGATGCCTCTCTTGATATAGTCGATCGCAGTGAGGATAGTCTTGAGACCTTCTTTTGGGTCCTTTCGGTCAAGGAAGAGGCAGTATACGCGCTTCATCCAGGTCGTCAGTGTGAGATAGCGTTCCATCTCTTTTTTTGCGATATAGCCGGTCAGCCTTTTGCATCGGCTGTAAGTGAGCAGGATATCAAAATAACTGCGGTGGTTCCCGATAAAAAGGACCGGTTCATCGGGGATGTTTTCTTCTCCGATGACCGTCGTCCTGACGCCGGACATACGGAGGATCACTTTGAATCCCCACTGTACGATGCGCAGGGAACTGATGTCTCTGGCGTGAGGATTAAATTTCCCGATGATCCATTCAGCGATCAGGACCGGGATGGTCAGGATGAGATACAAGATCAAAAAGATTACGATACAGATAAAACGAAACATATTCTGGTCTCCATTTTCCATAATAATAGTGCAAATCGTGCAAAGACAATTATACAGCGGCAGCGGCGAAAAAACAAGACGTATGCAGGGCGGGCGACAGGCCCGCGGGTGACAGACGGCAGCAGGCGGGGTGACTGTTCGCGGCAGCCAGCCGGGCGTTAGAATATTTCCTCTGCGGAAAACATATGATTATAGGGAAAATACTGCTGGGACGGGAAAGAAGGATGGACAGGAGAAAGGCGCTTCGTTTCCGGAAGACAGAAAAGCGGGTCCGGGGGTCTGTTCTGGCCCGGGGGATTTTCTTTTTCATGGCAGTATGCATGCTGCCCGGATGTGCCGTGCGCACGCAGGGCACGGAGAAGATCCGGGACCTGGAGTTTACAGTGCTGGATAAGGAGAACATCCCCCCGGAGCTGCAGCGTCTGATCGGGGAAAATGAGGAAACATCCTTTCAGATCACTTATGCAGACCAGGGGAAGCTTTATATTGCAGAAGGGTATGGCCCTCAGCCGACCTCAGGATACAGCGTTGAGGTAGCGGCGCTGTACGAAACGCAGGATGCAGTCCGCATGGAAACAAACCTCCTGGGACCTGAGAAAGGGGAGGAGACAAAGGAGAAAACCACATTCCCATATGTGGCCGTACAGCTGGAATATATTGAAAAAGACGTTTTATTTGACTGAATGTGAGAAAGGATCGACAGGAGGAGAGAGATGGAACTGATCAAAAGACCGATTCATTATACGCAGGAGGGGAAAGGTATCTTCGACCAGTTTTACCTGGATGAGGATTATAATGTGCCTGAGCAGAAGGAGGATGTGAGAAGGATCATCCAGGGAAATGCAGAATGCAGGACCGAGGACATCCGTCCGGTGGAAAACTATGTGAAAGTGACCGGAAAAATCTATTTCAGGATCCTTTACATGACTGCTTCCGTAGACTCTAAGCCGGCTGTGCTCGAGGGGAGCCTTCCGTTTGAGGAAATGGTCTACGCGGAGAGCGATGGGAACGAGACATTTTTTATCCGAAGCATGCGGACAGAATTTGCCGGGACAGTGGTCAATTCGAGAAAGCTGAGCCTGAGAGTCATGGCGGAGATGGAGATCGGGAGAGAGCGCCTGCGGGACGAGGAGCTGACAGAAGATGTGGAGGGCCAGATCCCTGTTTACCGCAGGAAGGAGAAGATGGATCTTCTGAAACTGGCGGTCTCCGGGAAGGATACATACAGGATCAAAGAAGAGATCGTACTGCCGGGGACGAAGGAGAGTATCGGACAGATACTGCTCACGGATATCGGAAGCCGTAAGCTGGATATCCGTCTGGGGCAGGATGAGATCCTCCTGCGGGGCGAGCTCCTGGTCTTCTGTATGTATCTTTCCGCCGACGAAAAGGCGGACTGGATCGAGCAGAGCGTTCCCTACGAAGGGCGGATTTCCTGTGACGGTGTGACAGAGAACATGTACCACCATATCCGGCATTCTCTCGAAGATACGCTCGCGGATGTCAGGCTGGATGAGGACGGGGAGATGCGCATCCTCGGGATCGAGGCGACCCTTGCGCTGCGCATGAATATCTATGAGGAAGAGGAGACAGAAGTGCTCCGGGATATGTATTCCCTGGAGCAGGTGTGCGAGTTTGACACGAGAGATGTCGTGTATGAGGAACTTCTGATGCAGAACCAGTCCCGGTGCAAAGTTTCAGAGCGGCTGGCACTCCCAGAATTAAAGGAAGATGTGCTTCAGATCCTGCACAGCCAGGGGAGCATCCAGATGGAGAGCGAACAGCATACGGAGGAAGGCATACGGGTAGAAGGGATCCTTCATCTGTCTTTCCTGTACCTGCGGGGAGATGATATGGAACCTTACGGAAGCTGGCAGGGCATCCTGCCATTTTCCTATCTGATCGAATATCCGGATATGCCGGACCATGTGGAGAGCAGCCTGTCGAGCCATGTGGAACAGCTTGCCGTGACGCTGGCGGGAAGCGAGGCGGTAGAGGTAAAAGCGGTCCTGGCTTTTGATGTCTTCATGAGGAAACAGATCCCCATCGAGATGATCACGGATGTAAGGATGCGGCCGGCGGATAAAGAGGCGGCGGAAGAACGTCCGGGCATAGTAGGGCACATTGTCCAGGCGGGAGAAGACCTGTGGAGCCTGGCGAAAAAATATATGACCACAGTGGAGGGGATCATGGAGATCAACGGGCTGGACAGCGAAAACGTCAGACCGGGTGATAAACTGTTGATTTTAAAAGAAAATGTGAGTATACTGTAAGTACAATGTATACAACATACAGAAGAGGAAAAGGGGTCAGACCCCTTTTAAGAGGGGTCAGACCCCTCTTGGCAAAGTAATCAGAAAATTCAGAAAAAAGGGGAACTTAAGATGAATCAGATTGAACTGAAAGCGCTGGCAAAGATCAATCTGGGGCTGGATGTACTTGGAAGACGGGAGAATGGCTATCATGACGTGAGGATGGTCATGCAGTCGATCTATCTGTATGACGAGGTGAAGATAGAAAAGACAGAAGCACCGGGGATCACGCTGGCATCTAATTTAAGTTTCCTGCCTACGGGAGAGGGAAATATCGCGTACAAGGCAGCGAAGCTTTTAATGGAAGAGTTTCATATCCCTGCCGGGGTCAGGATCACATTAAACAAGCATATCCCGGTGGCTGCGGGGCTTGCCGGCGGCAGCTCCAATGCGGCGGCAGTCCTGTTCGGGATGAACAGGATGTTCCGCCTGGGACTGAAACAGGAGGAATTGATGGAAAGGGGAGTCCGCCTGGGCGCGGATGTCCCCTACTGCATCATGCGCGGCACTGTGCTCGCAGAGGGGATCGGCGAGAAGCTGAGCGTACTGCCGGCAATGCCGAAATGTACGGTTCTGATCGCGAAACCGCCGGTGAGCGTGTCCACAAAGGTTGTCTATGAAGCGCTGGATGCAAAGGAGATCGCGGAGCACCCGGACATTGACGGGATCATTGAAGGGCTGGAGAAACACAGCTTAAAGCAGGTGGCAGCGTGCATGGGAAATGTGCTGGAGGATGTGACGATCCCCATGCATCCGGTCATCGAGCAGATCAAGCGGGAAATGAAAGACGCGGGCGCCCTGAACGCGATGATGAGCGGGAGCGGACCGACCGTGTTCGGCCTGTTCGAGAGCAGGGCCGCGGCACGTGAGGCGCAGAGACGGATCAGAGAAAAGTCACTGACCAGGCAGGTGTATGTGACGAGTATACACAGTGTGAGGAGGGATCAGGATGCCAATTGATTTTGAAGTTACGATGAATGAATATCTCCCGCTCCGGGACGTCGTGTTCAATACACTGCGCAGGGCGATCCTGCGGGGAGAACTGAAACCGGGCGAAAGGCTGATGGAGATCCAGCTTGCCAACAAATTAGGGGTGAGCCGCACTCCGATCAGGGAGGCAATCCGCAAGCTTGAGCTGGAAGGGCTTGTCCTCATGATCCCGCGGAAGGGCGCAGAGGTGGCGGAGATCACGGAGAAAAACTTAAGGGATGTCCTGGAAGTGCGCTGCGCTCTGGAGGAACTGGCAGTCCAGCTCGCATGCGACCGCATCGACCGGGAAGAGCTGGGCAAACTGCAGGCGGCGGCGGACCATTTCAGAGACGTGCTGGACAGTGACGACATCACTCTGATCGCGCAGGCGGACGAGGCGTTCCACGATGTGATCTTTACCGCTACGGATAACGGAAGGCTAATCCAGCTCCTGAATAATCTTAGAGAGCAGATGTACCGCTACCGGATCGAATACCTGAAGAAAAAAGAGTGTTATCCGCAGTTGCTGGCAGAACACAGGTCGATCATAGAGGCGATCGAAAGCCACGACAAAGAGAAGGCGACCGCGATCACGGGCCAGCATATCAACAACCAGGTGGATACCGTTGTGGGCACCCTGCGCCACAGGGACGAAGAATAAAGACTGCCTGTATAAAACTTCCATATCTGTCTATACTCCAGATATCCGAGAAAAAGATATCTGAGAAAAAGATATCAAAGAGGATGTTATAGAAAATGATAAGATATGGAGGAGATACATATGGAAGGTTCTTATATCCAGACAATGCGGAAGAGGGAGAGAAATATGGCACGGATCATCCTGTTCCTGGCAGCAGGCATATCCGTACTTCTCACAATGATCCTGTGCCGGAGGGCGGATGCCGCCGCGCAGGCTGAGATGCAGGCGCACCTGGCGCAGGAGGTCCTGAGATTCCATGTCCTTGCCAACAGTGACAGCGATGCGGATCAGGCATTGAAACTGAAGGTGAGAGATTCCGTGCTCGGATTCCTGGAAGAGGCTATGCCGGAGATGGACGACGCTTCCCGGACAGCAGCCTGGATGAGGGAGCATATCGATGAGATCGAGGCGGTCAGCCGGGAGACTGTGGCAGCAGAAGGAGCGGATTATCCCGTCAGCGCTGCGGTCACGACCTGCTGGTTCCCGGACAGGACCTACGGCGGCCTTACATTTCCGGCTGGGAATTACGAGGCGCTGCGCGTAGAGATCGGCGCCGCAGAGGGACATAACTGGTGGTGCGTGCTCTATCCGGGGCTTTGCTTTCTGGACTCCGCCAATGCGGTCGTGCCGGAAGAGGGCAGGGAGAAGCTTAAAAATGTTTTGACAGAAGAGGAGTATTCCAGGATAACAGCCACATCAGATTTTAAAGTGAGCTGGTTTTTCTGGCAAAGGAAATAGCAATGACAGAATTTTTGGTAAGACATTTTATAAAGGATTATAAAGATGTGGAGAAGATATCCGTGCGGACGGCATATGGAGTGCTCGCCAGCATTGTGGGTATCTTCTGTAATGTGTTTCTTTTTATTGTAAAATTTATCGTGGGACTGGTGCTCCACAGTGTTTCCGTCACAGCGGATGCATTTAACAACCTGTCCGACGCAGGGTCGTCCATCATCAGCTTTGTGGGCGTGAAGATGGCGGAGAAGCCGGCGGACAGAGACCATCCTTTCGGGCATGGCAGGATCGAATATATCGCGGCCCTGATCGTGTCTTTCCTTGTGCTGGAAGTGGGGTTCACCTTCCTGAAAGATTCGTTCAGCAAGATATGGACGCCGGAGAAGCTGAATTTTCAGGCAGTGTCCGTTGTCATCCTGATCCTGTCGGTGGCTGTGAAGCTGTGGCTGGGGATGTTCAACAGGAAGCTCGGGCAGAAGATCGATTCCAAGGTGATGATGGCAGTCTTTACGGATTCCATGGGTGATGTGATCACTACAGGAGCCACGATCCTTTCTATCGTCTTTTTCGGCGTCACTGGGATCAATATCGACGGTTTTGTCGGAGTCGGGGTAGCACTTGTAGTCATGTGGGCAGGCGTGGGCATCGCGAAGGACACGCTGGAACCTCTGATCGGCGAGGCGATCGACCCGGAAGTCTATGACCAGATCAAGAAATTCGTGGAGAGTTACGACGGGATCGCGGGTACCCACGACCTGATCGTGCACAACTACGGCCCGGGGCGGAGCATGGCTTCCATCCACGCGGAGGTGCCGAATGATGTGGATATCGAACAGTCCCATGAGATCATTGACCGGATCGAGCGGGAGGCGTCAAAACAGCTCGGACTCTTCCTTGTCATACATATGGATCCCGTGGAGATGAAAGATGAGAGAGTGCTCCGCATCCGTGAGAAAGTGGAAAAAATATTAAAGGAACTGGACCCGTCGTGCAGCATCCATGATTTCCGGGTCGTACACGGAGAGGCGCAGAGCAATCTTATTTTTGACATGGTGATCCCCATTGAATATGACGAAAAGACGAGAGAAGAACTCCCGGTCAGACTGTCGGAGCGGATCAAAGAAGCGGATCCCAGGTATGAGTGTGTGATAACAGTGGATTATGATTACGTGGCAAAGCCGGAAGAAGGACCGGAGAAATAAACCAGGCAGAGGAGTGCAGCAGTATGCAGAGAGCAGAAAACAACAGCTATGAATTTGAAGCAAGAGTCAGGTACAGCGAGATCGGCCACAGGGGGACAATGACCATTCCGGCGCTGATCAACTATTTTCAGGATTGCAGCACATTCCATTCGGAAACAGTGGGGCTGGGGATGGAGCATCTCAGGCAGGAGAAAAAAGCATGGGTGCTTTCCTACTGGCAGATCGTGGTCGGGCGGTGCCCGAAGCTCTGCGAGAAGATCACAGTGGGCACCTTTGCGACAGAATTCAAAGGACTTTTCGGAAACCGTAATTTTTATATGAAGGATGAGGCGGGAAATGTGACTGCCTGCGCGAATTCCATCTGGGTGTTCATGGATCTTGAGAAGGGGCGCCCCTGCCGCCCGGCGGAAGGGGATATCGCCCCCTACGGCGTGCATGAGCCTCTGGACATGCCCTACGAAGGGCGGAAGATCACTGTGCCGGAGGAGCTGGAAGACAGAGAACCTTTCCCTGTGAGAAAATACCATATCGACACAAACGAGCATGTGAATAACTGCCAGTATGTCCAGATGGCGCTGGAAATGCTCCCTGCGGATCCGGACGTGAGGCAGGTGAGGGTGGATTACAGGAAATCCGCTGTACTCGGAGATAGGATCTTCCCCAGGACGGCAAAGACGCAGGAAGGCTATATCGTGGAACTCTGCGATGAGAAAAGCGCGCCGTACGCGGTCGTGGAACTGAGATGATGGAGATACGATGACAAAGGCAGTGAGAGCGATCCTTCAGGCGCTGTCCTACGGGAATATCGAGGTGGAGTCCGCACGGCGCCTGGCGGATCTCAAAAAACTGGATCCCATGCGGATCTTTCTGAAAAAACTGGATACAGAAATCTACAACGGCAGCTATAAAGTCCCGGTACGCCTGTATTTCCCGGACGAGAAAGCGGCTGTCAGCGAGAAAGCAGCTGTAAGCGGGAAAGCGGCCGTGAGCGAGAGGGCAGCTGTAAGCGGGAAAACGGCAGTGAGTGAGAAAGCAGCTGTAAGCGGGAACGGGGCTGTATCGGGAGAGGAAAATTGGGATCCCGGGGTGATCCTCTTCTTCCATGGCGGCGGATGGACCACGGAGAGCGTAGAGACTTACGACAGGGTATGCTCCAGGATGGCACAGTCCACCGGGCAGTTTGTCCTGTCCGCAGAATACCGCCTTGCGCCGGAACACAGATTCCCTGACGGGTTCGAGGACTGTTATGCAGTGGCTGAGGCGCTCTTTGGCGGGAAGATCCTGCCCGGGCTCGATCCCAGGCGGATCACGGTCATGGGGGACAGCGCAGGCGGCAACCTTGCTGCCGCTGTGTGCATGAAGGCAAGGGATACCGGGGACTTTTCCCCGGCAAGACAGATCCTGATCTATCCCGCGCTCTACAACTGTTATACAGAGGATTCGCCCTATGAGTCTGTGAGGACAAACGGCACGGGGTATCTGCTGACCAGTGTAAAGATGGAGGATTATGTAAAGCTCTATGCCCGCACGGAGGAGGACAGGCTGGACCCGTATTTCGCCCCGCTTCTGGCGGAGGATTTTTCCGGCCTTCCGGATACGCTCATACTTACAGCGGAGTTTGATCCTTTGAGAGA
>DWUV01000163.1 GCA_019120595.1 Candidatus Mediterraneibacter tabaqchaliae | reverse complement strand
TCACGCGGATAGTATTCGATGTAGTCAAATACATATGCATTGCCATAGTCAACTGTGAGCGTCTGACCGATATCATCGCCGCCGGAATGGAATCCGCCGTCGCCTGACTGGAAGGTCTCGTCAAACGCAAGGATCGGGTTCCTGTTGCTGTAAATGCCGCCGGTCCATGTGATCTGGTCCTCTGTCACATCCGGTGAAAGCCGGAACGGGTCGTCCGCTGACTCGGTCACGAATTCTTCGCTCCATGCGGAGTGTCCGTCCTTGTTTACGGAGCGGATATAGTAGCTGTGCTCCGTCTTATACTGAAGGCCTGTGTGCGTAAATGACGTTGCCTCCGCACCGCCTGCAACGGAGTTGATCATACCGCTCGTCACGTTTCCATCCTCATCAACAGTTCCGTCAACAAGGATCTCATATCCTGTCGCATCTGCGATCACATCCCATTCAAGCGTGATGCTTGTAGGTGTCTTCGCCTCCACGTTTTCTTTCAGCTCCGGAGCAGCAAGATCCTCGTTCAGGTCTGTTGAGTTCAGGTCACCTGTATTCTCAAAGCCTTTGATCACGAGCTTCTGCTCGTTCGCCTGCGTGTCTGTCGCCGCGAACTTGACATAAAGCTTCGGAGAAACTTCCACGTCTTTTACCATGTCGGCGATGATCGTTTCTTCCTCAGAAGCAAATGTCTGGACCTCCGGGCTCTCATCATAGAAGTAGATAAATTCTCCTTCTTCCGGCATATAAGCATCATAGTTTGCCCTGTCAGAAGCCTTTACCATCTCAAGCGGCTCATCTCCATTATAAGCTGTTACCGCTGTCGGCTCCTCAGAAACATTTACTACGAATGTCGTATCCTTGTTCTGGTCATATCCGGCATAGCTTCCTGTTGATTTCTCAGCAGTCAGTGTAGCGGTATCACCGTCAACCTTGGATGTATACTTTGTTGTGACATGGTCGCCGTAATCGATGTTGTCAAGGTCGCCGTAGCCTTCCACTTCCTTGATCTCATTTGTCATGGAAGATCCGTCGTCCTCGATCGCGCTGAAGTCTGTCTCGCCTTCCGGCCAGAACTCAACGATGCGCTGAGTCTTGTCCACGCCGTTTTCAACGCCTTCAGCAGCTACATTGTGCTCTGCGTACATCGGGATGATCGCGCCGTTCTTTACAAACAGCGGAAGTTTCCACAGCGGTGCGTCATAGCCGTTTAAGATCTGTCCGCCGCGGTACTGCTGTCCTGTGAAGTAGTCGATCCAGATCTGGTCATCCCCGCCCGGGAGATAGATGCCGTCTCTTACGTCATTGCCCATCTCGTCAGCCTGGGTATTCTGGTATACCGGAGCCACCAGCAGGTTCTCGCCCCACATGTACTGGTACTGGGAGCCTGCCTCTGTGTACGCATACGCCTCGTCCGGGTACTCCAGGAACATCGCACGGATCATCGGGAGGCCCTTGTCATCATTGCCTGTCTCCTGATTTGCCGCCGCATAAGCGTTTGTGTAAGTATAAGGCATCATCATTGCCTTCATCTTCAGGTACATACGGCTGATGCCTGTGTACGGGTCGCCGTGAACGTACGGGCCCTTCGCGTAGCTGCCCCAGCCGTCCATGTCGAGCATCAGGGGAGCAAAGCTCTTCCACTGGTAATCACGGGTAGCGATCAGCGGGGTTCCTCCCCAGATACCGTCCATATCGGAACCGATATTCGGGTTTCCGCTTAAGGACTGTCCGATAAAGGTCGGGATGTGGAAGCGGATGTACTCCCAGTTTCCGCCTGTCTGGTCGCCTGTCCAAACCGCATTGTAACGCTGGGACCCTGCCCATCCGTCAAGGGAAATGATGTTCGGACGTGTGTTCTGGTTCTCTGTGATGATGTCATACGCCTGCTTCACGCCGCTTAACTGGAAGGAATATCCGTATCCCACCCATGCAACGTCTGTCTTCAGGGTCGTTACGCCTGCGTTCACCTCTGCGTTAAAGTCACGCAGTGTATGCCAGTAGGTGTTTGCATTGGAATCCGGTGTCAGGTTGCTCTGTGTCCACAGTCCGGTTGCAACACCTTTGTCTGCCGCGTAATCCGCAAACTCTTTCAGGTTCTGCACGTTCGCCGCTACCGCCGCGAGACGCTCCTCAGAACTGGACCCGTCCGCGTTGACGCCGCCTGTCATGTTGTAGCCATTCTGTCCGTAACCTGCCCCGTAACCGTCATTCGGCAGGAAATAGCCGAACGGCATGTCGTAGTCCAGGTACTCATCCAGGACAGCCCTCGCTGAGAACTCTTCCGAATAAGTAACCCCATCCGGCACCAGGTCTGTGGAAACGGTCGGGCCGTAGCCGTTGAGCGTCTCTGCCTGCTGGTTCGCGGAGATCTGGAAGCCTGTGCCGCCGGCCTCGTACGTTGTCGTACCGGCTGAGGTGTAAGGCTCGTTCCCTTTGATCGTCCAGTTGGAGCCGATATCCTGTGTCGCTGACCACGCGTCACGGTTGTATGCATTCAGATGTCCGAGATAGAATGCATAGGACGGCAGGAGCGCCGGATTTCCTGTTACTGTATAATATTCGTCCAGAAGGTCCACGCTCACATCGGAGCCATTGTCGCTTCCGGAAACGAAAATATAAGCGTCGTACTCGTTTTCATTGTGTGTCGCCGTTACAACGCCGTCTGTTGTCTCGCCAAAGTCATACTTTCCATCCTGCCATGTGTTGCGGAGCACGCCATAGCCGTTGGAAGTATAGTAGAACGGGCTCGGGGATGATACGCCGCCGTCTGTCCAGCTGCTCTCGTTGGAGATATTGATCGTTTCATCCGTATGTACGAAACGTCCGTTCTGTGTACCGCCCCCGTAGAATTCCTCGCGGAGGCCTGCATTGTAATTCGTCTCATCGTGCTTCACGAGCGTCTGGGTAGTGCCGGAGCTTCCGATATTCAGCGGAGCCGCCTCCTCCATGACGACCGTATCGCCTGCCTTGACTGTCATGATCGCAGTCTCTTTGTCGAATTCAATGACCGTATCTCCGGCATCGTTTGTGATCGTAAATTTATCAGCATCATCGCTGACATCCGCCGCCGGCTTTGTGTAACGGTCTGAATCATCAGGCTGTGCCTGAATCTTTCCTGTGTCGGGATATCCGCCTCTTACCTTCGCGTACTCGCTGAACTCACCGGACGGATCCACGTTGTAACGGAAAACTCCGTTTTCCAGGAACGTGATGCGTCCCTTTACGGCACCGTCGTTAAAAGAGATCTCGACAATGTTGCCGTCTGCCTTTACGCTGTCCACTTTGCTCAGTACACCGGCAAACCCGTCGGCCGCCTGTACAGTAGCCGGTACCGCGTAAGCAAGGGTGGAAACTGTCATTGCCCCTGCCAGAAGCAATGCTCCCGCTTTTCTGGTCTTTTTCATTGTTTCTCCTTTCTTCTTGCAGATATGATATTGCAGAAATCCCCCCTGGACATTCCCCCTTTCTTTCTGTACTCGCCTTTTATAAAAACATCGCTCCTTACGGCTGCTATTTGTCAGCTTCCGGACCGATAAAAAGGCCTCTACGCAAACAGCGCCGCACATTCCTGATCTCCGTTCAGGGAAATCATTGCGCGGCATTAAGGCAATGAGGCGGTGTCTGTAATGTCACATGCCATTCTGAAAACCCGTTCTGACAGCCATTGTGGATTTTATCAAAAATCCATTGCAAAAATCAGTTCTTTCTGTTAAAAACAACTCTGCATTCCTTTGTTTTTTCCAAAAAACCGGCAGTATGTTACTCGATAAATCACAAACTTTCAGCCCCATACCTCTTTTTTATATATTAAAAAAACAACAAAGTAAATGTATTCATTACAATGTTGTTAAAAAATACAAATATGTTGCTAATTTTGCAAATCCACCCTCTCCATATATACGTTCATCCGGCAGAAACAGCACAAATAACACAATATATCGATTCTCACGCACAACACGCCGCATCGGGAGCAGAACGTCCGCGCGGCGTGTTTTTGATCAGTTTTTCTATTATTTTTGTCACTTTTTAGCAATTTTGGACTTTTATCTCGTCTCCCACTTTCGGTAGATCGCCTCCAGCGCGTCCACCACTCCGTCGATCCCGAGAAGGCTCGCATTGAACATCATGCTGTTCGCTTCTATGCCGCCCCATTCCCGGCCGGTCCGGGCTTCGTAGTACAGCTTCCTCTCCCGGTCAGTCTTTTTGATCTTATCCAGCGCCTGCTTCTCTTCCAGCTTATAAAGCTTCATGATGCGCCGGATCCTGTCTTCTCTGTATGCATAGATAAATGTATTGATACAGTTTGTATAATCGCCCAGGACATAATCCGCGCACCGCCCGACAAATATGCCCGGTCCCTTCTCCGCCAGCTTCCGGATGATCGCTGACTGCCGCTCATACACCCGGTCTGTCAGAGGTTTCCCTGACTCATCGCTGGTGACAAAAGCGCGGTATTCCAGACTGCTGGCTGCATAGGCCGACAGGAACCTTCCCAGCACTGTCTCATCCACCTTCGTCGCATCCTCATTGCTGATCCGAAGCTCCTGGGCTGCCATACGGATGAGGTTGTGGTCATAGAGCGGGATATTGAGACGCTCTGACAGCTGATTCCCTATCTCATGCCCGCCGCTTCCGAACTGCCTTCCGATCGTGATTATCGTGTGTTGCATCATATCTGTCACTCCTCCCTGCGGATCGCTGTATTTTTATGGATATATTATACCATGCCGCGCCTGGATTTGGGCAGTAAATTACAGTCCGATAAAATTTTCTCAATCGCCTGCCAGGAAGCCAGCGACGGGTTTTCTTTATAATATTGATACCCTTTGTATTCGTGAAGAGTATATCCATTTTCTCTGTTTCTCTGCATGATTTTTCTTGCACGCCCTACTGCATCTATTACATTTGAAAGATCCATTTTCTTCAGGCAGCGCTTAAAATTATTTTCCTCCTTATATTCATCCATGCTTTGGAAACTTTCCTGAAACACTTTATTTATCGGTGTAATATACTTACTTCTGTCTGCAAAAGAGGAATAACAGTCTGTCATATGCAAAATGATCCACAGATCAAAAGTAAAATTACTGTAACCAGATTTATACCTGATCTGCTTTCCCAGCTTTTCTGCCCTTTTCATTTCATCCATTGTATTTAGAAATCTTTTGACATGGATCTGTTCGCCACTTTCATAATCAAAAAAATGATAAATATCTATTTTTCTTGTAACTGTTATTGACTTCACCAGCTTTATCGGATTTTTAGGCATACAGTCAATCGAAACCTTATACAGCGACGCTTCTGTACTATTGATCAGATCCTGAAGCCATTTTAAATACCATTGTTCCGTTTCCCCTTCCACACTGAAGTAATACTTTTGTGTTGTTTTTTTCTTTATCATACCTGCGCCTTTCTCTCTTGATCCAGAAGCTCCTCAAAGATAGGTGTAAAATCAATATCCTTAATTGCGCCGTATTGATTGACAAAATATTTCCCCATATAATCTTCATGCATACGGACGCCTTTATCCCCAGATGTCCCGAAATCAGATAAAGCATATAAAATACTTTCATGGCTGTCATCATCACGCTCTACAAATTTAATCTCGTCTCGCCGAAAGAGATTGGAATTCAAAAAAATAGGGTTGTGCGTATTAAAGATCAACTGGGCGTGATGGATATTTACATCGTCATTATGAAACACGTTAATAATACTCATCAATGCCATAGGATGGATGGATGCGTCAAATTCATCCACCACTAAAACACCGCCTGTCTGCATCGCTTTGATCACCAATGGAAACATATTGATAAAGCGTATCGTTCCATAAGACTCGAATATTTCCGCTGCTATGCCGGCATTTTTCTTGTTTTTCATGTTTTTGACTATGGAATAAAGTTTTGCATCCGGTTCATCCTCTTTTACCACATAGCCTAATGCATTCGAATTGATCCCAAATAATTTTGCGGCTTTATCCGTCGTTTTTTCCACATAAACTGCTTTTTTCTTCGGATCGGCAAACCTTTTGATCAACTGCATAGAATCCGCACGATAAATGACCATAAACTTATTCATAAACCAGTCCGTGATCAATCTCACAAATCTCTGGGAAAAAATAAGTTTAAACCCATTTGTTAAGAACAGTTCATCCCTGCTCAGACTATTTTCAGCAATCTCACTCATACTTTCCACATTTTTTTCTGTTATATCGGAAAGATAATCCTTGATCACTTTCATATTTCCAAACTTTATATTGCCTGAACGTTGGAAAACAATGTCACCATTTACAGTAAGCGTTTCAGCGGTTATTCTTCTTTCATACTCTTCATCAAGGAATGTCCCCAGGTCGATCTCCAACTCATATTGGATCACAAATTTTTTATCTGCATCTTCTTCATAAAACTTCACACAAAAATATACTGGTTTCGGCTCATCCGCATTATTATTCGGGATCAGCTCTAAAGCCTCTGCCGCTGGATTCGGCGAAGACTTTTCTTCTGAATTTCTGATGTTGCCTCTCAAAATGATTGTCCGAATAACATCCATCGCTCCTATGATATTCGTTTTGCCTGCCGCATTTGGCCCATAAATCACAGAAGAACTTAACCCCTTGATCTCTTTGCCTTTTACCTTTACTTTCATAAGGCTATAATCCAGGCCTTTCTGTTTTGGCGCAGAAACCATTGAAAAGACTGCTTCTTCAACAAAGGATTTATAGTTTTTTGTTTTAAATTCGAGCAACATTTTCCCATCTCCATTCTGCTGATTCTGTGTAAAACCATACTATGATTATATTTTTATTTCTTGTTTTCGTCAACATTTCTATATGCATTTTGCGCATTTTACGCAAAATCAATGCATAAAATATATTTACCGCGCCTTCTCTTTCGCGCTGACGATCCCATAATAGCTTTTTGACGTCACCCAGTACAAGACCACATAGAAAATCGCGAACACCAGATAGCAGCACGCAGTCACAAACAGGAAAAGTTTTTCATCCGTCCCGGCTGAGATCAGATTCAGGATCCTGGAGATGAGCGGGTAGGCAAACGCCAAATGTACTCCCGCAGCGATCAGCGGCAGGAAGAATACGGTCAGCACCTGGGAATTGATGCTCTGCTTTACTTCCTTCCGGCTCATCCCCACCTTCATCAGGATAGTAAACCGGTCCTGATCCTCGTAGCCTTCCGAGATCTGCTTGTAATACATGATCAGCACAGTCCCGAAGAGGAATACCGCTCCCAGGAGGATGCCCAGGAAGAAGAGCCCGCCGAAAAGGGCGACATACTCCGCACGGCTCGCGGCCTTTGACTCGGTATACCAGTATACATAATTCCCGGAGTCATCCCCTTCTGACAGAGCCATGAACCGGTCTCTTATCTCATCATAAATCTCAGACTGTTCTTCATCCCCGCAGCCCATGTCAAAACTGTAACACCTCTGGATGGAAGAGACGCCTTCCCCTTCAAGTGAATCATTTTTGATCCGGCACATCTGCTCCAGCACAGACACATCCTTTACCACGACAAAAAGACAGCCCATTGCATTTGCGTCCGCCTCCCCGATCCGGAAGGGTTCTTTTTCCAACTTTTCGGCTTTCCATGTATCAAATCCTTCGAAGTTCACGGTATCATACTCGTACTCCATCTTGTACGGATATATGAGCGCCTCATCGTCTGCCAGTTCTGTCTCCGTTCCGGACAGCCTGTTGTAATCTTCCAGCGGGATCACATAGGCTCCGCGCATTTCTCCGGTATCCAGATCTGTCTCCCCGCTCTGCTCCCCATTGTTCAGATCGATCAGAAATTCCGCCCCGGACTGATAGACGGTCAGGCTGTACATGCGGTAATCTTCAAGGTTTTCCGCGGTCTCCCCATGTTCGTCCAGTACCTCTTCCACTGCGCTGATATACGGCTCTGTATCCTCATCGCTCAGGGCAGTCTGGTCGGCAAAACTGATCTGTACTGACACATCCTTTGGATACCGCTTGCCCACCGCATCCTCTGACTGGGCGAACAGGCAGGTCGTGGACGACACTGTGACGAGCACCATCGTAGACAGGATACAGATCGACGCCAGCCCTGCCCCGTTGCGCTTCATGCGGTATGTCATGGACGAGAGCGAGATAAAATGCTTTGTCTTATAGTAGTATCTCTTATTCTTCTGGAGCAGGCGGCAGAGTGCCACTGACCCTGCGATAAAGAGGAAATACGTCGCAAGGATGACCATGACCACCGCCAGGAAGAACAGGACCATCGCCGCCATTGGGTCAAGGACAGCCACCGCCAGATAATAGGCAGCCCCGAGCAGCGCTGCCCCCAGGATGGCGAGCAGCCAGTTTGCCTTCGGCGGCTTCTCTCCCGTGTTCTCACTGCGGAGCATCTCCACCGGGCGGAGCCGGAAGATGGAGACCACCATCCGCAGCATGATCAGCAGGGTGATCGCCAGGAAGAGAATGACCGTCCACATGACCGGCTTGGCTGCGAAATTCATATCAAATCCGGTCTTTCCTCCCAGGATCTTTACCGCCGCCATCTCCGCGAGCTTTGAGAACAAGATGCCGAACGCCAGGCCCGCCGCAATGGACACCACGGCAGTCAGTATATTTTCCCACAGCAGGATCTTCACCAGATTCCGTTTTCCCATGCCCAGGATATTATACAGCCCGAATTCCTTCTGCCGCCTGCGGATCAGAAAAGAGTTCGTATAATACAGGAAGATCAGGGAGAAGATCCAGATCACAAAAACTCCGAATCCCAGCATGGACTGGAGCATATCCCCGCCGAACACACCGGAAAAGTCTGCGCTCATGGCCAGATACGCCACGATATAAAATATCATTACCATACAGATACAGGTCAGGATATACGGGAAATAAAATTTCCGGTTCTTCGATATCCCTTCCGCTGCCAGCCTGAAATAAAATCCCCTCCTCATCGCCTGTCACCACCTGTCGCAAGCATGGTCAGCGTATCAGAGATTTTCTGATAGAGCTGTTCATCGGACATCGCGCCCCTGTATACCTGGTGGTAAACCTCCCCGTCCCGGATAAAGAGCACCCGCCCCGCGCGGCTCGCCGCCTTCACGGAATGAGTCACCATGAGGATCGTCTGACCCTGCTCATTGATCCGGGCGAACAGGGAGAGCAGCTCATCCGTGGACCGGGAGTCCAGCGCGCCCGTCGGCTCATCCGCCAGGATCAGCCTCGGCTCTGTGATGAGAGCCCTCGCCACTGCCGCCCGCTGTTTCTGTCCGCCCGAGATCTCGTACGGGTACTTGTCGAGGAGCGCAGCGATCCCCAGTTCCTTCGCCAGCGGGGCGACTCGCTCCAGCATTTTCTTATGCGGCACGCCTTTGAGCACCAGGGGCAGAAGGATATTATCCCTTACATTAAACGTATCCAGCAGGTTAAACTCCTGGAACACAAAGCCCAGATGATCGCGGCGGAATTCCGAGATGTCCTTATCCTTAATATCCGAAAGCGGTTTCCCGTCCAGACAGACCGTTCCTTCCGTCGGTCTGTCAAGGGCAGCCATGATGTTCAAAAGCGTGGTCTTTCCGGAACCGCTCTCGCCCATGATCGCCACATACTCGCCCTCCTCCACAGAGAAATTCACGCAGGAGAGCGCCTGCACCTGATTGCCGCCGAACCGCGGCCTGTATATTTTCTTTAGATTTTTCACTTCCAAAACTGCCATGTATCATGCTCCTCCTTTTTCTTGTCTGGAGACAGTATAGCAAAGGAAGACAGGCGGATGACATCGAATCCGGTGACATTCCGCCTGTCCTGTGTGACATTATTGTAATATGGCCTCTTATAGTATGATTCAGATCCTGAATATGATCTTAAAGATACTTTCACATATTTTCAAAATTTCTTCCCGGGATTTTCCCGACAGCTGTTCCCGGAATTTATCTACGATCCAGTTATTGTATTCATATTCAGGCATGACGCCATTGCCGTTGATCACATTTTTTATAAACTCATAAATCCCCCGTGTTTTATAAACCGGATCATTCAGACGGAAACGCCTGATATGCGCTTCGATAAATTCCTTTTCTGCATCTGAATATGTATATCTGTCCTTTGCCGGCTGAAACTCCATATGCAGTATGTCATACTGCAATGCCAGCGGCTGCCCTGTGTCCTCTCCTTTTACGCCCATTGGCTGCAGGATTATCTTCCCTTCACAATTGTTGCAGCATGCTTTCTGTAATCTGCGGAGCGCTTTGCATGCCACGGTACACTGTTTTCTTTTTTCCGATGAACAGCGGCTTTCTTTTTCATAGTTTTCTATTATTTCAGATGGCAGTTTTCTCTTTCTTTCTCCGGCTTTTTTGAGAGACTGATTGCACCGCGGACATGCGATGCCGATATTCGGTATACATTCTCTCAGTTTTGCTGAATTTGACTTTTCTATCGCATGTTCCAGATTCGCATATAATTTCCCGTCAACCCGGATCCTTGTATAACAATACATACAGTACCCGCCGGAGCTTTCCTCGAGAACCTCTGTCAAATTTTCTTTTTCGTCTCTTTTTGTATACCCGTATTTCTTCCACTTCTTATACCGGGGATGAAACAAAGGCATCTGTAAGATCAGATTATCTTCCATTTCTATATATTCACCACTCCTGTATCTGGCGTAAAATAACTGATTGGGAAGCCGTAAGCTGCTCCTGCTGTAATCCTTTCAACAGTTCTTCGTCCGAATCTTTCCATGCATTATTGATTTTATTGTTGAGCAGCCGGCGGAGCTTCCCGTCAATGGCATCTTCTTCATTCTTTATCCTTCCAAACAGTCTTTCAAAAATAATCTGGACTTCTGATACTGAAGAATAATCGTTGATATCGATCACCTCGCACTCCCCATCATCCAAAACGATCAAATTGGCATCCGATGAATTTGCGATGAGGTCGCAGGAGTGCGTACTGACCAGCCAGTCAGCCCACGGGAATTTTTCCTTCAGGAACTCCAGGATCCTGGCTGAATACCTGGGAGAGAGGAATTCATCCAGCTCATCGATCACCACCCATGCTTTCCGCCCGCCTTTTTCTCCGATCACAGCGTCATCATAATAAAGGAGTTCCAGCAGGGTCCGCACGATTGCCTGATAGCCGCTTGACAAAAGGCCTTTTCCCTCTTGAAATCTAACCTCTCCGAAAGGATCCTCCGGCATCAATGTAAATTTCGTCCCGGTAAGCTCATAAAACAGTGCCTGAACCTCAGCTTCATATATCGGATAAATCCTCTCTGCCGTCTCGGTAAGCGTTCCATAGCAGTTGAACGAATCCTTCAGATTAAAATAGTCCTCCCTCATCCGGGTCTCAAGGAGCACAGGCTTATACTCAGGTTTTTCATCCGGCAGGACCGGTACTTCTTTTACATTAAAACTCCTGTTTACTGCATCTATGAAATAGACTTCTGCTCCGCTGGAATTTACCTGCTGTACAAATTCTTTCAGCAGCAAAGACTTTCCGCTTGAATTGTCCCCTACGACAACCGAATCAATGTAATTCAATTCCTTAGCGGATATTTTTCTTACTATATCTTCAATCTGCTCCCGTCCAAATTTCATAGACTGTTTTCCACCTTTCATTCATGCTTTTCATCTTTACAGTTCCCTGCCTTGCATACTGCTTATACCGTGGATTTTCTAAAACCGCATTATATATATGGGACGTGATCGGTTTATTGACATTCATTTTTTCATGGACAATATAAAAACTTTCCAATAGCGCCACTTTAGAAGCTGGTTTTCCACTCATTTGAAATAAATCCAGAAAATCAGAAAGACTATTTATATATTCATCAATTTCTTTTTTTTCAAACCACATTGCTTCTTCTGAAAAATGATCCAGCAATTCCCCATAGGAGCTTCTATATCCCTTAATCACAAACTCATAATCCACCAGTTTTTTTCTCACACGAGCATAACGTTTTAAAGCACATAATCTGAGGAGGGTTTCCATATCCTTTTCTTTAGCATCTTCTCTCCCCCATAATTGTCTCCATTTACTATTATTCCGATTAAACTCCTGTAACTTATCATAAAATGAGCATACATAGATACCATTTCTCTGCTCCTGTGGTGATAAAAGTGATCCTCCTCTATTTAAATTTGCAAAAATCTGTCTCAATACTTCCGATTTTCTTTTCTCATCATTTATTTTTATCTCTATCACGGTGATCGGGGTATAGTCAATTTGCCTCTTCAATTCAAGCGGCAGAG
>DWUV01000162.1 GCA_019120595.1 Candidatus Mediterraneibacter tabaqchaliae | reverse complement strand
GGATCAAAGAACATACTATTGATCAGGCTCTCCGCGCTGTCAACGGCAAGCGGTTCGCCCGGACGGATCTTTTTGTACAGCTCTAACAGACCCTCCTGATAATTCTCAGCAGTGTCCTTTCCGAAGCTTGCGAGGATCTTTGGCTCCTCGCCGAATAAATCTATGATCTCTGCGTTCGTCCCGATACCAAGGGCACGGATCAGCACTGTGATCGGCACCTTTCTTGTACGGTCAACACGCACATAAAAAACGTCATTGGAGTCTGTCTCATACTCGAGCCATGCGCCTCTGTTCGGGATAACGGTTGCCGAATAAAGCTTCTTTCCAAGCTTATCATGGGCGATCCCGTAATAGATTCCCGGAGAACGCACAAGCTGGCTGACGATGACACGTTCAGCTCCGTTGATGACAAATGTACCTGTCTTTGTCATCAGAGGAAGGTCTCCCATGAAGATCTCATGTTCATTGATCTCATCAGTCTCCTTATTATGGAGCCTTACCCTGACTTTCAGGGGTGCCGCATAAGTCGCGTCTCGTTCTTTGCACTCATCGATCGTATATTTCACATCTTTTTCGCAAAGTGTAAAGTCCACAAATTCCAGACTTAAGTGTCCGCTGTAATCAGCGATCGGGGAAATATCGTCAAACACCTCTTTGAGACCTTCATCCAGAAACCACTGGTAGGAATCTTTCTGAACCTCAATGAGATTGGGCATTTCCAATACTTCCTTCTGCCTGGAATAGCTCATGCGGAAGCTTTTTCCGGTTTTAATGGGACGGATCCTGTTTTTCTCCATTGACGTTTCACTCCTTATATTTTTCTCAGCCGCAGAAAACTTTTTTCAGCCTCCCGGCAGTCTGAACCCTACAAGTGAAAAGACTGCTGTACCGGCAGTTTTCCTGCTGATATGGCACACCTTTCCACAATAGTGCATTTTTTACTATATCACACCAAACTTTTGATTGTCAACAACTATTTCTTGCATTTTGCAATAAATACTTGACATCTTATTTTATCTGTGATATGGCGATTGGGGACGTAGTAAAATCGAATTTTACTACGTCCCCAATCCGGTTTCAGGGTGTCCCAAATCTCACCTGTTATTTCACTTTTCTAAATCTTCCTGCAAGCACCGCGATCACCGCCGCGCCTGCTGCCAGGAATACATACAGCATGATCGGTGACGCATCGCCGGTCTGCACTGCCACCGGAGCTTTGCCTCCGTTCTCACTGCCGCCGTTTCCGCTGTCAGCTCCGTTTCCTGATCCGCTGCCGTCCGCGTCATCGCCGGAGACAGCCCCGGTATTGCCGTCAGGATTTTCGCCGTCCTCACCGCCATCCGGATTTTCCGCATCGCCGCCCTGGCTGCCCGGATCCTTCTCAAGTCCGTCCGCCGCTGCCTGAAGCGCTGACACTGCCTCGTCTACCTTGGCCTGGTCGTCCACGGACAGAGTTTCATCTGCAAGGATGCTGTTCGCCGCTGCCAGCGCCGCGCGGAATACATTGACGCTTTCCTCTGTATATCCGCTCAGATCCAGCTCTGCCGTCTGGCTGATCAGATCCTGGAGCACGGACTTGTCCGCTTTCAGCCGGAGAGCCTCCATAGCCTCCACCAGATCGCCCCACGCCTGATCTGTCTCTTCCTGCATCGCATCGCCGTCTGCAAGCACTGTCTCTGCCGCTTCTTTCGCCGCAAGGAATTCTGCCTGTCCGGCTTCTACATATTTATTCAGGTCGATCATCTCCGCCAGCTCCAAAGCCATCTCAAGATCTGTCTTATCCGCCGCCTTCATGTTCAGGGCGTGGACGGCCAGCATCAGGTCTTTCGCCGCGTCCAGCACTTCCTCTCTCGTGGCGCCTTCATCAGCCATCACTGCCTCGCCTTTTGCGATGGCGTCTGTGAACATCTTCTGCACAGAGTCCACCAGGCCGCTGACTGTGCCGTCCTCTACATAGCCTTTTGCCTCGTTGAGGAAGTACTCCAGGGTCTTCTTGCTGACTGACTCAACTGATGTTTTCACCTTGATGATATGAGACGCTCCCGCGCTGTCTGTCGTGTCGATCGTGAAGCTTCCGTTTTCATTTACTGTCACGCCTTCATCCGCGGAAACCACCTCCGCATAACCGTCTGTCAGTGTCAGGCCGATCTGCACATCTTTCTGCTTCGGATCGCTGATAGCGATAGTCATTACGCCGTCCTTTGTCTGTGTATAAATGGAAGCAGATGCGTCTACAGCAATTCCGTTTACACTCTCGCTGCCTGTACCTTCTGTGGGCCATACGTTCATTGCGAACGCGCCGCTCTGTGTATCTTTTACAGCCTGCACATCCACATCGTTCCTTACGACCTCGACCGTGCTGTTTTCAGCAAATGCCGCGGTCTCTTCTTCTGTGCTGCCCGGAAGCAGGACATAACTGTAAGTTCCATTCTCCACACTGTCTCCGTGGTTGATCCCCATCTTGAAGTATGTATTTGTGTACTCTTTGTCACTTACGAAATACTCATTGATATCCGTGTATTTCCCGCTCCTTGTCTCCTGCGCGAGATAGATATCCGCATCGTCCAGATATACATATCCGATGTCGTTTCCTTCTCCCGTGCCTTTGAAGAATGCGTAATCTCCGGCTTTTGCCTGCTTTTCCTCTTCTGTCTTATCCCACGCCTCGCCGTTGTAGCTGATGGCATTGTCATCGCCGGTCATCATGCGGTTCTCAACCGTTGTCTCGATCGCTGCGTCCGTGGTCCCGGTGATGCCCGCGCCCAGAGCCACGATCTTTCCGTCAAGGAAGAACCAGGACTTCTGCGCTTTGAGATCCATATCCTGTCCCAGGTTTGTCGTATTGTAGTACATAGCGGCCGTACCGTTTGTCCCGTCGGTCGCTCCGCCGACCCATGACTGCGGAGAAGTCTTGTTATATCCGGAACCGTCCGTCAGCTCTTTTGTATCCACTGTCGTTCCCGGCAGGCGGTACGGATCCACTGTCGGCCAGTAGCCTTCTCCGTACTGCTTCAGGTCATTGTTATAGATATACAGGACTCCGTCGCCTGTATGCCAGCCTTTCTTATTTTCCGTATTGCCGAACTCATAATTGTAGATCCTGGATGAGTACATGGCAAGACCGGCTGTATAATCTTCATTTACCTGTACGACTCTGTCCATGGAGCCGTACACTTTCATGCCCTCGTATTTTTCCGCTGTGACAGAGTCATCGTTCATGATCTCTTTTGCTCCGAGGAGCGCGTCAAAGTCTCTCGCATTTCCATAGAAATCATACGCGCCGTCACTCTCCTCCAGCCAGTACTTGACCGCTGACTTAAACGCGGAGCTGTACTCTTCCGGCGCGCCTGACGCCAGCAGCATGATATTGGAGATGGTCTCAGACCCTGCCGCGAATTCCGTTGTGAACGGGTTCGTTCCCGGCGCCCTTGAAATACTCCTTCCATTGACCATGGACATCATCTGTCCTTTGTGCATCAGCGGGATGTATCCGTTGATCACGGTCTCATATACATTGTTGATCCTCTCGTCCGTGATATCAAAGGATGTGCCCGCGATAATGGACTGGATCCTGCCCACACCTTTCAGGAGCTCATTTCCGTAGCTTCCGGTATAGGCATGTTTTGTATGCTGGATCACAGATCCGTCCGCATACAGGCCGTC
>DWUV01000161.1 GCA_019120595.1 Candidatus Mediterraneibacter tabaqchaliae | reverse complement strand
AACCGGTATGCCATGTTGTGATCCCGAGTCCTCACGAAGAGGTGCTCAAGATTGTGAACAGCAGTGCAAACCGTGTAAGTTAGGAGGCAGTTTGATATGGCAGAGGAAAAGAAAACAACAACAGCCAAAGCGCCGGCGAAAACTGTACGAAGAGTGAGAAAGACGGCGCAGAAAGCAGAAACAACGGTTCAGGAACAACCGACGATTCAGAAGGAGGAGAGAAGAATGTCACAGGAAGCATTAGGAATGGTTGAAACAAGAGGTCTGGTAGCATCGATCGAGGCTGCAGATACAATGTTAAAGGCTGCGAACGTAGTTCTCGTAGGAACAGAGAAGATCGGAAGCGGACTCGTAACAGTTATGGTACGCGGAGATGTAGGAGCTGTAAAATCCGCAGTTGAGTCCGGAGCAGAGGCAGCAGGAAGACTTGGCGAGCTCGTAGCTACACACGTGATCCCGAGACCGCACAACGATGTGGAGAAGATCCTTCCGGTCCTGAAATAATCACAGTAATTATTGACAGACCCCGCAGGAAACAGCCGCAGAGACAGGCTGTTTCCTGCATATGAGAAAAACGGATGATGCAGATCCGTTTTTGGAGGAGAATTGAGATATGGATAACAGTAATGTAGCATTAATTACAAAACTGGTCCTGGAAGCAGTTGAAAAGCAGAAATCCTCTGAAGGGGCAGGATACATGGTGCCGATCGGAGTGTCCGCAAGACATATCCATCTTACTCAGGAACATGTGGAAGCGCTGTTCGGTGAAGGATACCATCTGACACGGAAAAAAGGCCTTATGGGCGGACAGTTCGCGGCAAATGAGACAGTGACGATCGTCGGTCTCAAGCTGAGGGCGATCGAAAATGTGCGCGTGCTCGGTCCTGTGAGGAAGCAGACGCAGGTAGAGATCTCCGCCACAGATGCGATCCGCCTGGGAGTGAACGCTCCGATCCGGGAGTCCGGCAAGATCGAGGGAAGCGCCCCGATCGCGGTCGTAGGACCAAAGGGCGCGATCTACCTGGACGAGGGCTGCATCATTGCGATGCGCCATATACATATGTCCCCGAAGGATGCCATGGCGGCAGGCGTGCATGACGGCGATATCGTCTCCGTGAAGGCGGACAATGAGAGAGGAACGATCTTCAACCGCGTAAAGATCCGCGTGGACGACAGCTTTACCCTTGAAATGCATATCGATACGGATGAGGCGAACGCTGCAAAGATTGCGACCGGCGACACGGTGAGGATAATATCATGCTGATAGGGAAAGTTGTTGGAAGTGTTGTTTCAACACGCAAATGTGAAAATTTGATCGGCAATAAATTCATGATCGTAGACGTTCTGGAGCATATGCACTCCGGCGCGAAACAGCTCATCGCCATCGACAAGATCGGCGCGGGCATCGGCGAGTATGTGCTCGTTGCCCAGGGCAGCGCGGCGAGGATCGGCAGCGGGATGCCCGACGCGCCTATCGATGCGGCGATCGTAGGAATTATTGACGACGGATCAGGACTGGAGTAGTGAAATTATGGATATGAAAGAATTGAGCAGCATATTGCAGCAGAACGGTATCGTTGGTGCAGGTGGTGCGGGATTTCCGACATATGCCAAGCTTGATGAGCGTGCGGATACGATCATCCTGAACTGTGCGGAGTGCGAGCCGCTCTTAAGACTGCACAGGCAGCTGCTTGAAAAATATGCGAAAGAGATCATTGATACATTCCATATGATCGGCGAGACAGTCGGTGCAAAGGAAGTTATCATCGGCATCAAGAAAGCGTATAAAAAGACGATCGAGGCAGTGAGCGCCGTGATCGATCAATATCCGGAAGTGAGGCTGGGGCTGCTGGATGAAGTGTATCCGGCAGGCGATGAAGTCGTACTGATCTATGAAGTGACCGGCAAGGTTGTCCGCCCGGGCGGGCTGCCGATCGAGAGCGGTGTCGCGGTGTTCAACGTAGAGACAGTATACAATGTGTACAGGGCGCTGAACGAGAAGACACCGGTAGAAGACAAGCTGGTATCTGTCGTAGCGGAAGTCGAGCATCCGGTGACCGTACGCGTGCCGATCGGGACGCCGCTGGACGAGGTAGTCGCGCTTGCAGGTCATGTGACGACACCGAACCCGGTCTACTTTGTGGGCGGACCGATGATGGGAAATATCGGCACGGGAGCGCAGCCTGTCACTAAGACGACAAACGCGATCCTTGTACTGCCGGAGGACCATTATATCATTCAGAAAAAATTAAAGAAAAATTCCATCGATATGAAACGGGCGGCAGCATGCTGCTGTCAGTGTTCGATGTGTACAGATCTCTGTCCGAGACATGCGCTCGGGCACCCGATCGAGCCAAATAAGTTCATGCTTGCAGCCACATGCAAGGATATCCAGGAGCCAAACATCTTTGTAAATACGATGTTCTGCTCATCCTGTGGTGTCTGTGAACTGTATTCCTGTTTCCAGGGTCTTTCACCCAGAAGCCTTATGGCAGAGTACAAGGCGGGCTTAAGGGCGAACGGCATCCGTCCGCCGCAGGTGGAGGCAAAGCCGGTAGGACCGGAAAGAGAATACAGGAAAGTCCCGATGGAGCGGCTGATGGCAAGGCTTGACCTGACGAAGTACAACAAAGAGGCGCCTCTTGACGAGAGCGAGGTACCGGTGAAGAGAGTGCGGATCATGTTAAGCCAGCATATCGGAGCGCCTGCGTCAGCAGTCGTAAAAGCAGGCGACAAAGTGACAAAGGGACAGATGATCGCTGAACCGGCCAAGGGGCTGAGCGTGGGGATCCATGCATCAGTTACAGGTACAGTGACAGAAGTAAATGATAAATATGTGATCATAGAAACTTAGGAAGGACGTGCAGGCAATGAGTAAGGCAATTGGAATGGTAGAATATAAGACTGTTTCAGCAGGTATCACCGCGGCGGATGCCATGGTAAAGACCTCTGAAGTCAGCATAATCGAAGCTCAGACCGTATGTCCGGGCAAATATATTGCGATCATTACAGGTGACTTGAGTGCCGTAAAAGCAGCGGTAGACAACGCCAGAGAGCTGCACGGCTTCCATCTGATCGACAGTTTTGTGCTCGGAAACCCGCATGAATCTATTTTCCCGGCGATCTATGGAGCAGCAAAGATCGAAGACGTATCTGCGCTGGGCATCTTTGAGACATATGATGCGGCATCCATTATCGTTGCAGCGGATGAGGCGGCAAAGACAGCCATTGTAGACCTGATCGAGCTGCGTATCGCAAGAGGTATGTGCGGAAAATCATACATGCTCCTGACAGGAGAGGTTGCTGCTGTTGAGGCAGCGATCGAGAGGGCGAAGGAAGCGGTGAAGGACAGAGGAATGTTCCTCGATTCTTCCGTTATCGCTCACCCGGATGCCCAGATCCGCGATGCAATTTTATAATATGCTATAAGACAGACAGGCTCTCCCCTGCTTCTCCCTGCGTTACAGCGGCATGACAAACGTGCCGGCGTCTGAGCAGAGCGGCCGGAGGGCCTGTTTTGGCATAAACAGGAGGCAGTGATATGCTTGCGATAGAGAGACGAAATGAGATCCTGGAAAAACTGCAGACCGACAGAAGAGTTGTTGTAAGTGAACTGAGCCAGATCTATGATGTTTCGGAGGAGACGATCCGAAGAGACCTTGAGAAACTGGTAAATGACGGATATGCGATCAAAAGTTACGGCGGGGCTGTCATTAATGAAAACGTCAATATCGAACTGCCGTTTAACATCAGAAAGAACCGCAATATCGTAGGGAAGCAGCGCATTGCAGAGCTGGTGAGCCGGATCGTGAAGGACGGGGACAGCATCATGCTGGACGCGAGCTCCACGGCAGTGTATATTGCAAAAGCACTGCAGGAGAAAGGCAAAAAGAACCTGACTGTTATTACAAATTCGATCGAGATCATCATCGAGCTGTTTGACGCCCAGGACTGGACAGTCATGTCGACAGGCGGGGCGTCCAGGGAAGGGTCTTTTGCTCTTGTGGGTCCGCAGACAGATAAGGCGATCCGGTCTTATCACGTGGATAAAGCGATCATCTCCTGCAAAGGGGTCGATGCTGACGCGGGCATGACAGATTCGGATGAACTCCATGCGAATAACAAGGCGACAATGCTGGCATCCGCGACGGAGAAGATATTGGCGGTCGACAGCAGTAAATTCGACAAGACTGCATTTACCAATATCGGTCCTCTGGATGACCTTACAATGGTGGTCACAGACGAAAAGCCGGAGGACAGGTGGCTCAGGACATTTAAAGAGTCAGGAATAAAATGCATTTATTCTGAATAGAGAGGACAGCTATGAAGAGCTTTGATATTAAGACAAAAATATTTTTCGGGGATCAGGCGCTGGACCGTCTGGCGGAGATCCCTTATCAGAAAGTACTGATCGTGACAGATCCGTTCATCGCCCAGGGTGAGATGATCGAGCTTGTGACAGAGCCTCTTCGGAAGGGGAATAAAGAGTTCGAGATCTTTAAGGATGTTGTGCCGGATCCGCCGATCGAAAAGATCAGTGAAGGCGTCAAAAAGATGCTCGAGTACCGGCCGGACGCGATCGTGGCGGTAGGCGGCGGCTCAGCCATCGATTCATCGAAGTCGATCCGTGAGTTTGCCCTGAGGGTAGACCACTATGCAGAGGTCGGACTGATCGCGATCCCCACAACGAGCGGGACAGGATCAGAGGTAACTTCCTTTGCGGTAGTCACTGATCCGGCAGAACAGGTGAAATATCCGCTCGTATCAAGAGACATGATGCCGGACGAGGCGATCCTGGACGCGGAGCTGGTAAAGAGCGTTCCGCCGTCGATCACGGCAGATACGGGGATGGATGTGTTTACACACGCTCTTGAAGCATGTGTCAGCACGAATAGAAATGATTTCTCGACCGCGCTCGCAGAGAAGGCGATCGAGATCTGCGGCGTATTCCTTTTAAGGGCATACCTGGACGGGAATGATACGCACGCGCGCCAGAAGATGCATTCCGCATCCTGCCTGGCAGGACTTGCATTTAACTGTGCGTCACTCGGACTGAACCACGGAATGGCGCATCAGCTCGGAGCTACGTTCCACATCCCGCACGGACGCGCGAACGCGATGCTCCTGCCGCATATCATTGAGTTTAACAGTGATATCAACAAACACAGCAAGAGCCGCTCTGAGTATCTCCCGGCAGTGAAGCGCTACTCCACAGTGGCGCAGATCCTCGGGCTGAGCAGCTACAACAAGATCATGACAGTAAGATCCCTCGTGAACTGGGTACAGTTTATGTTAAAAGAGATGGATATCCCGCTGTCGATCTCCCAGATGGGAACGATCACAGAGGAAGAGTATTTTAAGGCTATTGACCATATGGCGGATGCAGCGCTGGAAGACGCGTGCACCGCGACAAACCCGAGAGTGCCGAGCAAGGCAGATGTAATACAGATCTACAAGAAACTTTGGTAGGAAATCCTGCATTTGCGGGGGAGCCGGCCGATCGGATGCACGTCCGAAAACAGTGAAGCACGGATGTCGAGGACGTATTCAGCGCGGGGATATGGCTGGCATCGGCTCCGCTTCATGAGGCAGGAAGAACTAGAAAATCTGCAAGTACGCTAAAAACAAAACAGGGCATCGGATAACTCGACTTCGTCTCAGACAATTCCGATGCCCTGTTTAACGCGTACTTGCAGATTTTAAGTTCTTCCAGGCCTCATTCCGAAGTCGCCTCAACCACCCATATCCCCGCGCTGAAAGATGTTCCGAAAAGGCGCTTCGCTGTTTTCTGTTTCGCTCAAGACGGAAGACCCCCGACAAAAGATAATCCTTCCCCCATCCACCAGAAACTTATCACAAGTAGAGAGGCACAGCTTGCTGGGCCAAATCGAACGGCTAATCCTCTTCCGGAAGTCCGTGTTACCTTCCGTTTGGTAAAGCTTCCTGTTCCGCCGTTGAAGCTCCCCTCTCACCCAACTTTCGAAATCCTGCATTTGCCTGCGGGGACCTTCCGATCGGATGCACGCAGAAAACCGTTCCCCTTTGATGCACCTTTCGCGGCGGACGGGGATATGGCGACGGTGACTTGGAGTAATCTGATGGAAAGACTTAAAAGAATGGGATGCGGCGTTAATTTCAAAGCGGATGCCTGAGCCGCAGGCGAATCTTCCGC
>DWUV01000160.1 GCA_019120595.1 Candidatus Mediterraneibacter tabaqchaliae | reverse complement strand
ATAGGAAAAGGGACACCCTGAAACTGGATTGGGGACGTAGTAAAATTCGATTTTACTACGTCCCCAATCCAGTTTCAGGGTGTCCCTTTTTTATACCATCCCCAGGCTCCTCAGCACATACAGCCATCCGGTCAGCGTAAACGCGCTGAAAAGCGTTGTAAGCATGACTACGCTGGAAGTAAGCACTCCCTCATGCCCCATATTCTTCGCCATGACAAAACAGCTCACCGTAGTCGCAGAGCCCAGCATGACCAGGATCGCCACCAGCTCTTCCCGCCGGAATCCCAGCATGACCGCCAGAGGAAGGAACACCGCGGCAAATCCCACCAGCTTCATCACCGCTGCGGCAGCCGCCGGTCTGACCTTTGCAAAGGCTTTTCGGATATCAAATGTGGCGCCCATCGCCATCAGTCCCAGAGGGGTTGCCACAGCGCCCACATTGGATACCGTTTTCTCCAGGATGGGCGGCATGGGGATCTTCAGGGCAGACCAGAGGATGCCCGCCGCGATCCCGATAATGATCGGGTTTGTCACAATGCCCTTTAACGTGGACTTCCAAAGTTCCTTATCCAGCCGTTTCCGCTCCGGCCGGAAGAAAGCGAGCACAATGACTGCCATCACATTATAAAGCGGCACGCTGCCGATGATCATAAGCGGCGCCAGCCCTGCATTCCCATAGATATTCTGGATGAACGCGATCCCAAGGAGCGCCGCGCTGCTCCGGTAGGACGCCTGGATGAACTCCCCCTGTATGGACTTATCTCTCCACAGGAAAGAGACCGCCGCCGCGATCCCGATACTGATCAGGGTCGCCGCAAAGCAGAACAGCACAAACTTCAGATTCCACACCTCGGAGAAATCCACCGTCGCCAGGTCTTCAAAGACGAGCACCGGCAGGGGTACCAGGAATACAAATTTATTCATTTTCGACGCAAACACGTCATCGATCCAGCCCAGCTTCCGGAACACCAGCCCCAGCACCATCATAAGAAAGACCGGGACTGTCGCGTTCAGGCTGAAGATCAGGTTCTCCATGTACATCCGCCTCCGTTCTATTTCTTATCCATACCGCATTCTCCTGCTCTACTTCTCCGCATTCCGCTGACCGGCACACTGCCTCAGCTGATGCAGCCCGGGCCGCCCTCCTACTCTGTCCGCAGCGCTGTCACCGGGTCGCTCTTCGCCGCCTTCCTGGACGGGATGATCCCTCCGATCAGCGTCAGCACCACGCTCAGCAGGATCAGGATGACCGCCGGTACGACCGGGAGCACAGCGCTCACCTCATCCGTCCCTGCCAGGAAATGGATCAGCATATTCCCGGGTATGAGGATGAGCAGGGAAAGCCCGATGCCGATCAGTCCCGCGCACAGGCCGATGATAAAGGTCTCCGCGTTGAACACCTGGGAGATATTCCCCTTTGACGCCCCAATGGCGCGCAGGATCCCGATCTCCTTCTTCCGCTCCAGCACGCTGATATAGGTAATGACACCGATCATGATCGAGGACACGATGAGGGAGATCGCTACAAAAGCGATCAGCACATAACTGATGATATCAATGATATCTGTCACAGAGGACATCAGTGTGCCCACCACATCCGTGTAGGTGATCACCTGCTCTTCTTTTCCCTCTGCCTCCATCCGGCTGTTGTATCCATCCAGGATATTGACGACCTCTTCTTTGCTCTCAAAATCCTTTGGGTAGATGTCAATGCCGCTCGGCACATCAAAGTCCACATACCCCAGCTCTTTCAGATTATTCTCATAGGAAGCGCTGTCGCTGGAACTCATGGACATCATAAGCTCCGCCAGCTCTTCCCCTGTCATATTCATCCGGAACGCATCCGCAAATGCCTCCGCGTCAATATCCATTGCGCCTGAAAATGCATTCTCCAGGCTGCTTCCCATCTGGGACATTGCCTGTTTCATCGCAGTCTCCATCCCTGAGGCAAGCTGTCCCATCACCTGCTGCATGGCGGATGAGATCTGGCTCTGGATCGCCTGGCCGACTGCGCTGCCGTAAGAGGACGCAGCAGTCTGCATATAGGTTTCCACTGCCCCGGAGATCTGCTGCCCCAGGCTGTCCAGATCCACCACTTCCGCAAGCCCTTCCGAGAGCCTCTGCTGTCCGTCCGGCGTGCCCAGATAGTCCAGGAAATATTCCGTCATTTTACCCGGGTCAGGACCGTTGCCTGCCGCAGCGTAAACCTGATATCCCGCCGCCAGCTCTGAGGCGAGCTTTCGGATCTGGTCAGATGAGACGGTCACATTATCCGCGATCCCCCCGAAGATCTCTCCTGCCCATTTGTTCAGGATTTCCTGAGCTTCCGCCGTCCCGAGGTACTCAAGGAGATAAGTGTCAAATCGATCCGGGTCTGTGTAGCCTTTATCCGCCGCATACTGCGCGAATCCGCCCACGATCTCCGTGACCATTCCTTTCAGGTCATCCACAGTCACTGTGATCCCTTCCCCGGACCGGATGATCTCACTGATATTTTCCTTCAGGATCTCCTGGGCTTCCGGGGTGGACAGATAATCCTGGAATGCCTCGTCCAGGCCGGAATAGTCTGCTTCGGGATGTGACTGCACATAAATCTGATACCCTTCCATCAGGCTGCCCGCAAGAGCGGACATCCCGTCCGGAGACACTGTGACATCCAAATCCCCCATAATGTCTCCCAGGCTCAGCGCAGGCATTTCCGGAAGGTCCACTGAGATATCTCCCAGGTCGATCATTCCCGACAGATCCACCTTGCTCCCGGCTGAGCTGAACACACCGGAGAGATCCACAGAATCCCCGATCCCCGACAAAGCATCTGCGTCAAATCCAAACGCCTCTTTCAGCTTCTCCTCATCCACAGTGATCAGAGACTGCATATCAAAGTCATCTTCCCCACTGTCCTCCCCGAAGGGCTCTCCGGTAAACACATTGACAGAGGGCTCTGCGAGCTGCTGCTTTACGATCTCTTCCTGCGCCGCCTGCTCCGCCACATGCTTTGTCAGAGACGCAGGGTAGCAGATCCCGGCATTCAGCGCCGACGCGCCGGCATCCTCGGACGGCTGGACGATCCCCACGATGGTAAGCTTCTCTCCGTCTCTCACAAGCTGTCTCATATAATCCCGGTCATTCGTCTTGTCTCTCCACACATGGTACTGACTGTCATATTCATAGTAATCCGCGCTGTTCACAAGCCGGAACGTGATCCCCAGGATATCGTCATAGGAATATTCCCCCATATCTTCCGGGGTATCCACATTTTCCTCATTGATAAACTGGCGGACCATCTCGTCTAATTCCAGCGGGTCGCGCAGCCCCATGGTATACAGCATGAAGTCGCTTATGCTCCCGCCGGAAGTGAGCACGAGGACGCACTCATTGTAATCCTCCGGCCAGCGCCCTGCCTTTACATCATACTGCCCTTCATACAGATCCCGGTTCTCCGGCATCTCATAAAACACGTTGGTGCTCATCATGGTGGACATCATGCTGTTCGAGCTGGAAGAGGAGCCCAGCCCCATTGCCTCAAAAGAGGTATCCGGATGCACCTGGCGCACTGTATCCCCCTCTTCCCGGTAGATCTGCGGAGTTACATTGTAGGAATACTCAATGGCATTCGTGTATTTTTCGATCCCGCTCTCCCCGCTGTCCAGATATTTTTTGAGAGACTCCAGGTCATTGGAATCCATAGTGGAAAACATATCCGTCACCATCTCGATCACGCGGATATCGCCGGACTCTTTCTGCTCCTGATCCCCTGCGGCTTCATCGCTGACCATGATGGAGCTGAGATCAAATCCGGTGCTCTGGATCTGAAGGGGATACTCTGAGAGCGTCTCCTTTTCTATATCCTTGATGTAGGCATTCACTCCCGTGGAAAGCGACAGGATGAGCGCGATGCCGATGATACCGATGGACCCGGCAAATGCGGTCAGCAGTGTGCGCGCCTTTTTGGTCTTCAGGTTGTTAAAGCTTAAGGAAAGCGCCGTAAAAAAGGACATGGAAGCCTTTCCCATGTTCCTGTGTTCCGGAGGCTCCATCTTCTCCCTGATCACATATTCATCGCTGTCGGAGATGATCTTCCCGTCCTTTAAGTTTACAATGCGTGTGGCATATTCCTGCGCCAGCTCCGGGTTGTGGGTCACCATCACCACAAGGCGGTCGCTCGCCACTTCCTTTAACAGCTCCATGACCTGCACGCTGGTCTCACTGTCAAGGGCCCCTGTCGGCTCATCGGCAAGAAGGATATCCGGATCATTCACCAGGGCTCTTGCGATGGCGACTCTCTGCATCTGTCCGCCCGAGAGCTGGTTCGGTTTCTTGTGTACCTGCTCGCCCAGGCCCACCTGCGCCAGCGCTTGCCGCGCCCGTCTCCGCCTCTCGCTCTTGCCGATGCCGGAAATGGTCAGTGCCAGTTCCACGTTCGCGAGGATCGTCTGATGGGGGATCAGGTTATAACTCTGGAATACAAAACCGATCGTATGGTTGCGGTAAGAATCCCAGTCTCTGTCCCTGTATTTTTTCGTGGAGATCCCATTGATGACCAGATCCCCGCTGTCATAGCGGTCCAGACCGCCTATGATATTAAGGAGCGTCGTCTTTCCCGAGCCGCTGGGTCCCAGGATCGCGACAAACTCATTGTCTCTTAAATTTAAACTTACTTTGTCAAGAGCTTTCTGTACCAGGCTTCCGGTGCGGTATTCCTTACAGATATCTCTGATCTGAAGCATAACTGTCTCTCCCTTCTGCGCCAATGTTCCTATTTTATCATATTTCCGGGCATTCCTCCATGCCGTTTCACACTCTCTTCACAATAAAAAGAGCGCCTGTATGATACAGACACTCCTCTACCCGTCTTTCTGCCGGCGCCTTGTTCCTGTTACTTCCTGCTCCTGCGCACATTCATCGCGAATATAAAGTAAAGCAGCGGTATGATGCACGAAACAGCCTGCTGGACATTCCGCTCGGTGACAAGGTTAAACACAGACAGCGCCAGGGACAGGCCGCCCCATATCACTGCCAGCATCGATTTCGCCGGATCTTTCGCAGCCCGCAGGCCCAGCGCCCCGCTGATGAGACCCAGCGCGCCTTCCAGCACAAACATAACCGTGCTTAAGACCACAGTCTCGCCAGTCAGCCCCAGCGAAGTATCGCCCGACATATAGAGCGCTACTGTCAGCGCTCCTGCACCTGCCACAAAAAGTCCCGCAATGATCTGCAATATGGAGATGATCTTTAGTCCTGTTCTCATATCTTCCTCCGCATAGAAAACAATATTTCCTGAACCCATAATCAACTTTATCATTTTTTTTGCGGAAGTTCAACCATAATCCATCGCCGCAGACAGGCTTTCCGTCTCAGGGCATCCCTACCAGCCCCTGAAGAAAAAGAGCCCTGCCCCCAGCCCTTTCCCAACGGCAATGCTGATCGTAAATGCCGCGATATATCTCACGATCCGCGCGCGGCGCATAAATACCGGGAATACATTCAATATCTCCGCAAGCGCCATCGCCCAGCACCCGACAAAGATCCCGGAAAAAAGCCCGAAAATCCCCAGAAGCCCGTTTCCCGCAGAAAATGCCGCCCCTTCCGGGAGCGGCTGCATGAAGAGCCGCTGCATAACCGCCGGCGACCCAGGTCCGAATACATAGAACAGATTTCCCAGGATCCCGCCCAGCGCCACGCTCGTCTCATAGAACAGAAGCCGGTCCCCTGTGTGGGTGCGGTCGGCGAAATCCGCCACCACGCCGAGCTCTACGATGAAAGCAAACAGCCCCCCTGCTGCGGCCACCCCCGCGCTAAGTCCGACTGCTGCCAGAAGGATCTGCTGTGCCCACTGTGCCGGCATCCAGCTCCGCCCCCTTTCTCGCCGCATCCTCTGCCAGAGTCGTCTGGATATCGTTTTCGTACAGACGCATCTGCACCTCCATCGGCGTTGGGTCCACGGTAAAACGTTTCTTTCCGAAATGGTTAAAAAAGATCAAGATCCCCGCAGTAATACCTATGGAATATGTGATCTCCAGTATGGTAAATCCGCCCGTCTCCCGCCCTGTGACCAGTTCGTAGAGCTGACCGAACAGCTTTGTCACGTCCACGTCGTTATTAAATGCCATGATGGAGAAGGCAGCCCCGAAAAAGGTCACCGCCGCGACAAACGCAGTTTTCATGATATGCCATACCTTTGGAGGCGTCTTCTGGTCCTCATAGGTCACGATGATATCTGTTTCCCCCATGTTCTCCACCCGGAGCCGCGGGTATTCCTCATGGATCCGCTCAATCACCCGCAGGATCGAGATGACGCACCTCTGCTGTCCTGGTTTTGTAAACTTTATGATCCTTAATGTCTTTATCTTCGGGAGCACCGTCTTATCCGCGCATTCCATGGAGAAGAGATCCCCGAGGGTAACGTCCGGCTTCGTCACCTCTGTGTCCCTGTCCCCCTTAATATAAAGTATCATATCAGAAGACATAGGTTTCCTCCCACTGCTCCCTGATCAGGAACCCTTCGTTCCCCTGTTCCTGAGGCGCGCTGTAATAGTAGATAACCCCGATCAGGACCGCCGCGAGGACAACTGTGAGCAGGCAGATCCATATCTTTTTTCTTCCGTCTTCCATACCATACACCTGACCTTTCCTTATATTTATGCCTGCATCCGGATGATCACTCTCCTGCCGCCGCGCTTCCCTGATGCCGGCAATTGATACCGTCAGGTATAGTATCCTGTTTTTGGGGAGATTTTATTCGTTATACAGCTGTCTTTTCCGGCCGTATCCGATGCCAGACAGGCTAAGTTCCCTTCTGCCTTAAATCCTGCAGGATCCTTTTCTCCATCCGTGACACCTGCACCTGTGAGATCCCCATCATCTTCCCCACTTCTGACTGTGTCTTGTCGGCAAAATACCGCAGATAGATCAGCTGCCTTTCCTGGGCTTCCAGAGACTCCAGAAGCTGCCTGAGCACCATGAGGTCAAGGAGCTTATCCTCCCGCCTCTCCTTTTCTTCAAGCTTATCCAGAAGCCGGATCTCGCTTCCTTCCTTTTGGTGGATCGGACGGTACAAAGACTCGATCTCTCCGCCCGCCTCCATCGCCTGCACGAGTTCCTCTTTTTCCACTCCCAGCTCTTCGGACAGTTCTTCCAGGCTGGGCTCCCTTCCCAGTTTTACATTCAGGCGCTCTCTTGCCTGAAAACTCTTGCCGGCCAGCTCTTTCAGCGACCGGCTTACCTTGATCATGCCGTCGTCCCTGAGGAATCGTTTGATCTCCCCTGAGATCATAGGCACTGCGTACGTAGAAAATCTCACATCGTAAGACACATCGAATTTGTCGATCGCCTTCAGAAGCCCGATGCTCCCGATCTGGAACAGGTCTTCCGCCTCCGCCCCCCTGCCGTAAAAGCGTTTCACGACACACCAGACGAGCCCTACATTTTCTTCCACAAGCTGTTCTCTCGCTTCTTTATCCCCGGCGTGTGATCTCTGTATCAAAGCGATCGTGTGGTCCATAGTTCCCTTCCTTTTCCGATAGCCTTCTTCATCCTCACTCTGGTCCCCCTGCCGGGTTCTGACTCCACCTCCAGGCTGTCCATAAAGGCTTCCATAAAGGCAAACCCCATGCCGGACCGGTCCTGCTCCGGCTTTGTCGTATACATAGGCTGCATCGCCTCCTCCACATTTTCAATGCCTCTGCCCTTATCACACACCTCAACAGTAAACACATTGTCCTCGATACGGCATCGGATATACACTTTGTTGATCTCATTTTCGTATCCGTGGATGATCGCGTTCGTCACCGCCTCTGACACAGCAGTCTTGACATCCGCCACCTCCTCCACGGTAGGGTTGAGCTGCGTGAGGAATGACGCCACCGCCACCCTCGCAAATCCCTCGTTCGCTGACCTGCTCTCAAACCGGATCTCCATTTCATTTGTATTTTTCATACCGCATCCTCCTCATATATCTGCATTATTTTTGTCATGCCTGAAAGCGTCAGTATCTTCTTGATCCTCGCGTTCGCGTGGACTGCCCAGACCTCTCCTCCGATCAGGCAGATCGTCTTATATCTTCCCATGATCACCCCTATCCCGGAACTGTCCATAAAGTCCGTCTTCTCAAAATCAAAGATCACATACTTAATGTGGTTCCGGTCAATTACCGCATCTGCCTCCCGCCGGATCTCCTCCGCGTTGAGGTGGTCCACTTCGCGGGGCAGGTAGATGGTAAGGCAGTTCTCCTGCACCTGATATTTCATGCTACTCCTCCTCATGGGGCAGTTCCTCCCCGGGAGGGGTCAGCCCCCTCCGAAAAGGGGTCTGACCCCTTTTGCCCAAATTGTTCGAATTGTACGTGCAAAAAAAGGATGTGCTCCTTCGCACATCCTTTTCTTTCGTAATTTTCTTTCAATTTTCTTTTTATCTTGCTGATTCACTGTGCCGCCCGGCTGACCTCATCCAGATTTGTCTGCGCCTCTGCGGCGTATTCAGAATCCGCGTAGCCTTCCACAACTCTCTGGTAATATGTCGCTGCATTGTCGTTGTCCCCGCTCTCCTGGTACGCCTGTGCCAGATAAAACAGAGCCTGTCCGCTGTTGTAGCCTTCGTCCATCCGCACGACCTTAGACAGTGCGTCCACTGCTCCCTGATAGTCCTCCGCGTTCAGCGCCTCGCTGCCTGTCGCAAAATATGTATCGCACGCCCCCGGATAGACTGCGGCGGACAGTTCATCATAAGCTGCCTGCGCATTCGCCCCGAGAGAGTCCCTGCTGACCTTGAGCAGTGTTTCCGCGACATCCGCATCCCCATAATCCGGGGAATCATACTGATCCTGCGCTGTCAGAAGGGATTCGTAGCTGTCGCGTGTAGTCTGGGTCTGCTGCGCGGCATCCTCCGCGTTCTCCCCGGAAGCCCGGTAATTGTCCAGCGTCCTTGTCTGCGCGCTGACCTGGGCTTCCAGCGATTTGATCTCCTCGCTGTATTCCCTCATCTGGTCATTCATCCGGTCAGCCCTGGACTGCGCCACAGCCGGGGCGACAAGGAACCAGATGACCGCGGCCCCGATCGCCGCTCCGATAAAGATGTTCGCCACCGCCAGCTGTCCTGCCATCTCCCTGATCCGGGAATGCTTCGGCTGTATGATCGTCTCATTGCCAAGGCTGTATTCGACTGCATCGTCCTTTTTCTTTTCTCTCCTGCGCCTTCCCTTCCGCTGTACCAGCTCGTGCATGTAACGCAGCGTGATGTCATTGGTCGCATCCAGTTTCCGCGCTGTCCGAAGGATCTGCCTTGCATGCGGGTACTGCTCCGTATGCAGGTAGATCAGCGCCAGCAGCTGATACGCCTTCAAAAAAGACGGGTGGGCGGATATGACCTGCTTAAGCTGGATGACCGCCAGGTCTTCCCCGTTCTGCTGGCAGTAAGCCAGACACTGGTTATATTTTCGGATCGCAAGATTGATCGTCTCGAGCTCCTTTGCGGAAGCCTGTACGTTTTTGATGTAATAATCCGCGATATTATCCCTTGCCTTTAAATTCTTGCTGATGATCCATTCCACAAGGGCTTCCGGCACCTCCCCGATCCCGTAATAGACAAGCCCCAGCAGATTTCTCGCCGCGATATTCTCTCTGTTGAACTGCAGGCTGCGCCTAAGCGACGCGACCGCCCCTGACATATCGCGCATCTGCGCCTTCCGCAGTCCATCGTTATACCAGTAATTCGAATGGTATACGATCTTCTTCATGTAATCCATTTATATCCCCGCTATCTTTCTGAACTGTTGCCGCAAGGCAGACCCCGCCGGTCCGCCGCGTCCGTGTATCTATTTCTTCTGGTCCATGATCTGCTTCAGAAGGTCTGTCACATCCGACAGGTCTTCCTGATAGACCGCGTCCTCGATCTCCTCAACTTCAAGGCTCGGCTTGAATTTCTTTAATTCTTCTTCAAAATCCAGCATTTATCTCTCCTCCTGAACCAATCCCTTTATCATCCCTGCCAGATAGAGGGAGCCAAGGCAGTAGATCCTGCGCCCATCCTGTATGCCAAGCGCATACGCAAGCGCCTCTTTCACTGACTCCTTCACTATGACCGGCTGCTCCGTATATTTCCTGAAAATGTCTGCCAGCCTCTGCGCCGCCGCTCCCCGGCTGTCGTCAATATGAGTGACCACGTAGAGCGCTGCCGCATTCTTCCTGCAGAGGCACTCAGCCATCTTCTCATAATCTTTATCCCGCACAGCGGAAAACAGTATCATATTTTCCCTTCCGTCTCCGGGCAAACTCTCTGTAAACGCCTCCACAGCGCTGATATTATGCGCCCCGTCCACATATACATCCGGCAGGACCTCTTCCATGCGCCCCGCCCATTTCAGGTCCGCCAGGACCGCTCTCCAGCGCTCCGGATGCCCGTTTTCCCCGAAAAGATACCTCATCACTTCCAGCGCCAGCATGGCATTGCCGGGCTGATAGATGCCGGTATTATTCAATTTCCACGTGGTATTACCATAATAAGCACTGGAACAGGAAAATGCAATATGTTTGTCCCGGATTCCCAGGATTTCGTACGCATCTTTCCCGATTTTTTTACAGAAACTCCCGCGTTCTTCCGCGGTCCGCGCGATCACGCTGTCGCTTTCCTCCGCGGTCTGCGCGTAGAACACCGGGACGCCGGGACGGATGATCCCAGCCTTCTCCCCGGCGATCTCCCCCAGCGTATGCCCCAGGTATTCCATGTGGTCAAGACCAATGGACGTGATCACGCACACTGCAGGATCTTCCACCGCGCTGGTGGCGTCAAGCCTGCCTCCCAGCCCCGTCTCCAGGACCGCGTACTCTGTCCCCGCTTCCGCAAATGCCAGAAGCGCCATGCCCAGCAGGAATTCAAAAAACGTAGGATGGGCAAGCCCTTCCCTTTCCATACGCTGCACTGCTTTCCGTGTCTTATCGAACACAGCGCAGAACTGAGCGTCACTGATCTGCTCCCCGCCGATTACGATGCGCTCGTTCATCTTCACCAGGTGCGGGGACGTAAAAAGCCCCGTCCGTTTTCCCTCCAAACGGAGCATTCCGTCGAGATACGCGCACACAGAGCCTTTCCCGTTCGTCCCGGCCACATGGATCACCTTCATATGATCCTGCGGGTCCCCGAGACAGGTAAGAAAAGCCCTGGTGTGCTCTCTGTCATTTTTCTTTGTGAATTTCGGGATTTCCAGTATATAATTTACCGCCTCTTGATATGTCATTCTTCCTGTTCTTCTTCCCGTTCTTCTTCCTGTTCGACGAATGCCTGACGGCCGTTCTCCGGAGCGCTCTCATCCTCCGGCACCTCTGTCAGGACTCCTCCATTGTATTCGTAGGTTTTCGAAGTCCTGAATATCGTATTGCTCGACCCGACCTGCGCCACCATGACCGTATCGCCGTCATTCAGCTGCGACTCCTTCAGATCCAGCCTCGTATTGTTCAAAAACTTTGTGGTCTGCTTCTCGCCGTTTATATAGACCTTGCTCTGCTTCGTGAAATGATCGCCGTAGATGCTGAATGACCCGTCCCACTGCTTTACAACTTCCGAGATCACCGCATCTTTGACGCCCATGACCATATGTCCTTCCGTGACCGGCTCGCCGCTCTCTTTGTAGACATACTGGTCGCCGTACATGATATCATACTGAAGGAGCTCCAGATCCGCCAGGTAATCCTTTGTCTGATGGCGTTCCTGGTGATAATTGAATACCGTTCCCGAATGGATATCCAGACGGTCGAACACCTCTGCCATGATCTGATAAGCCGCGTAGTTGCCGTCCTTCTTTTCCAGGCCGATATTATCCCAGATCACATAATTCGTATTGTACAGGTACTTGCTCTTTAAGTCCTTTGCCTCCAGGTTCATGGTCGGGAGATGATCCCCGTAGAACACGAGCACAGTCGGCTCATTCCTCGCCTCAACGGCATCGATCAGCTCTCTGACAAATTTATCCGTCTCATGCATCAGGTTCACATAGTACTCCCACGCATTGCGCTCCCCCTCATCTTCCACGCCGCTCACGATGATCTCCGGGTTCTCCAGCGTCTTCTCTGTGGGATACTCTCCGTGTCCTTCCACAGTGATCGTAAAGACAAAATCCTGCCCTTCCGTGGTGTCCATGGACTCCATGATATTCGGCACAAGGATGTCGTCCGTCGCCCAGCCTTTCGGCGTCGTCTGAAGGATATTCATAAATTCCTTGCTCGTATAATGGTCAAATCCCATGTGGTTAAACACCTGGGCGCGGCTGTAAAAGTTGCCTCCGTTATTGTGGAGCGCCTCCGCCCCGTACCCAAGGGCAGTCAGCGCGGACGCCGCGCTCTCCAGCGTCTTTGTCTTTCCGTATGTCTTATACGGGTACTCTCCCGGCCCGAAGAAACGCATGCTCATCCCTGTGAGCACCTCAAACTCTGTGTTCGCTGTTCCCGCGCCCACGGACGGCACCTTGAAGTACCCCGAAGAATACTCGCTGAACAGCTTCCTCAGGTTCGGGATCGGATCCTCGGAAAAGCGCAGCCACTCCACTTCCGTGGGGTCAAAGAATGACTCCAGCTGCACAAACATGATATTCGGCAGTTCCTCAGCGGAGCGTCCGGTCTCATTCTTCGTCAGCTCTCCGTGATCACTGATCTCGTCCATTGTCTGCTCGCTGTATCCCGCCGGCTTATTGATCCCGGTATTAAAAAGGCTGGCGGAAAAGCAGTACGGGAATCCGTAATCTTCATACGCAAATGCGATATTCCCGAAATAATTGGAGATCACGCGCTTGTCGATCGCCACATTCGTCAGCGCCAGGCATGCCCCAAAGGAGACCGCCACGCCGCCCAGGGCAATGATCCTGTGCATTTTACCCTGGAACTGCCCGCCCCTGCGCCACATGGAAACGATCCAAAAGACAAGGGCCACCACTCCGATGATGATCATCACAAGCTCAAAGGTGTTAAAGTAGTTCCCGGTCAGCTCCAGGGCGTCTGAGAGCACCTTTAAATCCTGGGCGTTGAACGGGGTCACCCTCTTCGTGAGCAGATACCCGTTGCAGATCCCCAGGAAGATCCAGAATACACTGATCAGGATCCGGGCAAATACTCTGCGGCGCACCAGATATACGATCGAAAATGTAGCGAATATCATAAATGCATTGTAAAGAAATACAAGGGGCGTCCCTGCCAGGTAGTCCCATGCCTCAAAAAATGAAAGCCTGGATATCACCTCGATCAGGAAATTGACCACACAGGCAAGAAGGAACTGCAGCGGAAGGGACAGCCGGTTCATCCACTTATAGACAGGCTGCATCTTTTTCGCGAACCTGCTGTTGCGGCGCTGTTCCAGGATATGCTGCCTGCGCTCCTTCTTCTCTTTAAAATGTCGTCTGATATCTTCCTTTTTCAGATTCCTGACCTTGGTAAAAAATCCTTTGATATCCGGCCTTTTTATATGGATCCGTTTCATGCGCGGTCTCTTTCCTTTCTTGATACAGCGGAACCGGCCTGCCGTACACAGACCGGTTTATCCGCAGTTATTTTCCAAGCCCTGCCATACGTTCTTTCACCTGGGCGAGCATCTGGGTATATTTCTCCAGTTTTGCCCTCTCCTCCTGGACCTTTGCCTCAGGCGCCTTGCTCACGAACTTCTCATTCGCCAGCATGCCCTGCGCTCTTTTAATCTCCTTGTTCAGCCTGTCTTCCTCTTTTTTCAGTCTCTCCATCTCCTGCTCGAAGTCCACAAGGTCCTCCAGCGGCAGATAAACGACCGCATCCGGCACAACGACAGACACCGCGTTGTCCGCAACGCCTTCCTTTGTCTTCTGGATCAGGACCTCCCCTGCCATCATCAGAGGCTGGGCAGATGCTTTTACTGCCTCCATGCCTTCGCTGAGAGCCTCATCTTCGCAGACAATATATACTTTTGTCTTCCGGCTGTTCGGCACATCCATCTCTGAGCGGATATTTCGGATTCCCTTTACGACAGCCTTCACATGCTCCATTACATTCTCATCTGCCGGGAAGCTCCACTCCTCCCTGTATTCCGGCCAGCGGGACATCATCAGAGATTCCTCCTCCGGCACAAGGGCACTGTAGATTTCCTCCGTGATGAACGGCATGAACGGGTGCAGGAGCTTCAGCGCCTGTCCGAGTACCGTCTTCAGCACCCAGAGCACACAGTCCGCTGCTGCCCTGTCCTCTTCCGCGTGATAGATCCTGTATTTCGCAAGCTCAACATACCAGTCGCAGAACTCATCCCAGATGAAGTCATAAACCTTCTGCACGGCAATGCCCAGCTCAAACTTGTCCATGTTTTCCGTCACGTCTTTTGCAAGAGTGTTGACCCTGGACAGGATCCAGCGGTCCGCCGGCGTCAGCAGGGCGCTGTCCGGCTCCTCCACTACATTTTCCTTCATATTCATAAGGATAAAGCGTGACGCGTTCCATACCTTGTTTGCAAAATTCCGGCTTGCCTCCACGCGCTCATTGTAGAAACGCATGTCGTTTCCAGGCGCATTTCCCGTAACAAGGGTCAGCCTCAGGGCGTCTGCGCCGTACTTGTCGATGATCTCCAGCGGATCGATACCATTGCCTAAAGACTTACTCATCTTCCTTCCGAGAGAGTCTCTCACCAGTCCGTGGATGAGGACGGTGTGGAACGGAGATTTCCCGGTGTGCTCATATCCGGAAAATACCATGCGGATCACCCAGAAGAAGATAATGTCATACCCTGTCACAAGCACATCTGTCGGATAGAAGTAGTCCAGATCCTCTGTCTTCTCCGGCCAGCCCAGCGTAGAGAACGGCCAGAGCGCGGAGGAGAACCAGGTATCCAGCGTATCCTCGTCCTGGGTAAAATGTGTGCATCCGCAGTGCGGGCATTTCTCCGGCGCATGCCTGTCCACGACGAACTCGCCGCACTCATCGCAGTAATATGCCGGGATGCGGTGTCCCCACCAGATCTGCCTGGAGATACACCAGTCCTTGATATTTTCCAGCCAGTGCAGATAAATCTTGTCAAAACGCTCCGGTACGAATTTCAGTTCCCCTGTCTTCAGCGCGTTGATGGCAGGTTTTGCCAGTTCTTCCATCTTCACGAACCACTGCTGTTTGATCAGCGGCTCCACAGTCGTGCCGCAGCGGTCATGGGTTCCCACGGCATGTGTGTGCGGAACGACTTTTACGAGATACCCCTGCTCGTCCAGTTCCTGCACGATGGCTTTTCTCGCCTCATAGCGGTCCATGCCCGCATATTTCCCGCCATTCTCATTGATGGTGGCGTCGTCGTTCATAATATTGATCTCAGGCAGGTGATGCCTCTTACCCACTTCAAAGTCATTCGGGTCGTGCGCAGGAGTGATCTTCACTGCTCCTGTACCGAACTCTTTATCCACATAGTAATCCGCCACGATCGGGATCTCACGCCCCACGAGCGGCAGGATCACATTTTTCCCGATGATATCCTGGTATCTCTCATCGTCCGGGTGCACCGCGATGGCAGTATCCCCGAGCATGGTCTCCGGACGTGTGGTCGCGATCTCAAGAAAACGGTCCGTGCCCACGATCGGATATTTGATGTGCCAGAAATGTCCTTCCTGCTCCTCGTGCTCTACTTCCGCGTCGGAGAGAGAAGTCTTGCATTTGGGGCACCAGTTGATGATCCTTGACCCTTTGTAAATGTATCCCTTCTTATATAAATTGATGAACACTTCCTCCACGGCTTTGGAGCAGCCCTCGTCCATGGTAAAGCGCTCCCTGTCCCAGTCGCAGGAGATGCCCAGCTTCTTTAACTGGTTCTCGATCGTGCCCGCGTACTCTTCCTTCCACTGCCACGTCCTTTTCAGAAAGCCCTCGCGGCCTAATTCTTTCTTGTCAATTCCCTCTTCTTTGAGCTGGTTTGTCACCTTGACCTCTGTGGAGATCGCCGCGTGGTCCGTCCCCGGGATCCACAGGGCGTTATACCCTTCCATCCTCTTGTAGCGGATCAGGATGTCCTGCAGCGTATTGTCCAGGGCATGGCCCATGTGCAGTTTTCCCGTAATGTTCGGAGGCGGCATCACCGTTGTGAACGGCTTTCTGCTCCGGTCCGCCTCAGCGTGGAAATATTTGTTCTCACACCATTTTTCATACAGTTTTTCTTCAATCTGTTTGGGATCATATGTCTTTGCCAGTTCTTTTCCCATAGTCCTTCCTCTCCTTGCTCTCCCTCATAATTTTTATCACGTCAGCCCGCCCATATACAGCTGTCCATATATATCTTATATATCTCCTGCCGGAAGCATCCGGCGGCAGGCATTGTGTTCACGGAATTTTCACACTTGCATTAAAAAACGCCCCTTACATCATGTAAAGGGCGAAAACTCCGCGGTACCACCTTATTTCATATATTTTCCTTCCGCACTCCCGCAGGCTCCTGTCCCCGGGCGTCCCGATGAAATATATCTCTTAAGTCCTGTAACGTGGACCACTCCGGGATAACCTACCCGCGCCCGCGCCTTATCCCGGCTGCGGGAAACGCTCTTCAGCTGTCCGGTTCAAAAGCTACCTTCCATCACCCTGTACCGAGGCTGCCTTTCAGCCCTGCCGGCGCTCTTTCTTCTTCATATCCATAAGATCCACAGAGCGCGCAGCTGCGGACAGCCCTCTCTGCCGGAAGCGGTGATGTACTCCTCTTCGTCTGCACCTTTTACTTTCTGAGCAGGACAGAACATCAAGCCTGTCATACGCCCTCTGTCCTCCTCCTAAATTTTACAAAGTTGTTAACTGGAAATTAACTATCAACTACTATATCCGCAAGACAATGATTTGTCAAGATGTTTAGAAAATCTTAAGGTTTCCGGCGGTTCGCTCACATCGTAACAGTTCAGCCCGCGCCATTCGGAAAACCGCACTGCGTGCTTACTGCGGCTGCCGCCGCTGTTTTCCTCATAAACAGGCGCTCAGCTCATCGGACTGCCCGCTCGAAAAATCATGCGAGCATGATTTTCTCTCCCGTGCAGCCCGATGGCTGAACTGTTACCTCACATCATATCTTTTATCATATTTACGATGTCATACCCATAATTATCCCCGGTCGCCCATCCGAGCCCTTCCGGGTTTTCCTGCTGCCCCAGCCACTCCACATAGGGCGCGGCGCCTTTTTTTACATATTCATACCGGTCGTCCACACATTCCTGCGCCAGCGGGTCAGATGTGGCGTATGCCTTCAGATGCTGGATCTGGGCGCGTATCCCGGTCCGCACGTCCGGGTACGAGTTCCCCGGCACTCCGCCGCCAGTCGTCCCGAGCCCCGCGAAATTAAACTGCTCGATACTCGCATCTCCCCCGTACTGGAGGAATCCCGTCTCCTTCATGGTCTGCGCGAAGGCGACCTCCGGCCGCACGCCTTCCGCCGATGCCTCCTCGTAATACATCTGGCAGAACGTCTCTATGGAGTCCGCGCCTCCCTTTGAGAGCTTGTCTGAGGGATATTCTTTCCCTGAGGAATCGAAGTAATCCACCATCTCCTGGACTGTCACCGGACTCTCGCCCATGATCGGATACTGCCCCTCCGCGATCGTTTCATCCGCT
>DWUV01000159.1 GCA_019120595.1 Candidatus Mediterraneibacter tabaqchaliae | reverse complement strand
CGCGATGCGTGCAAGGCAAAATATCTCCTTGCGTCCGATCAGGTGACAGAGGAACAGAAGGAAGCTTACAGCGCGGTTGTTGAGAATCTCCAGAGACCGTCAAAGACAACCTACGCAGGCGCAGCAGTGCCGTCGAATGAAACGCAGAGAATGCTGGCGCACAGCGAGACAGAGCGCGCCCTGACAGCGACAAATGATCTTGCGCGGGAGATCGCGGAAGCAGAGACGCCGTCTGGAGACCAGACAGTCAGCAAAAAGACGCTGGAATATTTCCTGAACAAAGCCCAGGCATATGTGGAAGGCGGCGCTGTGGACAGCTGTGTGGAATCCGTTCAGAAGCTCTTTGAGGAAGCGATCGCAGAAGGCAAGGCAGTGATGGCAGATGAGGATGCCACAAGGGACGAAGTTATGGACGCTTCATTGAAGCTGTTAAAAGCGATCCATGCGCTGGACATGAAGGCGGCGAACAAGACAGATCTTGAGATGGCGGCAGAGCTCGCAGACATGATCGAGCTGAGCAAATATGTGGAAGCGGGCCAGAAAGAGTTTAAAGATGCCCTTGCCGCAGCGAAAGAAGTGCTCGCAGACGGAGACGCGATGCAGGACGAGGTTGACGCAGCGTGGGATGAACTGGCAGCAGCTATGGAAAACCTGAGATTGAAAGCGGATAAGGAAATCCTGGAAGGTCTGCTGGATGAGCTTGCAGGTCTTGACCTCAGCCAGTATACAGAGGAGTCGACGGCAGCATTCCGGGCGGCGCTTGCATCCGCTCAGGCAGTCTATGCGGACGAGACATTGTCAGTAATGGACCAGCAGAAAGTGGATGATGCTGTGGCTGCGCTCAAAGATGCAAAAGACGGTCTGACAGCAAAAGCTGACGACTCTGATGACGGTGAGGGAAGCGGCCAGAAACCGGATACAGACAAGCCGGGGACAGGAACTTCGGGTTCAGACAGCAGCCAGACGGACAATGGAAGCGGATCAGGGAACCAGGCAGCAGGCAGCAGTACTCCGAAGACAGGAGACAGCACACCGATCCTGGTGGTGCTTGCGTTCATAGCGATGGCAGCGGCTGTGGCAGGCATCGTTGTCAGAAAGCGCTTCAGGGCATAAGAGAAAATGTCTTGACAAATGGAAGATCATAAGCTAATATGGCTCATATGATACAGGCTGTGAAGGGAAGAAGTAGCAGATGACCGTGAAAACAGAAAGCTGCCGGGTGATGAGAGGCGCGTGAAACGGTGTCGGTGAATACATCCCGGAGCTTCGCACCGAAAGTGCTGACCTGATCCGGAAAGATCTGGAGCGGCATGTGTAGGCTGCGGCGGAGCGGCGCACGTTACAGCGCCAGATGAGACCGGCAGCAGGATATCCCCGGATATCGGCGGCGCGGTGAATTAAGGTGGTACCACGGGAAAGATCCGTCCTTATTGCGAGAGCAGTAAGGACGGTTTTTTTATCCCGGAGGCTGAAAAGGAAAAGGAGAAGAAAGATGGGAATCTATGAAGAACTGCAGGCAAGAGGGCTGATCGCCCAGGTGACGGACGAGGAAGGCATCCGCGAGTTGGTGAATAACGGGAAGGCTGTGTTTTATATCGGTTTTGACCCGACGGCTGACAGCCTCCATGTAGGGCACTTCATGGCGCTGTGCCTGATGAAGCGTCTCCAGGAGGCTGGGAACAAACCGATCGCCCTGATCGGCGGGGGGACAGGCTATATCGGCGACCCGTCCGGGCGTACGGATATGCGCAGCATGATGACTCCGGAGCAGATCCGCCACAATTGTGACTGCTTTAAGGAGCAGATGAGCAAGTTTATCGATTTTTCTGAGGGCAAGGCTCTTATGGTCAACAACGCGGATTGGCTGCTGGATCTGAATTACGTGGAGCTCCTGCGGGAAGTGGGACCGCATTTCTCTGTGAACAGGATGCTCACGGCAGAGTGCTACAAGCAGAGAATGGAAAAAGGCTTAAGCTTCCTTGAGTTTAACTACATGATCATGCAGGCGTATGATTTCTACGCACTGTTCCAGAAATACGGCTGCAACCTTCAGTTCGGCGGGGATGACCAGTGGAGCAATATGCTGGCAGGGACAGAGCTGATCCGCCGTAAACTCGGGAAAGACGCAGGGGCTATGACCATCACTCTTCTGCTCAACTCAGAAGGCAAGAAGATGGGCAAGACACAGTCCGGCGCGGTCTGGCTGGATCCGAATAAGACGTCGCCGTTCGAGTTCTACCAGTACTGGAGAAATGTGGCGGATGCGGACGTGCTGAAATGCATCCGCATGCTGACCTTCCTGCCCCTCGAAGAGATCGACAAGATGGATTCGTGGGAAGGCGCCCAGCTCAACACTGCAAAAGAGATCCTCGCATACGAGCTGACCAAGCTGGTGCACGGAGAGGAAGAGGCAAAGAAAGCGCAGGAGAGCGCACGCGCCCTGTTCAGCACGGGAAATGCGGCGGAGATGCCGACAACGGAGCTTACGGACGCGGATTTTGAAGATGGGAAGATCGATATCCTCACCATGCTCGTGCGCAGCGGACTTGTCCCGTCAAAGTCAGAGGCAAGACGTGCGGTTCAGCAGGGAGGCACTGCCGTGGACGGAGAGAAAGTGACAGACATCAAAGCAGTGTTTGCGAAGGACGTATTTGCGGGAGATGGCGTGATCCTGAAAAAAGGAAAGAAAAATTTCCACAGGCTTGTGGTAAAATAGGAGTGAACCGGGACCGCGGTCCCTGGGATCATGTATCAGAAAAGCATTTTGCAAGGGGGCAGGAGGAATCTTGCCCCCTGTCTTTCATTTGCAGAGAGACAGATTATTTCATGGAGGGATGGATCATGAGTATGAATCAGACACCGTCATCAGAGCGGGTGCACATCGGATTCTTCGGCAGGAGAAATGCAGGAAAATCAAGCGTAATGAATGCGGTCACAGGGCAGGACATCGCAGTGGTCTCAGACGTGAGAGGGACGACTACAGACCCGGTATACAAATCAATGGAGCTTTTGCCGCTGGGACCGGTGGTGATGATGGATACGCCGGGGATCGATGATGAGGGAGAGCTGGGAAAGCTACGCGTGAGAAAGAGCTGCCAGGTGCTCAACAAGACAGATGCGGCAGTGCTCGTCATAGACGGGACAGTCGGAGCTGCACCTGAGGATATGGCGCTTCTGGAACGGATCAGGGAAAAGAATATCCCCTGTGTCATCGCGGTAAATAAAAAGGAAGCGGCGGAAGAGGCCATCCTGAAAAAGACAGTGGATCAGCTGTGCCCGGAGAAAGACGGCAGCGAAGAGTCTGCCGCGCAGGTGATCTGTGTGAGTGCGGCGACAGGCGAGGGAATCCCTGAACTGAAAGAGCTGATCGCCTCGGCGGCGAGGAAGGAAGAGCCGGAGAGATATATTGTAAGGGATCTTTTAGATCCTTCGGATACCGCAGTGCTGGTCGTGCCGATCGACAAAGCCGCGCCCAAGGGCAGGCTGATCCTCCCCCAGCAGCAGACGATCCGGGATATCCTGGAGGCGGACGCAGTGTCCGTCGTGGTGAAAGAGACGGAATTGAAAAATGTACTGGGACAGTTCCGGGAAAAGCCGAAGCTGGTGATCACGGACAGCCAGGCATTTGAAAAAGTGGCGGCGGATACGCCGGAGGATATCCTGCTCACATCATTCTCCATCCTTTTCGCCAGATACAAGGGAGACCTGGCAGCAGTGGTCAAAGGCGTGACCGCGCTGGATACAGTGGAGGACGGCGATGTGATCCTGATCAGCGAGGGCTGCACCCATCACAGGCAGTGCGACGATATCGGGACAGTGAAGCTGCCGCGCTGGATCCGGGAATATACGGGGAAAGAGATCCGTATTGAGACAACGTCAGGCACGGAATTCCCGGATGAACTGACAAAGTATAAGATGATCATCCACTGCGGCGGGTGCATGCTGAATGAGCGGGAAATGAAGTACCGGCTGAAATGCGCGGAAGACCAGGGAGTGCCCATGACAAATTACGGGATCGCGATCGCGTTTATGAAAGGGATCCTGAAAAGGAGCGTGGAAGTATTCCCGGAGATATATGAGATGCTGTAAACTCCCGAAAAGTTATGAATGTGGCTGTCAGAACGTTATCAGAAAAAGAAAATGATTGCCAAAAATTTATAATTTGTTTATAATTAATCTCATATCGTGCCGGAAAGACAAAAGACGGAACCGGAGATAAGGTCCGGCAGGGCATAAACTAAAAAGTACCGTAATACTGGTATGGAGAACAGAAAGGATAGTATGGAATGGGAGATACGTTACAGATTCTGGTCGCCATGGTCATCTACATGGCTGCGGTGATCATCTTAGGAGTTACTTTTGCCAGAAGGGCAAACGCGAGTTCAGACGCTTATTTCCTCGGGGGCAGGAGCCTCGGCCCCTGGGTGACGGCGATGAGCGCGGAGGCATCGGATATGTCCGGATGGCTGCTCATGGGGCTGCCGGGCGTCGCGTACTGGTGCGGGATCGCTGACGCGGCATGGACTGCGATCGGCTTGGCGGTCGGTACATATATCAACTGGCTGATCGTTTCCAAGAGGCTTCGCCGGTACAGCGAGAAGGCGGGGAATGCCATCACGCTGCCGGAATATTTTTCCAACCGCTTCCATGAAAAACGCAAAGTGATCATGACGATCTCAGCGGTGTTTATCTTGGTCTTTTTTACAGTGTACGCGGCGAGCTGCCTTGTGACATGCGGAAAGCTCTTCTCCACACTGTTTGACCTGCCCTACATCCCGATGATGATCGTAGGCGCGGTGTTTGTACTGATCTATACGATCATCGGGGGCTTCCTCGCGGAGAGTGCCTCGGACTTCATGCAGGCGGTGGTGATGATCATCGCCCTCGGCGTGATCGTCTGTGTGGGCACGGCGTCAGCGGGAGGTCTCGGCGCTGTGATCGATAATGTAAAAGAGATCCCGGGCTTCCTTGATTTCTTCGGGATCGCCACGCCCCAGACCGTGGACGGCGTACAGCAGGCGGCGGACGGAGTGCCGCTCTTCGGCGAGGCAGGAGTGTATGGATTCCTTCCTGTGGCGTCTGCCCTTGCGTGGGGACTCGGATATTTCGGAATGCCTCAGGTGCTCCTGCGCTTTATGGCGATCCGCCGGGAGGAGGAGCTGACACGCTCCCGCCGCATAGCAGTCGTATGGGTGATTATTTCCCTGACGATCGCTGTGTTTATCGGACTTGTGGGCCGTACGCTGTTCCCGACGGCGCTTACGACGTCTTCCGAGGCGGAGAATGTATTCATCCTCCTGTCCACGAACCTGCTCCCGCCGCTGATCGCGGGATTCGTGATGGCGGGCATCCTGGCGGCGACGATCAGTTCATCGGATTCTTATCTTCTGATCGCTGCTTCTGCGTTCGCGAAGAACATCTACCAGGGACTGTTCCGCAGGAAAGCGTCTGACAGGGAAGTGCTGAATATTTCCAGGATCACGCTTCTTCTGATCGCTGTGGTGGCGATCATCATTGCCCTGGATGAGAACAGTGTGATCTTCACGATCGTAAGCTTTGCGTGGGCAGGCTTCGGCGCGACCTTCGGACCGCTGATGCTCTTCAGCCTGTTCTGGAAGAGGACGACAAGGGCAGGGGCAGTTGCCGGTATGATCGGGGGCGGAGTGATGGTCTTCGTCTGGAATCTGCTCGTGCGCCCGCTGGGCGGCCTGTGGGATATCTACGAGCTGCTTCCGGCGTTTCTCTTCTCCTGCCTGTGCATCATCGTGGTATCCCTGCTGACACCGGAACCGTCGGAGGAGATCCGCAGAGAGTTCGCGGAAGTGAAGGAAGGCAGATGATCTGCGGCGCTTATCTGACATCCTGACATCCGCATAACATTCGTATAACCGGCGGGACGGCGGTCAGGCCTGCAGGAACATCTTGCGGTAGGCTGACGGCGTCATGCCGATGATATGAAAGAAGAGTTTGGAAAAATGCTGGGAGTCTTTCAGCCCGATCCTGCCGGAAATCTCGGTCAGGGTGAGGGAGGTGGTCTCCATCAGCTCGATTGCCCGGTTGATCCGGTAAATATTGATATAGTTGCCCGGAGAGACGTTCATGTAGCGCGTGAACAGCTTTCCGAGATATCTGGAGGATATGTGCAGTTCTTTTGCGATATCCTCCAGAAGTATTTTATGCATATAATTGTTTTCGATATAATTCAGGGCAAAGGAGACATACTTCTCCTGAAA
>DWUV01000158.1 GCA_019120595.1 Candidatus Mediterraneibacter tabaqchaliae | reverse complement strand
CTCCCCGCAAAGTTTTTTCCGGCGCTGAGGACGGGCTCCTCCTTTGGTTTCAGGTCGTGTTTCCCACCCTTTTTCCATTTATGCTGGTATCAGGACTTATGATGGCGGGTGGAGGCCTTGCCGTCATATCCAGGGCCTTTGGGAAAGCACTGGGCAGGATTTTCGCAGTTTCAGGCAGCGGGTCCTTTGCTGTGCTGACCGGATTTCTTTGTGGTTATCCCATGGGCGCCAAGGTAACTGCCGATCTGCTGCGTTCAGGCAGGATCACAAAAAACGAGGGCAGGTATCTGCTCTCTTTCTGCAACAATACAAGCCCTGCATTTATCATAAACTTTATTGTGTGGAAGACACTGGGACAGAAAGAACTGATGGTCCCCAGTCTCGTCATTCTATTCGGCGTGCCAGTCCTCCTGAGTTTCCTCTTTCGCAGATTCTATCTGAGAGGGGATAAACAGTTCCGGTCTCCTGTGGAATATCATAATAACCAAAATCACACCCTTAACTTTTCTGTCCTTGACTCCTGCATGATGGACAGTTTTGAAGCAATTGTCAAGGTGGGCGGATACATTATTGCATTCTCGATCCTGATCTCTCTGTGCAGGGATATCGGAAATCTTCCTGTCATGGAATTTCTTCTCCCCTCTCTTGAGGTGACAAACGGAGTGGTCATGCTCCGCGAGGGCATCCCAGATCCCGCGCTATATTATCCACTCATCCTGGGGCTGACCTCCTTCGGCGGCTTCTGTGCTGTCGCGCAGACAGACTGTATGCTTCAGGGCACCGGGATCTCCATCCTGCCCTATCTCGCACAAAAGCTGGCTGCCGCACTGGCAGCCAGCTTCCTGGCATATCTCTATATGAGGTTTTTCTAGATCGTTCCGTCCTGAGCGTAACTGTCAGAATCTTCCTCCGGGATATCCAGCTCTGCACGGTTGGAACGGACGGTATCATAACATTCCTGAAGGGAATTGATCAGCCCGTCATATTTTGTAGTGTAACTGTCAAGTGTGTGTCCGATGATGCTCTCTGCATTGGCGAGCAGATCGTCAGTATACTGGATCGCGCCGATCCTGATCTCGTTGGCATCCCGCGTCGCATTATCGATGATCTCCTGTGCCTGCGCTGTCGCCTGTGTGACGATCTCGTTTGCCTGTGCATATGCCTGCTGCATGATCTCATGCTCACTGACCAGCTCTGTGGTCTGAACCTGCGCCTCCTCGATCATTGCATCAGCTTTTGCCTGTGCATCCGCAAGAATAGCATCCCTGTTTGCAATAATTTTCTGGTAGCGTTTGATCTCGTCCGGAGTCTTCATACGGAGTTCTCTTAACAGCTCATCCAGATGCTCCTTATTTACAATGATCTTTGTTGTGGACAACGGCTGAAATTTACAGTCACGGTCAATGTACTCTTCGATTTCTTCGATAATCTGCTCGATACGGCTGCTCATTTGTTACACTCTCCTTTTGTATTCATCTTTTTTCTAAGCTCCACGGCAACTGCTTCCGGCACAAACTGTGACAGATCTCCCCCAAAAGCAGCAATCTCCCTCACTGTGGTGGAACTCAAATACGAATATTCAATACTGGTCGTCAAAAACATAGTCTCAACATTTGGTTCCAGTTTATGGTTGGTCTGAGACATCTGGAGCTCATACTCAAAGTCTGTGATCGCCCTCAGTCCCCTTATGATCAGATCCGCTTCCATCCTTGAAGCGAAATCGACCAGCAGACCGTGGAACGGCACGATACTGACATTCTCCAGATCTTTCGTCACTTCCTTTAACATTTTAACACGTTCTTCCACAGAAAACAACGGCATTTTCGCTTTATTGCACAACACTCCGACAATGAGTTCGTCCACCAGTTTGGAAGATCTGCGGATGATATCAAGATGTCCGTATGTAACCGGGTCAAAGCTGCCCGGATAAATTGCTTTTAACATATTTCTTCCTTTCCCGCCTTTTCGATAAAGACATGTTTATTTGTCTTATACATCTTTTCCCTGATCACCGTCAGGCCCAGGTCATCCACGTAGGAAAAGTCCGTGTCCCGGGAGGCTTCCACGATGATAACCGTATCCTCGTATACAAGCCGTGAATCTGACAGATACTCCAGAACCTTTCTCTCCAGCCCGCGGTCATAGGGCGGGTCCATAAAGATAAAATCAAAGATCTTATCCCCTTCCAGGCGGTAAAGCGCATCCATTACATCCGTGGTCACTGTCATCGCCCTGGAAGCAAGCCGCGTAAACTTAAGGTTCTCCTTAATGCATGCCATGGCCTTTGGGTTATTTTCTACAAAGACCGCTTCTTTCGCCCCTCTGCTGAGCGCTTCGATCCCGATCCCGCCGCTTCCGCTGAAAAGGTCAAGAAAAATACTGTCGAATATGGAAGGGCTGATGATGTTGAATAATGTCTCCTTGATCCTGTCCGTGGTAGGCCTTGTATCCATTCCGTCCAGAGTCTTCAGCCTTAAGCTCCTCGCGCTCCCCGCGATCACTCTCATAACCGGCACCCCGCTTTCCCAGGCTCTGCAGTTTTTTCTGCAAGATCAAAAAACTGTCAGATTCCTGTAAACTGTAAGGAAAATTTTATCAGAAAAAAGCGCCCAGGTCAATCCCGGGCGCTTTTCTCTTCTGCATTCGGAAAATCCGGATGTTATTTTCCTGCCATCTGTTTTTCCTGCTGCTCGATCATTTTCTTGACCATATAACCGCCGACAGATCCATTCTGCTTGGAAGTGAGGTCACCGTTGTATCCGTCAGATAACGGTACCCCCAGCTCATTGGCCACTTCGTACTTGAATTTGTCCAGAGCGCCCTTTGCCTCAGGCACTGCTGCTCTGTTAGATGAACGACTTGCCATGATCAATTTCCTCCTTTTGCATTTTCGCGGCTCTATCAGCCGCATCTTGTGTTTTGCAACAGATCATTCCGGCTGCATCTGTATGTAACCTTCTGTTCTTCTGCAGCCGGTCATCATACATCTGCTTTCGGTTTGTTTTCTGTTACGATGTTAGTATATGGAGGACAGCAGGTTTTAAACTGGAAATTCGTAACAGTTCTTTTTGTTTTATCTGTCGTTTGCTTTTAAAATATAAATCCTGGAATCGAAATCACAGCTCTGGAGCCCTTCATTCTCCCCGGAGGATCCGTCCGTTGTGATCAAGCCAAGATACATCAGCTCGTCTCCGTAATGCATCCCGGCAGCAGCCTCATGCACAGACGGTCCTTCCGGGTAAGAGCCCTGTACCTCCACGTGATATTCCAGCCCAGGATCCAGCCCTTGCAGGCGCAGCCTCGTGTAGGGCATATTGACTCCCACCAGGGTGCGGTACCATCCGACCAGTGCCTCCCTGCGGTCATCGCTGACTACCATCCATGCGGCTGTATTTCCGTCAAACGGACTCTGGAGACGGTAAAATGTGCCAAACTGGATCAGCCGCCTGTATTTCTTCATAAAGCAGACCTGCTCTTTCACCTGAGCCTGTTCTCCCTCCGAGAGCAGATTCAGGTTGAGTTCATAGCCAAACGTGCCGAAATATGCGGTATTCGCCCGCGTGCGCAACGGTGTGCTGCGGTTGAGCTGATGGTTGGGAGCTATGGATACATGGCTTCCCATGCTGCTGATGGGATAACAGTAAGAAGTTCCGTACTGGATCTTCACCCGCTCCACTGCATCCGTATCATCGCTGGTCCATGCCTGGGGCGCATAATAGAGCATCCCCGGGTCGAACCGTCCGCCGCCGCTTGCGCAGGATTCAAAGAGCACATGTGGGAACCGCTCTGTAAGTTTCTCGTACAGATCATAAACGCCGAGGATATAACGGTGGTATACTTCTCCCTGGCGGTCCGCCGGCAGTGCTGCGCTGTAACATTCCGTAATGCTCCGGTTCATATCCCATTTGACATAGGAGACCTTTGCCCCCGAAAGGATCTTCTCCATCATCCCGAAGATATGATCCACAACTTTCCGCCTGGAAAAATCAAGCACATACTGATATCTTCCATGTGACCTGCGGTATCCCGGCGCTGAGAGGATCCAGTCCGGATGCGCCCTGTAAAGGTCTGAATCCGGATTTACCATCTCCGGCTCAAACCAGAGCCCGAACTTCATCCCCATGTCTTCCATGCGCTGTGCAAGGCCCGCGATCCCGTCCGGAAGGCGCTCCGGATTTGCGATCCAGTCGCCAAGCCCGGAGTGCTCGCTGCTGCGCCGTCCGAACCATCCGTCGTCCAGGACAAAGAGCTCCACACCGCACTCTCTTGCTTTCTCCGCAATCTCCAGGAGTTTGTCTTCTGTAAAATCAAAATAAGTAGCTTCCCAGTTATTGATCAGGATGGGGCGCTCCCTGTCTCTCCAGTACCCTCTTGCCAGCCGTTTCTGGTACAGTCGGTGGAACGTCTGGCTTAAATGGTTCAGCCCTCTGTCCGTGTACACGATCACTGCCTCCGGCGTCTGGAATTCTCCGCCGGGCTCCAGTTTCCATTCAAAGCCGTGGGGATGGATCCCCATCAGGACGCGGGTCGTATCGTAAGTGTCCACCTCTGCCTGTGCGAGAAAATTCCCGCTGTATACGAGGCTGAAGCCCATTGCCTCTCCCTGGGACTCGTCCGCTGACGGCCTCTTCAAGATAAGGAACGGATTGTGGTTGTGGGACGAATGCCCGCGCAGACTCCCCACTGACTGGATCCCCTGCTCCAGACGTCTCACTTTCGGCTGGCGCTCCCTTGCCCATGCACCGGAAAACTGGATCCAGTCATATCCACTGTCAGGCAGATCCAGACACAGGCTCATGGCTGTCATCAGACGCAGATTTTGTTCTCCACGATTGAGGAACCGGGCGCTGCGCGCGATGATCCCGCCTTTGGCGAACACCGTGTACATCAGCTCCAGCCTGAGCCCTGCCTTCTCATCCTCCAGCCCGATGACCAGAGTCTCCGCCTCGTCCTCTTTCTCCGTATAAGTGGCCGGAAGTCCGGGGAGCTTCGGCTTTCCGGATTCCACCCGGTAATCGCGGAAGCAGAACTCCGACACCCGGTTCCCGTTCTCCTGGATCACCTCCGCGGCAGGCATACGGTAGTCGGTTGCCCCGAAGACTCCGTATTCCTGTTTGATGTGTTCCATGGAATATGCCTTGTCTGTGTCAAAGACACAGGAAGCCATGGGCCGGCCGATCGTCTCCAGAAGATAGGAAAAATCTTCCCGGTCCCGGATCCGTTTCCCGAAATAGAGCTGACCCATCTGGCCGTTTGGCAGTACGGTCATAATGTAACTGATCTCCTGATTGCAGAGATGAAATGTATCCTTCTTATTGTTTATGATAATTCCCATAAAAATCAGCCTCCTGTATCTGTACATTTAATATCTGTTTTCGTGTCTGACAAGGACCCCGGGCATCCGGGATCCCCGCCGCGCCGCCATTCAGATGACTGACAGGCTGTATGTCCCCGGGCCGCTCACAGACAGTTCCCTTTCGTCCCTGTCCAAATAAATCCTGGTCGTAAATGTCATCTCGCCGCCGTTGATAAATACTTCGATGATCGAACTGTCCGCCAGGACCGTCAGTTCCCGGACCGGACCGGCCAGCCGCCCGATCCGCCGCCCTCTTCCGCCGCCGCACTCTGACAGGCGTCCGTCCCTGTCCAGGAAGGAGAGTTCCGCCAGATCATCCTGCACACGGATGGTCAGGGCATTGCCCGCTTTCCCAAAGCGGATCTCCTGGGTTCCCCCTGCGATGCCGCTGACTTCCAGGAGCACCGTCCGGCCGGACCAGTCGCAGGTCCCGTCCCCTTTCATCTCGTTCGGATTCGGGCTCTGCCAGTGGAGACTTCCCAACTCCCTGACCGGGGTCTGAAAGACCTTTCCCTCTTTTACGGTCAGTTCCCTTGGCAGTGTCAGACAGTGCTGCCAGCCGTTGGATACGGAAAGGTTCCGGTGCGTCTGCTCTGTGTCCGGCAGTCCGGCCCAGCCGATCAGGATCCGGCGTCCATCCTCGGACAGGAAAGTCTGTGGGGCATAGAAATCAAATCCCATATCCCATTCCGTAAAGGATGTCACCGGATCTTCTGCCTGAGTCAGCACCGAATACCCCGACTGATAGATATTCTGGAACCGTTCCTTCTCGTGTTCCAGCCCCTGGGGGCAGTACGAGAGGATCCTCTCCCCGTTCAGTTCAAAGAGATCCGGGCACTCCCACATATATCCGAATGCCTCCTCCGGGACGATCTCCCGGTACAGTTCCCAGTTTTCCCGGTCTTCTGAGACATAGATGAGGACGCCGCCCCTGTCCCTTCGCGAGCCGTCTTTCTCCCGTCCCCGCGCCCTTGCGCCAAGGATCATGTAATAGACGTCTCCTTCCTTCCAGACCTTGGGATCTCTCACATGGGCAGTGATATCTTCCGGGTAATCTTCCATCCCAAGCAGCTTCTTTTTCTCTGACATATGCTGCCCGTCCTCTGAGCTCACCATGAGCTGCGTGGATATCCTGCCCTTATCAATGTAGTCATAGTCCCCCGGCAGCTTTACATTGCCTGTATAGAACAGGTACATTTTCCCGTCCTCGATCAGCGCGGACCCGGAATAGACGCCGCTCTGGTCCTCAGGTATATCCGAAGTCAGGACCGGCTCGTGGTACTCCCAGCGGAGCAGATCTTTGCTCGTACAATGGCCCCAGTATCCGCCTCCGCCGTGCACGCTTAAGGGCGAGTACTGGAAATAGACGTGGAATACTCCCTTGAACTGGCACAGTCCGTTTGGGTCATTGATCCATCCTACCGGGGGCATGATATGGAATTTTGTCCGGAAAGGACAGCCTGCCACTGTCCTTCCCATTCTTTTTTCTTCTTCTGCTGCCCTGCGGAGATTTTCTGTCCTTTTTTCTTTCCTCAGCGCATCTCTGCTTTCTGATGTTTCAACACTCTGATTCATATTTTCTCCTCCGCGGCGTGTTTATCTGCCGATCACAGCCAGCTTATCCCCTGTCTTTACCGTCCGCTCCGGCTCTCTGTTAAGGGCCGCGCCTTCGGCAGGCTCTGTCAGGATCAGGCTTGTGGTCGTATCATAACCCGCCTTTTCGATCTGCGCCATGTCAAAGGTAAGGATACAGTCGCCTTTCTTTAACTCCTGACCTTCGTTTACCTGCACTTCGAAATATTTTCCCTGAAGATTCACAGTATCGATCCCTACATGGATGAGCAGCCCATTGCCGCCTTTCGTGCGCAGGCCTACCGCATGTTTCGTATCCATGACCATCTCCACCGTCAGGTCAGCAGGAGCATATATCTTTCCCTCGGAAGGCCGGATGGCAACGCCGTCGCCCAGGACCTTCTGTGCAAAAGTCGGGTCATTCACCTTCTCGATCCCCATATATTCGCCGGATGTGAATGCGCAGAGTTCCTCAGGAAGACCATCCGCCGGGCTGGCCGGAACAGATCCTGCACTGCCCGAAACGGGCTCTGTGCTGCCCGAAACGGTTTTCACGCTGGCTGCTGCTTTCTTTTTTCCAAAGGCAGCGCTCAGAAGGAGCGTGAATAAAAATCCTGTCGCCAGCGCAGCGATGTGCGCGATCACATAGTTTACATATCCATTGTTCGCAGGGTCGGCAAGAGCGATCCCAGGCACGACTGTGGTGCCGAATCCAAGGGCTGCCAGGTCCGTAAAGTAGACGATCAGACCGCCAACAGCTCCTCCGATGCACCCTCCGATCAGAGGGTATCTGTACCGTAAGTTCACACCGAAGAGTGCAGGCTCTGTGATCCCGAAAAGTACGGAGATGAAACTGGGGATACATAATTCTTTTGTTTTCGCGTCTTTTAAGTTCCTTACCAGATATCCGAGCACTGCGCCGCCCTGGGCGATGATCGCGACGGACATCAGCGGATTTAAGAAGTTCCTGCCAGTTTCGACCAGGAGCTGGGATTCGATCGCGCCGAACACATGATGGAGTCCTGTGATCACGATCAGCTGCTGTACACCCGAGAATACCGCGTATCCGAGCGCTCCCAGATTCTCTGTCATCCACACCAGTACGTTTGTGATCCCGGACGCCAGTGCCCTTCCCACAGGCCCGATGACAAGGAAGAGAAGGAACGCGCTCACCATGGTCGTAAGGAGCGGTGATACAAGGAGACGGATCACTTCCGGGACTTTTTTCTCAAAGAAGAGATCCAGTTTGGCTGTCACGATACCGATCAGCAGCGCCACGATGATGCCGCCCTGGAACCCGACCAGATCCACTCCTAATCCGAAGATGTGCAGGGTCGTAACCTCAACCGTTCCTTGTGCCGCCGCGTAAGCGTCCGCCAGGCTGTTGGTCAGCATGATACAGCCGATCACGATCCCCATGATCGGACGCCCGCCGAACCGCTTCACTGTACTGTAAGCCACACAGAGCGGCAGGAATCCGAAGATTGCTCCCGATGAGATGTTGATCAGACGGGAAAGCCCGTACAGGGTATCATTATTCTGTACGAGATCAATATTACCAAGCACGCTGGACAGACCAGTCAGAAGTGCCGCCGCCAGGATCCCAGGCATGATCTCGATAAATACATCAGAGAGTGCCTTTACCGCCCTCTGGAGAGGGTTCATCCTCTTATTTGCTTTTGTCTTCAGATCTCCCAGGCTCATGCTGTCCATATGGATCGATTCTGCCAGCACCTGGCACACATCGTTTACAAGACCTGCACCGAATATGATCTGGAGCTGGTCACCCGCGACGAATACACCCTTGACAAGATCCACATCCTCGATCCCCTTCATATCCGCCCTGTCATTATCTCCGAGAACCAGCCTCAGGCGGGTCGCGCAGTGTGCGATCCCGAGGATATTATCCCTGCCCCCGGCAAGCCTGACCAGTTCTGATGCTATCTTTTCATAGCGTTCTTTTTTCCTAGCATCCATTCCCTGATACCTCCGTTTGTTTTCTGTTCTTTCAATATATACAGTAATGTGCACTGCTTATGTACCGCGCGGCAGGAACAAATGATGCTGCAAGTCTCTTTCGGTCCGTCCGTTTCATTTGTTCTTGTAATTATGATTATACCCGGATATAATGATTATAATATAGACAAATGTTGTTTCTCTATACAGTTTTGTTGGAGAAATCCGAAATAATGCAGAAAGACAGAGGAGCCTTTCATGAAAGATTATACATTTTCAAATGACTTTTCAAAGAACCTGGATGCCATGATCTACACCTGCGGGTATGAGACTTGCGCTCCGTCCCACAGCTATGGCCCGGTCGTCCGCAGCGGGTATCTGATCCATTATATCCTGAGCGGGAAGGGCATTTACAAGACAGACGGGCATATCTGTCAGCTCTCCGAGGGAGACGCGTTCCTGATCCGCCCGAATACGCTGATCTACTATGAAGCCGACCGTTACCATCCGTGGACCTACACCTGGATCGGATTCCAGGGCATTAAGATCGAAGAATACTTAAAGCGCACATCCCTTCTGGAAATCCCTTATTTCCACTATGGAAAAGACGACCGGGTGCGCCTGTGCCACGAGAAAATGTTTGAGGCGTACAATCTTCCCGAAAACAGAGACCTCATGATGAACAGCATCCTTTACGAGTATCTCTATCTCCTGGCAAGTAAATTTCCGCGGAAATATATCCCGCCGAAGGAAAAAAAGATCACCTATGTGGAAGAAGCGCTGCGCTATATCGAGAGCAATTACTCCCAATCAGTCAATATCCAGGTCATCGCAGACTATCTGAATATCGAACGCACCTACCTGTACCGGCTCTTTAGGGACATCACCGGAAGCTCGCCGCAGGAATATCTCCTGGACTACCGGATCCGGCGCGCCTGCTCACTTCTCGCGGAAACCGAACTTCCAGTCAGCGATATCGCCCGGTCCGTGGGATACGAAGACGCACTCTACTTTTCCCGGCTGTTTAAGCGGAAGAAAGGGCGGACTCCTACCCAGTACCGCAGAGAAAAAGTGTGAAAAATTTGTGAACGGGGTCAGACCCCGATGGGGAGAAAATTCTGACAATTTTCGCCATCGGGGTCTGACCCCGTTCACACTTTCTTCACAATTATAATGTCGTCTCCAGCATGATCTCCTGTATCCTGCTGTCTATATGTTTTTTCAGTCCCGCGTGGACCGGCCTTTCCAGCTCCGGATCATCTTCCAGTATCTTCCCGGCTTCTTCGGCCGCAGATTTCAGTACCTTCGCATCCTGGAACACATCCGCGATCTTAAAGTCCAGGATCCCGCTCTGCCGGATGCCGAACAGGTCCCCCGGTCCTCTGAGCCGCAGATCCTCGCCGGCGATGAAGAACCCGTCATTGGAATGATTCAGGATTTCCAGCCGTTCTTTTGTCTCTTCGGACTTTGACGCGGACATAAAGATACAGTAGGATTGATACTTTCCGCGCCCCACGCGGCCGCGGAGCTGATGGAGCTGCGCCAGCCCGAAGCGCTCGGCATTTTCGATCATAATGACCGTCGCGTTCGGCACATCAATGCCCACCTCCACGACTGTTGTAGACACGAGCACCTGGATCTCGTTTTTCCCGAACGCCTCCATGATCTCGTCTTTTTCCTGCTGCTTCATTTTCCCATGAAGGCATCCGACCCGGATGCCGCTTCCCAATTCTTCTGAAAGCATCTGCGAGTAATCCAGGACATTTTCCGCCTCGAGGCTCTCGCTCTCCTCCACCATGGGGCAGATCACATAACACTGTCTTCCCATGGACACCTGTTTTTTCATAAATGAATATGCCTTGTCCCGGTAACTGGTATCCACCACGCAATTCTTGATCGGCAGTCGGTCCTTTGGCATCTCATCGATCACGGAAATATCCAGGTCACCGTAAAGGATGATCGCCAGGGTTCTTGGGATCGGCGTGGCGCTCATCACTAAAATATGCGGCATCGCCCCCTTCCCGGCGAGAGCCTCCCTCTGCCGGACGCCGAACCGGTGCTGCTCGTCCGTTACGACCAGCGCCAGATCACGGTAGACGGCCTTCTCCTGGATCAGGGCATGCGTCCCGATGACAATGGACGCCTCCCCGCTCCGGATGCGCTCATACGCCCCTCGCTTCTGCGCCGCAGTCATGGAGCCGGTGAGAAGCTCTGCCTTTAAGGGGATCTCATATTTTTCCAGCATCCCGGATATATTCTCGTAATGCTGCCGCGCCAGGACTTCTGTGGGCGCCATGAGAGCCCCCTGGTATCCGTTCAGTCCCGCCAGAAGGAGCGCCAGAAAAGCAACCACCGTCTTCCCGGATCCCACATCCCCCTGCACAAGCCGGGACATCGCAAAGGGTCCCTGCATATCTGCTTTGATCTCTTCCCACACTTTCATCTGCGCGCCGGTCAGCCGGTAGGGAAGCGCGTCAAGGAACTGACCGATCTTCTCCTGGTCCGCGAAATGGAATCGGTTTTCCGCCCGGTTCCCGGCCTCTTTCATGCGCCTCAGTGAGAGGATAAATACCAGGAACTCCTCGAATACGAACCGCTCCCTTGCCGCCGCAAAATGCTCCTTGTCCTCCGGGAAGTGCATGTTCCTGACCGCCTCTTTATATGGAGGGAAATGATACTTCATGCTCATCTCCGGGGGAAGGATATCCATTTTATCATCCGCGCATTCAAGCGCCTGCCGGACTGCTTTGATGACCGCATTATTGGTCAGCCCCGCTGTCAGCGGATAGACCGGCTGCATGGTGTGGAGCTTTTCCTCATACTTTGACGCCGGATAGTAAACCTCCGGGTGCTCCATCACAAGGCCGTCCCTGCGTCTGACCACCCGCCCCCGCAGGATGAGCATCCCGCCTTTTGACAGAGTATTCCTGAGGAACGGCATACGGAACCATATGACTTTTATCGTGCCTGTCAGGTCCTTCAGATAGAGCGTTGTGATCTGGACGCGCTGGCTCCCTGATACCTGGATACGCCCGAACACAGAGCCTGCCACCGTGCACACTCTCCCTTCCGCCGCCTCACTGACAGGAACCGGGTCTTCAAAGATCTCAAATCCCCGGGGATAATACCGGACCAGGTCGCCGACTGTATTTACTCCCACATGCCGGAACAGTTTTTCCGTTTTCTCTCCCACGCCTTTAATGGCGCCAATGCCCTGTCTCTCTCTCATGCTGCAATGTCTCCTTTTTATTTTCTATCCATATCCAGACACAGGATAAGCCATGCACAGGAAAGGCCAGACATACGAGAAGGCGTCCTCCCTGACGGAAGAACGCCTGGTCTTCTCATATGATCTTTAATAAAATGGCCCTGATCTCATGACTTTCATCACTCTGTGACATTCATCACTCAACAGAAAGCACGTAATAGTAGATCGGCTGGCCGCCCATGTGCACATCCACATCCACATCCGGATAGAGTGCTTCCACATCCTGCGCGAACTTTTCCGCGTCCTCAGCGAGGACATCCTGTCCGTAATAAAGGCTGATCAGCTCGGAATCGTCATCTACGAGCTGGGCGAGCATCTCTTTGGCCGTCTCTTCCACAGACTGTCCTACTGAGAGGATGCCCGCATCCCCGATCCCCATGATATCTCCCTCATGGATCTCTTTGTCGTCAATGTGCGTATCCCTGACTGCATAGGTCACCTGCCCGGTCTTTACATTCTTTACAGCCTCCAGCATTGCATCCATATTCGTGTCCACGTCAGCCTCCGGCATAAAGCTGATGACCGCTGTGATCCCCTGCGGGACCGTCTTTGTCGGGATCACGATGATATCCTTGTCCTTGGTAAGGGACTGCGCCTGGTTTGCCGCCAGGATAATGTTCTTATTATTCGGAAGGATAAAGATGTGGTCCGCATTCACCTCATCGATCGCTGTCAGCATGTCGTCCGTACTCGGGTTCATCGTCTGGCCGCCTTCGATGATATAGTCAACGCCAAGCTCGCGGAAAATCTCATTCATGCCTTCCCCGATGGAAACTGCGATAAATCCAACCGGCTTCCTCGGCTCTTTTTTCTTCTTCTGAGCAGCCGCTTCGGCCTGCTGCGCAGCTACTTTCTCCGCGTCGCGGATCAGCTTCTCCTGGTGCTCTTCCCTCATATTGTCGATCTTCATGCGGGAGAGCTGACCGTATGTGAGCGCCTTCTGGATCGCAAGTCCCGGGTCGTTCGTATGCACATGGATCTTCACGATATCGTCATCCGCGACACATACAATGGAATCCCCAATCGACTCAAGATACGCTTTAAACTCCGCCTCATCGTTTGCCGTGAATTCCTTCTCCGTCATGATAATAAACTCTGTACAGTATCCGAATTTAATATCCGCCTCAGCCTGCTGTCCCGGCCGGACCATCTTCGTGCCGGATCCTGCCTCGATCGCCGCATAGTCGATTTCCTTGCCGAGGAACGCATCATAAGCGCCCCGGAGCACTTCCAGAAGTCCCTGACCGCCGGAATCGACGACTCCCGCTTCCTTCAGTACAGGCAGCATTTCCGGTGTCTGCGCGAGAACCTCCTCCGCATGGCGGATCACTTCCGGAAGAAAGATCTCCAGGTCTTCTGTCGTCTCCGCCAGCTCAGCCGCCTTCTGGGCAGCACCCTTTGCCACAGTGAGGATCGTGCCCTCTTTCGGTTTCATAACTGCTTTGTACGCAGTAGCAGCCGCCCGGTCGCATGCCTTAGCAAGGATCGAGGTGTCGATCTCATCATGCTCCCGGATCTCTTTTGTAAATCCACGGAGAAGCTGGGAGAGGATAACGCCGGAATTTCCCCTTGCGCCCCTCAGCGAACCGGAGGAGATTGCTTTTGCCATGGAAACCATATCCGGCTTATCTAACGCCTGCACCTCTTTTGCGGCTGACATGATCGTCAATGTCATATTCGTACCCGTATCCCCGTCCGGCACAGGGAAAACGTTCAATTCATTGATGAATTCCTTTTTTGCATCCAGATTCGCCGCTCCGGCAAGGAACATCTTCCGAAGCATCTCCGTATTTATCGTTCTTACAGCCACGCCAATATCCTCCTTAATCTATCACTCTCACACCTTCTACGAAGATGTTGATCTTTTCTACCGTCATGCCGGTGAATTCTTCAACCTTATATTTCACATTACTCATAAGATTGTCAGAAACGGAAAGGATATTCACGCCATATGCCACGATGACATGAAAATTCAGGGTAAGGGCGTTCTCGTCGGAGATCTCCACTTTGATCCCGTGGGTCAGGCTTTCTCTCTTTAACAGCCGTACCAGACCGTCTTTCATGTTCACGGCTGCCATCCCGACAATGCCGAAACACTCAACTGCAACAGAGCCGGCATATTTGGCGATCACCTCGGGATTGACCGTAATGATCCCAAGATCTGTGCTCATACTTCCCTTCATCATGTATACCTCCATTTTCAAAGGATTTTTTGCATAAATAACATGATTATTATACTATCCATTCCTTAATTTTACAATATACATTCGTTTTTTTTAAAAAATACTTGCAATAAGAAATTCTTTCTGCTAGAATAACTGTGTTGTGAGTCTATATGACCAGTTCAGATTGTTAGGAGGTGCAGTCATGGCTAAATGTGCTATTTGTGAAAAGGGTGCTCATTTTGGTAACAATGTAAGCCACTCTCATAGAAAGACACCGAAAATGTGGAAATCAAATGTGAAGTCCGTCAAAGTAAAAACAGAAGGCGGCTCCAAGAGAATGTATGTATGTACATCCTGTCTGAAATCCGGACGCGTTGAGCGCGCTTAATTTCAGGATTTCTTTGAGATCACACAGAAGCTTTAAAATGACACGGAATCGGGAACGGGAAGCGGAATGCTTCCCGTTCTTTTCATTCTTATATCATGCGATCAAAAAAACTCCTTCATTTTATCCGATCAGATAATACACTGCCGAAAACGGCGCCAGTTCCAGTTCAAATATACTATTTTCAGACCCAGTCCTCTCTATATCCTCTTCTTTTGCAGAGATCTTATTCCCGCTCGAAAAGATCTCCTTTAGTTTCTCAGCCCCGGAGACCGTCAGTCGCAGCCCCGTCTGTTCCGCTCCGGAGAAATTAAAGACTGCGGCGATCCGTTCTTTTTCCGCCTTCCGCTCAAACGCATACACACACTGATCCTTCGTGCCGCATTCCAGCCACCGGAAGCCCGCCTTATCATAATCCTTCTCCCAGAAGGCTGGATGCTCCAGATAAAAGCGGTTCAGCGCTTTCATAAAGCAGTAAAATTCCCGGTGGGCAGGATATTCCAGCAGCCCCCAGTCCTGTTCCCTCGTCTCATCCCACTCCCGGAAATGTCCGATCTCATTTCCCATAAAGTTTAATTTCTTGCCCGGATGCGCATACATATACATATAAAACGCCCTCGCCTGCGGGAATTTCATCTCATACTCACCGAACATCTTCTGGAGGATCGTCGCCTTGCCGTGGACGACCTCGTCGTGGGAAAGAGGCAGCAGGTATCTCTCCCCGTAAAAATAAGCCATGGAGAAAGTCAGCTTATTGTAGTCCCGTCCCCGGTACAGCGGATCTGTCCGGAAATATTCTAGGGTGTCATTCATCCAGCCCATATCCCATTTATAGTCAAATCCAAGCCCGCCTTTCTCCGGCAGCTCTGTCACCCCCGGAAAACTCGTGGAGTCCTCCGCTGCCAGAATGACTGACGGATGGCGTTCCTTTAATCCCCTGTTCATGTTTTTCAGGAATTCCACTGCATTCGAATTGACTCCCCTGGCAGGATCTCCCTGCCAATAGATGGCGCGGCTGACTGCATCCATGCGCAGCCCGTCCATATGGAATTCCGTAAGCCAGTATTCCGCCGCTGACTGCAGGAAGCTGCGCACTTCTCCCCTGGAATGCATGAAATTGCAGCTCCCCCATTCACTGTGCCCTACCGCGGCATGAGGGTACTCATACAGCGCGGTCCCGTCATAATTTGCCAGTGCATATCCGTCCACCGCAAAATGGACGGGCACAAAATCCAGGATGATGCCGATCTCATTCTGATGGCATGCATCCACAAACGCCCTGAGCTGATCCGCTGTCCCATATCTTGAAGTCGGGCTGAAAAATCCGGTCCCCTGATACCCCCACGACTCATCGCTCGGGTATTCGCACAGAGGCATGATCTCCAGATAATTATACCCGCTTTCTTTCAGGTACGGGAGCAGGATATCCGCCATTTCCTCGTAATCATACCAGGCATCCGGCTCTTCTGACGGCTTGCGGAAGGAACCGAAATGAAGTTCATAGATGTTCAGCGTCTCCTTCTTCCTGTCCGTGCGCTTTTTCATCCATGCGCTGTCACGGAACTTATACTTCCTGAGATCACGGATCACAGAAGCATTCCCCGGCCGCAGCTCCATGCCGTACCCGTAAGGGTCGCAGTGGTCGATGAACTGCCCGTGTTTATCATAGATACGGTACTTATACATCAGCCCCGGCTCTGCGTCGGCCGACGAGACTTCCCAGAAATTGCCGTCATGGACTTTCTCCATGGGGATCTCCTCCCACCCGCTGAACTCCCCGATCAGAGAGACTCGGGATACCGACGGGGCAAATGTGCGGAACACAGTGCCCCTGTCTGTTACATGTGCGCCGAGATATCGGTAGGCGTCAAAACATTTGCCTGTATAAAAACTGTAAAAATCCATAACCTTACCTCCAATTAATCGACAACCGTCGGTTTTTATCGTATAATCATCTTATCGGACGGTGCGCCGGATGTCTACCAACGATATCCATAATATGTCGGAAATCCAACGGTGCGCGCTGTTCCGTCGTTTATCTGTCTGGAGGGGATCATGGATCTGAGGATTGAGAAAACAAAAAAGGCGATACGGAACGCTTTTATCGAACTGAGAACAAAGAAACCGCTGGAAAAGATCACAGTAAAAGAACTGTGCGCGCTTGCATGCATCAATAAATCGACATTCTACTCCCACTATGAGGATATCTACGCCCTTTCGGAAGCGATGGAGCAGGAAACCGTCGCTTCGATCATCAGCGGAATCGACCATCTGAAAGACTATACATTTGAAAATTCCGATGTGTTCAGCCGGGAACTCTGCCTTGCATTCATGTCGCAGAGCTCCCTGATCAGGATCCTGTTTTCCGGGAAAGAACAGAACCGTTTTGGGAACCGCCTGGACAGTGAGCTTAAGAAGGTAATCTTCCGAAAGTATCCCCAGTACCGCCACGACACGGAGAAAAACATCCTGTTCTCCTACTGTATCCAGGGAGCGTACCACGCATATCTGAACAATCCCGAAGCAGACACACAGACCCTTGTCGAGACGATCGGCAGGATCACACAGCTCCTGCGCCCCATGGTCTGGGAAGAATAAGAAAAAAGGAATCCGTTATCAAAATTCTCTCCGCGGTATATAACCCGGGACATTGTTTTCGCCCTCATCAATGTCATTCGCCACATACACCCATCTGCCGTCTCTTTCCCTCATGGTCACCCTGTGCCGGAAAGCACAGTCATCTCCCGCCACGATCAGGATCCCTTCCACGTACAGGGTCAAGGTCCCATCCTGATCTTCCACGCATCGGACAACCTCAGGGAATGGCTGCATCTGTCTCACCCGGTTCCAGGCATTGACCGGCTCCCATGGATAGACTCCCGCCGCGTCATAGCGCGCATATTTTTCAAGCTGTTCCGCAGAAATGTCAAAATATGTCAGGACGACTTCTTCAAACTGCACTTTCGGGATACCTCCCGCCGCTGCCTCTTCATCCAGCTTTTCTCCGTATTTCATCTCATAGAGGAACTCATACAGATCATTAAACTCGATCCGGTCCATGCTGCCGGCATCCCAGTCTGTGAGGAACAGATTGTTGCAGAAATAGCTGACCGGAAGGATATATCGGTCACACATCTCCCTGCATTTTTCATCCAGCGGCAGTACCCGGAAGAAGCTGTGCATATCCATCTCCTGATTCTTGGACAGAGCCTTTTCCCAGATCAGCCATCCCTTCTCTGTATATTCCCAGTCGTAGACTCTGAATTTCTCCATCTGGCGGATCTGCATTTCCAGATCATCATTGTAGGAAGCATTCGCATATGTCACAGTCAGTTCCTGATCTTTAGCGGACAGTTTAAAATATCTGAAATATCCGCTCGCGGTGATTTCATGGAATTCTGTTTCCGTTTTTCCCCCTTCTGCCGCATTGTTCAAAGCCTGATCCACCGTTTCATAATTCAGCATATTATAGTCATAGCTGCCACAGGTCACTGCCAATCCGCGGGATGCCGCTGTCTGAACCATCTCATGGACCACGTCTTCTTGCAGCACGATGTTCGATGATTCCCCTTTGTCTGCATTGACATAAATATCCTTACACAGGCTGCCAAGGTCTGATATCCGCTCATTGATCGTCTGTTTTTCACTTTCTTCTATGCTGATATAATCCGTCTGATAAATATCATCATCCTCCTGCGTCTGAGACTGTGAATCGTCTTCCAAGCCTTCAGACTGCCCTCCCGCTCCGCTGGTGCCCCGCTCTTTTTCCCCGACCGCGCAGCCTGCCAGGATAATCAGATATGATAAAATTAATACGGTTTTCATTATCCTTTTCTTCATGATTTACTGCTCCTGACTCGTCTTTTTCTCTTACATATGTAGTATCAAATATTATGAACATAATTTGTTACCTTGTCAATATTATTATTGACCTTTTATATTTCCTCTTTTATAATTACTACACAGGTAAGATTAAGGAGAGATATAACATGGAAAAATTACCACAGATATCTGAAGCAGAATACGAGATCATGAAGATCATATGGGCAGATTCTCCGATCAGCACCAACGAGGTATGCGAAAAAGCGCCGAAATCCCATAACTGGAGCAATAAGACAATCCATACACTGTTGTCCCGGCTGGTTGCAAAACACGTCATTTCATATGAGCAGAAAGGACGCATGTATTATTACTATCCGATCATTTCACAGAAAAAATACCTGTCCCAGGAGAATCACCAGTTTTTAAACCGATTCTATGACGGGGAAGCCGCGACATTATTATCTTCCCTGCTGTCCGGTTCTGAGATATCTGACGCAGATCTGGAGAAAATGTACCATATGATCGACTCAAAATTAAACGGAGGTGAGAAGGGTTGACTTTTTCTATCCGTTTTTTGTTGTGTAATGTTGTGATAGCCGCACTGCTGGGCATTATATTACTATTTAAACGCATTTCAAGGAAACATGTCACTGTCAGCAGCCAATATCATATATGGTATATTTTCATGCTGGCGCTGCTGCTTCCTTTTATTCCTCATAATCATTTTCGCCCGGACCGGCTCCTGATGAGAATACAGAGGTTCCTGGAGGCAAATTCCGCTGCCGCGGTAAGTTCTTCTTCTTCCGGGACAGCAGGCGCCGCCTCCGTTTCATCCCTTGGCGTTTCCGACCTTGCAGTCTCGGCAGACAGCACAGTGGTATCTTCCCTGGCCGTTTGTCTGAGTGTGATCTGGACCGCCGGCTGTATTGTGACAACACTGTATTTTCTCTGCATCATTTATAAGATTTACAGTATCCAAAAATCCGCTTACCCGATCACAGCCGAAAATGAGCCTGAACTGTACAGTGAATATGCCTCCTGCATGGATGAGCTGAATATAAAACGCAGTGTGTCTCTATTCGCATCGTGCAGTATCTCCAGCCCGGTGTCATACGGGCTGATCTGCCCCAAGATCATGATCCCGCAGGACATTGACATTGAGCTTTCCGCACAGGATCTGCGTTATATTTTCCTGCATGAGCTGCAGCATTACAAGCATAAGGACGTTGTTTTAAACTATGTAAGCTGTATATTCCAGATTCTCTACTGGTTCAATCCATTCATATGGTATGGCTTCCGTATCATGCGCAAAGATCGGGAGATTGCATGCGACCACTCTGTCATCCGGACTGTCGGGAGAGAACATGCCGCCAGCTATGGCTATACTCTGATCCGATACGCAGAAAAGCTGCGCCAGAATGTATTCCTCTCTCCTCTTTCCCGGCTGGGCGGCGAGAAAAAGGTCATCGTACAGCGGATCAGGGAAATCGCGGCTTACAAATCCGAAAGTCCCCTCCGGAAATTCAGGAGCGTCTGTGTTTTGCTGCTATCCACGATGGTTGTATATGCCGCAAGCCCGTTTTTGACAGCCAACGCTTCCACGGACAGCACATACCATTTTTCGAGAGAAAATACGGAGTCAATTAATCTGTCCTCTCATTTTAACGGAACGAACGGCTCCTTTGTTTTGTATGATACGGCAAATGACCATTATATGATCTACAATGAAGATCTGAGTACACAGCGCGTGTCGCCGGATTCCACCTTTAAGATATACAGCGGGCTGTTTGCCCTGGAGGAAGGCATTATCTCAGCAGATTCCAATGAGCGGGCATGGGACGGAACCTTACACTCCATTGACTCATGGAACCAGGACCAGACACTTGCCACTGCAATGCAGAACTCAGCGAACTGGTATTTCCAGGAACTGGACGAACAGACAGGCTATCCTGCACTGCGCGGCTATTACACAAAGATCGGATATGGGAACTGCGATCTGTCCGGTGGAATAGACGATTACTGGGCAGAATCCACATTGAAGATTTCCCCGGCAGAACAGGTGATCCTCCTGTCAGATTTTCTCCGCAACAAATGGGGATTTGATCCCGAGAATATCCAGGCTGTAAAGGACGCGTTATTCATATCCAACACGGATATAGGGACTCTTTACGGTAAAACCGGCACAGGATCAAGAAACGGCAGAAATACGAACGGCTGGTTTGTGGGCTTTCTCGAAACGGACGAAAATGTCTATTGTTTTGCCTTAAACATGCAGGACTCGGGAGGCGCTTCCGGAAGCGCTGCTTCCGAAGCCGCTGTAAGTATACTGCATGATCTGCTGTAATGTGATTTTTCTGTGTATAGTGTAAAAGAAAGCAAAGCCAGGGTACGGTTTCTTCGGGAACTGCCCCTGGCTTTTAAATGTCTTTTCAGCTGCGCATAGGAATCTTTTTAGTAATCGGCAAGTATCTGCAGGGCAATCTCCCTCGCTTTTACAGCGGATAGATCCGCGCCGTTCGTCCTGCCAAGGTACACACAATAATAAATCCTGATCTCCCCCTGGTCTGCAAATCCCGTAAACCAGCAGTCGACTGTAGTATTCCCTTCCGCCCCCTGTCCGGTCTTCCCATAAACAGCGAGCCCCGGCTCACTCTGCCCGGACACCAGCATGACTTCTTTTAACTTGTCCTGGGTTCCTTTTGAATATTCGGAATCGCTGCCAAAGATCCGTTCCATGACTTCTGTCTGTTCTTTGGGAGAGATCCTGAGCGATGATTCAATCCAGAAACCGGTCAGCGCCCTGTTATCGTCATTCGTATTCTGACGCCCTTCCCAGTCGGAAATATCACGGTTGCCGTACTGCAGCCTGTCTAACTCTTCCTGCATCAGCTTTGCTCCGATCTCGTCAATGACCTGCCGGAAATACCAGACGCAGGAAGTCCGAAACGCATCTTCGAACCCGATATCCCTGTTCCAGTCCTCATTCCAAAAGATCTCACCGCTCCATGGGCGCACTGAATCTTCAGGCACAATGATCCCATTCTCCAGACCGATCAGGGAAGATATGATCTTAAACGTAGAACAGGGGGAACGCTGCGTCAGGGCTGTTTCCTGATTGTATATCTGATACCGGTTCTCAGACGGGTCATATATCACAGCCGCTCCGTTTAGCCCTTCAAAATACGCTGAATAATCAACTTCTTCGATCACAGCTTCTGCCTCAAGGTCCGCTTCCTCCTGCTGCGACAGCGCTGTTATCACTTCTGATCCGGCCGGAGCAGTGATGCCGGATTTCCGGCCGTCTGCCCCCTGCCCGCCGGAAATCCCTTCTGATTCTCCCGCGCAGCCGCCGGATACCGCGGCTGTTATGAGGCAGAAAAATACCAGAACAGAAACGGATCTTTTATTCATTCTTCTCATACAGTTCTCCCTTCAATGTATAATAAGTCTCAAATATCTCTCTTCCGCACGCAACGGCATTGCCCGCCTCATAACCATTTGTGATCCTGACAGCCGCCGCGATCTCCGGATCATCTGCCGGCGCAAATCCGATGAACAGGCTATGGTCCGGTCTTGTCTTTATCTCCTGCGCGGTTCCGGATTTTCCTGCGGCAGTGATCGGAAAATCATTAAAAATCTGTGTGGACTGGATATACCATTCCATTCCGGTGTGCACCGTGTCCCATATTTCAGGAGCTAATTCGATCTGGCTCTCTATTTCGGGCTCATTCTCTGCCCCGTCGATCTGATCGATCAATGTCAGAGCAAAGCTGGTGCCTCTGTTGCCCAGTGTTGTCGCGTACCGCGCCAGCTGGACAGTGGAAAAATTATTTGTCCCCTGACCGATCGCCGAAGGAATGGCATAGCTGTCTGTCACCTGCGGGCTGCTTTCCGGCAGTTCGATCCCGCTTTTCTTATCCAGGTCAAATAATCCGGCGTACTCCTGTAAAACGGCAAGCGCCTGTTCATCAGAATACATTCCGTCCTCTCCCATTCCCAGGCGGTACGAGATCTCGCACAGATAATCATTACAGGAATTCTGAAGGGCAGACGCAGCGCCGGAAACAGAGCCGTGTCCTGCCTCATGCCAGCATTTCAAGGGCGGGGCTACTTTGTCAAATACGCCGTCGCAGACAACGGCCGTCCCTGCATTGATTACCCCTTCTTCCATCCCGGCGATCACTGTGACTGGTTTGAATGTAGATCCCGGCGCGGAGAGCTGCTGCGTGGCCCTGTTATACAGGGGAAGAGATGCATTGTTATAAATGCGGTAATAATATTCCTCATCCATCTGACCTGCAAACCTGTTGTTATCATACCCCGG
>DWUV01000157.1 GCA_019120595.1 Candidatus Mediterraneibacter tabaqchaliae | reverse complement strand
CGGAAGGGGGATCTGATATGGCAGGCACACCGGAATATGTACAGTTGAATAAAAACCTGGAGATTGTGGACGGTCACGCGGTAAAAGCGCCGGAAGACTATCAGGACCCGGAGCAGCTCTACCAGGCGCTGGTCGCCAGAGTGAGGAAATACCATCCTTCCACGGATATCTCAATGATCGAGAAGGCTTACCGCATCGCGAGAGAAGCGCACAAGGACCAGGTCAGGAAGTCTGGAGAGCCTTATATCATCCACCCGCTCTGGGTGGGGATCATCCTGGCGGATCTGGAGATGGATAAAGAGACGATCGTGGCGGGGATGCTCCATGACGCGGTGGAAGATACGGAGATGACGCTGGAGGACATTACAAGGGAGTTCGGGGAAGAGGTTGCTCTCCTTGTGGACGGCGTCACAAAGCTGGGACAGCTCAGCTACTCCCAGGATAAGCTGGAAGTGCAGGCGGAGAACTTAAGGAAGATGTTCCTCGCAATGGCAAAAGATATCCGCGTGATCATCATCAAACTGGCGGACCGCCTCCATAATATGCGTACGCTGGAATTTATGATACCGGAAAAGCAGCAGGAGAAGGCAAGGGAGACTATGGATATCTACGCTCCCATTGCCCGGAGGCTTGGAATTTCAAAAATCAAGACGGAGCTCGACGACCTGTCGTTGAAGTACTGGAAGCCGGATGTATACAATCAGCTCGTGAAAGACCTGAACGCCCGCAAGACCGAGAGGGAAGAATTTGTCCAGCAGATCGTGGCGGAAGTATCCAGGCATATGGCCAACGCCCATATTAAGGCAAAGGTGTACGGGCGCGTGAAACATTTCTTCAGCATTTATAAGAAAATGGTCAACCAGAATAAGACGCTGGACCAGGTGTACGACCTGTTCGCCGTGCGTATTATCGTTGACACGGTAAAGGACTGCTACGCGGCCCTGGGAGTGATCCATGAGATGTACACTCCGATCCCGGGGCGCTTTAAAGATTATATCGCCATGCCGAAGCCGAATATGTACCAGTCGCTGCACACGACCCTGATGGGACCGTCCGGGCAGCCTTTTGAGATCCAGATCCGTACGGAAGAGATGCACAAGACCGCGGAATACGGTATCGCGGCGCACTGGAAGTACAAAGAAGGCTCGGATGCTGCGAAGAGCATGGAGTCCCAGGAGGCGAAGTTAAACTGGCTGCGCCAGATCCTGGAGTGGCAGCGGGACATGTCCGACAACCGGGAGTTCTTAAGCCTGTTAAAAGGCGACCTGGACCTGTTCGCGGAGGACGTGTACTGCTTTACCCCGAACGGGGATGTGAAGAACCTGCCGAACGGTTCTACGCCGGTGGATTTCGCCTACGCGATCCACAGCGCGGTGGGCAACAAGATGGTCGGCGCAAGAGTCAACGGCAAGCTGGTGAACATTGACTACAAGATCCAGAACGGCGACAGGATCGAGATCCTGACGTCCCAGAATTCCAAGGGACCGAGCCGTGACTGGCTGAACATCGTCAAGAGCACCCAGGCGAAGAATAAGATCAACCAGTGGTTTAAGAAAGAGTTTAAAGAAGATAATATCATCCGGGGCAAGGAGCTGATCGTCTCCTACTGCCGGAGCAAATCCATCAATCTGCAGGATATCCTGAGACCGAAATACATGCAGATCGTGCAGAAAAAGTACGGGTTCCGCGACTGGGACGCGGTGCTGGCGGCGATCGGGCACGGCGGACTCAAGGAAGGCCAGGTCGTGAACCGGCTGTTCGAGGAATACGAAAAAGAACACAAAAAGGAGATCACAGACGAGACAATCCTGGAGCGGATCTCCGAGGCAAACAGCAAAAAGGTGCACATCGCCAAATCCAAGAGCGGCATCGTGGTCAAGGGCATTAATGACATGGCAGTGCGCTTCTCCAAATGCTGCAACCCGGTGCCCGGGGATGAGATCGTAGGCTTTGTCACAAGGGGCAGAGGCATGTCGATCCACCGCACGGACTGTGTCAACATGCTCCACCTTTCCGAAGCGGAGCGGAGCAGGCTGATCGATGCGGAGTGGGAGGATCCCGAAGAGACAGAGGGCGGCGGACAGTACCTGGCCGAGCTGAAAATGTACGGAAATGACCGCCAGGGCCTGCTCATGGATATATCCAGAGTCTTCACAGAGGCAAAGATCGATGTGAAATCCATGAACATCCGCACCAGCAAGAAAGGGACCGCTACCATTGACACCGGATTTATCGTGCACGGCCGCGAGGAGCTGAACAGTGTGATCGAGAAGCTGCGCCAGGTGGACGGCATCCTGGATATCGAGAGGACCGCAGGATAGGAGAAGGGAAAACATATGAAAGTCGGAAAATTTGTGCTCGGGCCTGTGGCGACGAACTGCTATATCGGGATCAACGAGGAGACGAAAGAGTGCTTTATCGTTGACCCCGCCACATGCCCGCCGGAGTTTGTAAATTATATCAAAAATGCAGGGCTGACTGTAAAAGCAGTCCTGCTGACACACGGGCATTTTGACCATATCATGGGTCTGGACGCGCTCCTGAAAGAATTCCCTGTGCCCGTGTATGCGCACGAGGCGGAGCGGGAGGTGCTGGAGAGTGAGCAGTTAAACTCTTCTGCGTCCATGCTCGGGCAGCCGTATTCGTTTTCGGGAGCGGACTATGTGACCAACCGGCAGGAGCTCAGGATCGCGGGATTTGAGATCCGGGTCATCTGCACTCCGGGCCATACAATTGGCGGATGCTGTTATTATATAGAGAAGGAAAAGACACTGTTCAGCGGGGATACCCTCTTCCACGGCTCTGTGGGGCGGACAGACCTTCCGACAGGCAGCATGGGCCAGCTCGTAAGCTCAGTCCGCGACAGGCTCTTCGTCCTGCCGGATGATACGCAGGTGTATCCGGGACATATGGAAGAGACGACCATCGGGTACGAGAAGAAATATAATCCATTTATATAGGAAAACAGAGACATGATCGAGATCGCATGTAAAAAGACGAAATTCACTTATAATGTATATCATATCACAAAGGCATTTTTCCCGGATGAGGAAATCGTGCAGAAGGTTGATGAAAAGCAAGAATCTCTCGTGGAGCTGAAGCTCCCCGGAGGCTCTTGCTTTTCCCTTGCGCCGGAGGACATTGCGGGAGAACCGGCGGAGAATGCCGGGGGCAGGCCCGGGGCGCAGGCCGTCGGAGACGAAAACAGGGTATGGGACGCCGGGAGCGAGACCGTGGTACAGGAGGCGGCGCGCCTTCGCGGCTCTGAGGAGGACGCGGCTCAGGCGGAGAAGCGCGCGGTGACCCGGAGAGTCTACCGCTTTCTGTGTGAGGAGTCCGGCAGGGAGCTTGCCTGGGGGACTCTTACGGGAGTCCGCCCGACCAAGCTGCCGATGCAGATGCTGGAGGAGGGGAAGACAAGAGAGGAGATCACAGGGTTTCTTGAGAAAGAATATTTTGTCACTCCGGCAAAGGCGGAGCTGGGATATGAGATCGCCTGCCGGGAGAAGGCGCTTCTGGAGAAACTGGACTGCCGCGGAGGGTTCAGCCTGTACGCGGGGATCCCGTTCTGCCCGAGCGTGTGCTCCTACTGCTCTTTCAGCTCCTCGCCAATCGGAGTGTGGAAGGACAGGGTGGACAGTTATCTGGACGCGCTGGTCAGAGAACTCCGGGCCATCGGGAGGATGGCGCAGGGGAGATACCCGGACACCGTGTACATCGGCGGAGGCACGCCGACCACGCTGGAGCCGGACCAGCTCAGGCGGCTGCTCACGGAGATCACGGAGAATTTCGACCTGAGCCATACCGTGGAGTTTACCGTGGAGGCTGGGCGGCCGGACAGCATCACAGAGGAAAAGCTCGCCGTGCTGAGAGAATTCCCCGTCACAAGGATCTCCATCAACCCCCAGACCATGCAGCAGAAGACGCTGGACCTGGTGGGGCGCAGACACACCGTGGAAGACGTCTGCGAAGCGTACGCAATGGCCCGGCGGATGGGATTTGACAATATTAACATGGACCTGATCGCAGGGCTCCCGGGGGAGGATGCGGCGGATATGGAGGACACCCTGTCCCGGATCGAGGCCATGCAGCCGGACAGCCTGACCGTCCATTCCCTTGCCATCAAGCGGGCCGCGAAGTTTGGCCAGGAAGGGCGGACCATGGATCTCCACTCCGAGATCTCCCAGATGGTGGACGCCGCGGCGAAGAGCGCGGAGAAGATGGGGCTCAAGCCGTATTACCTGTACCGCCAGAAGAATATTGCCGGGAATTTTGAGAATGTGGGATACGCGGAACTTGACAAAGCGGGAATATACAATATACTGATTATGGAAGAAAAGCAGACCATCCTTGCCGCGGGCGCGGGCGCGTCCACAAAGGTGCTGCTTGAGAAGCCCA
>DWUV01000015.1 GCA_019120595.1 Candidatus Mediterraneibacter tabaqchaliae | reverse complement strand
GGCAGTAAAGATCAGATTAAGAAGAATGGGACAGAAGAAAGCTCCTTTTTATAGAATCGTGGTAGCTGATTCAAGATCCCCGAGAGACGGAAGATTCATCGAAGAGATCGGGACATACGATCCGAACTGTGATCCGAGCGCGATCAGAGTAGATGAGGAAGCAGCTAAGAAATGGCTGAACAACGGCGCGCAGCCGACAGAGGTTGTCGGTAAGATCTTCAAGGCAGCAGGTATCGAGAAATAAGATGTCTTTGCGGAGGTGCGCAAATGAAAGAATTAGTTGAAGTTATCGCAAAAGCGCTCGTAGACCACCCGGACGAAGTCTCTGTCAATGAGAAGCAGGACGGGAAGACTACAGTGCTGGAGCTCCATGTGGCGGAGGGCGACATGGGAAAAGTGATCGGCAAGCAGGGGCGCATCGCAAAGGCGATCCGTTCTGTTGTAAAGGCAGCGGCGGCAAAAGAAGATAAAAGAGTCGTTGTCGATATCGTATAGTATCAGATATGTGAAAAAGGGGGACAGTCTTCATAGTCATGAAGCGGCTGCCCCTTTCTTTTTCCTGAGAGGAAATGACTGCCGCAGGGCAGAGGAGAAAGGAACCAGAGAGATGGAACAGTTTCTTCAGGTGGGAGTGATCTCGTCAACCCACGGGATAAGGGGCGAGGTAAAGGTCTTCCCGACGACGGATGACCCGATGCGCTTCAAAAAATTGAAAAAAGTGCTTTTAGACACAGGAAGGGAGCGGCTTGAGCTGGAAGTCCAGTCGGTAAGATTCTTCAAGCAGTTCGCGATCGTGAAGTTTAAAGGCATTGATAATATAAATGATATCGAAAGATATAAAGGGAAAGGGCTTTTTGTGCCGAGGGAAGACGCTGTTCCTCTCGGTGAGGACGAATACTATATCGCGGATCTGATCGGCATGGAGGTCTTTACTGAGGACGGGCACTTCGGCGTTGTTAGAGATGTGATGGAGACAGGGGCTAACGAGGTATATATCGTAGAGTCGGATAAGCACGGAGAGGTCCTGATCCCTGCGATACGCCAGTGTGTCCTTGACGTAAACGTAGAAGAGAAGAAAATGAAGATCCGCCTGATGGACGGGCTGATCGGATGATCCTGTATTTGAAAAGGAGACCAGGGATATGAATTTCCATATACTTACACTGTTCCCGGATATGGTCATGGACGGGCTGAATACGAGCATCATCGGAAGAGCTGTGAATGCAGGCCTGCTCTCCATCGAGGCGGTCAATATCAGGGATTATGCTTTCAACAAGCATCAGAGCGTAGACGATTATCCATACGGCGGCGGCGCGGGGATGCTCATGCAGGCGGAGCCGGTCTATCTGGCGTACAAAGCGGTGGCGGATAAAATCGCGTCCGGGCAGTACGGAGCCGGGGAGCGTGCGGCAGAGGGAGAACTGCCGGAAAAGAGCGCGCCGGAAAAACGCCCCCGCGTTGTCTATCTCTCACCCCAGGGGGATGTGTTTGACCAGAAGATGGCGGAAGAACTGGCGCAGGAGGAAGATCTGATCCTTCTGTGCGGGCATTATGAGGGAATCGATGAGCGTGTGCTGGAAGAGATCGTGACAGACTATGTGTCCATCGGGGATTATGTGCTCACAGGCGGCGAGCTCCCGGCCATGGTCATGGTGGACGCCATTTCCCGGCTTGTGCCCGGCGTGCTCCACAATGATGTGTCCGCGGAGTTTGAGTCTTTCCAGGATAATCTCCTGGAATACCCGCAGTATTCCAGACCCGAGGAATGGCACGGGAAGAAAGTACCGCCTGTGCTTTTGTCGGGGCATCATGCGAATATCGAAAAATGGCGCAGGGAGCAGTCCATCCTGAGGACGTATGAGAGGCGGCCGGATCTGTTTGAGAAATGCGAGCTGACGGAGAAGGAACGGAAGTGGCTGGAGGAAGAGCTGCAGAATGCGGATGAAAGGTGCAAATAAAATCAAATATAAATCAGCACTTGAAAATCCCGAAGAAGTATGGTAAACTACAACAGTTGTGAAAAGAAGAGCGATGGTCCTCTGGCACAAAAGTGTGTTAAGAACGTCAAATATGAAGGAGGTCACACAAAATGAACGAGATCATCAAAAAGATCGAAGCTGAGCAGTTAAAAGAGAACGCGCCGGAATTCCACGTTGGCGATACTGTAAAGGTATACGCTAAGATCAAAGAGGGTAACCGCGAAAGGATCCAGGTTTTTGAAGGAACAGTCCTGAAAAGACAGGGAGGCGGCGCAAGAGAGACTTTCACAGTGAGAAAGACATCCAACGGGATCGGCGTTGAGAAGACATGGCCGCTCCACTCTCCGCACGTTGAGAAGATCGAGGTTGTCCGCAGAGGTAAGGTAAGAAGGGCAAAACTGAACTACTTAAGAAAACGCGTGGGAAAAGCTGCGAAGGTAAAAGAATTAGTAAAATAGTTGATCATGAGAGGGACAATTACAGAACTGTATATTGTCCCTTTTTGAATATAAAGGGCTGAGCTGGAGGGAGTATGCAGGGTTTGGATTTCCGGAAAAAACGTGGGAAAAAAGTAAAGAAGCCCGGGGCGGGGAGAAAGAGGAGCGCGCGCGGCGGGCTCCGGTTTGAGACGGAAACAAAGAGAGGGCTGCATTTTGAGCAGGAGAAGGATCCGGCAGGCAGGATCGGGATAAAAGGGGTCATCCTGTGGATCGTGGAGATCCTGATCGTCTGTATGGCGGCAGTGCTGCTCGTGGCAGCTTTTGGACAGAGAGTGAGCATTGCGGGGGACTCTATGGCGCCTGTGCTGAAGAATGGGGATGTCATCCTGATCAACCGGGCGGTCTATCATTTTAAGGAACCGCAGCGGGGGGATATCGTGGCGTTTTCCCAGGCCGGGGACAGGCATGATTCTGTGAAGAGGATCGTCGGCCTGCCGGGGGAGACGGTGCAGATCACGGACGGGAAGATCCTGATCAACGGGGAAGAGATGTCCGAGGATATCCATGTATCCGTGATCGAGTATGCCGGCCTGGCGGAGGATCCGGTAGAACTTGGAGATGACGAATATTTTGTGATGGGAGACAATGGCACCGCAGGCGGCGACAGCAGAGATCCGGGTACGGGCAATGTGAAGAAAGAAGAGATCCGCGGCAAGGCGTGGTACATCGCCTCCCCGGCGGAGGACAGGGGAACGATCTGAGACAAATCTGGATCAGAGCCTGTTTCATGAAAAAGCGAGCCGTCAGACGGGACGGCGGAATGGAGTAGATATATGCATTTTCAATGGTATCCCGGGCATATGACAAAGGCCCGTAGGATGATGCAGGAAAATATAAAGCTGATCGACCTGGTCATTGAGCTGACAGACGCCAGGATCCCGCTGAGCAGCAGGAATCCGGATATCGATGAGCTGGGAAAGAATAAGGCTCGCCTGATCCTTCTGAACAAGGCGGATCTGGCGGAAGAGGCAGCCAGTGATGAATGGATCGAGTATTTCCGCGGGAAAGGCTATTCTGCGGTGAAAGTGAATTCGAAAAAGGGCGGCGGCATGAAGTCGATCCAGTCGGTCATCCAGGAGGCATGCCGGGAAAAGACAGAGAGAGACCGCAAGAGAGGGATCTTAAACAGACCGGTGCGCGCGATGGTAGTGGGGATCCCGAATGTGGGAAAATCCACTTTTATCAATTCCCTTGCGGGAAAAGCGTGCGCCAAGACTGGGAACAAGCCGGGTGTCACAAAGGGAAAACAGTGGATACGGCTCAATAAAAACGTAGAGCTTCTGGATACGCCTGGGATCCTCTGGCCGAAGTTCGAGGACCAGGAGGTGGGGCTGAAGCTGGCATTTATCGGTTCTATCAAGGATGAGATCCTCCAGACAGAGGAGCTGGCTGCTGAGCTGATAAAATTCTTAAGCGCCGGTTATCCGGGCGTCCTGGAGGAAAAATACGGCATCCCGGCAGCGGGGGATGCCTATGAGTGCCTGAAGGATATCGCTGAGAGCAGGCACTGCCTTGTGCGCGGGAGCGAGCTGGATACGGAAAAAGCCGCATCGATCCTGCTGGATGATTTCCGGGGCGGGAAGCTGGGACGCATTACTCTGGAAAGGCCGGAAACTTAACAGGAAGGAAGACATAAATGAAAGGTATAATCAGAGAACTTTTTGGCTGGATCCTATTTATCGTGCTCGTTGTTGCCGCATCGTATGTTGTGGTCACCTTTGTAGGTCAGAGGACCCAGGTGAGCGGGGAATCCATGGAGACAACGCTCGCTGACGGCGACCATCTCATCGTGGATAAAATATCATACCGGTTCCGTGATCCGAAGCGCTATGACATTGTGGTCTTCCCGTACCGGTATGAGGAAGATACATATTATATCAAGAGGATCATCGGGCTTCCGGGGGAGACGGTGCAGATCACGGACGGATATGTATATATCAACGGTGTTCTGCTCGATGAGCATTACGGAAATGCGGTGATGGATAATCCGGGCCTGGCGGCGGAGCCGGTCACACTGGGGCCGGATGAGTACTTTGTGCTCGGCGATAACCGGAACAACAGCCAGGACAGCCGTTCCGCAAATGTGGGAGTGATCCACAGGGACGAGCTTCTTGGACGCGCCTGGATCCGGATCTGGCCGCTTGATAGATTCGGAGTGATCAAACATGAATAAGAAAAGCATTTCACAGATAAAAGAAGCGTTTGAACAGGCGGATGCCGCGCAGTTGGAGAGTCTATACGAGATATACGGCTCTGATGAGCGCAGCGGGGTACAGAAGCTGATCGGCGCATACAGGAAGAAGGAAGAAGCTCTGGAAAAAGAGCGCATGCGCCTGGATGGGATGCGCAGTTTTGAGCATAAGTACAGTGATAAGCATGGAGGTACATACAGCCTGATCTGCGGGATCGATGAGGCGGGGCGGGGGCCCCTGGCGGGCCCTGTGGTCGCGGGGGCGGTCATCCTGCCGGATGACTGTGAGATCCTTTATCTGAATGACTCGAAGAAACTGTCCCCTGCAAAGAGGGAACTGCTCTATGATGAGATCATGGAAAAGGCTGAGGCTGTGGGCGTGGGCATGGCGTCCCCTGCAAGGATCGATGAGATCAATATCCTTCAGGCGACTTATGAGGCGATGCGGGAGGCCATCGGCAATCTCGGAGCCGCCCCTCAGCTCCTTCTGAATGATGCGGTAACCATTCCGGACGTCAGTATCCCGCAGGTGCCGATCATCAAGGGGGATGCCAAAAGCGTGTCTATCGCCGCTGCCAGCATTATCGCCAAAGTGACGAGGGACAGGCTGATGGTGCAGTATGATGAGATCCTGCCGGGATACGGGTTCGCGCAGCACAAAGGATACGGGTCAAAGGAGCATATCGAGGCGATCCGGCGTTTGGGTCCGACACCGATCCACAGGCAGACTTTTATAAAAAATTTTCTGGTTTGATGATGCATCGGCAGACAGAGAAGCAGGGACAAGACAGAGATATGCAGACAGACTGAGGTACAGGATATGGCAGAGAGAAGAGAAGACAGATTTCAGGAGCCTCAGAGGAAGAGTACCAGACAGACCGGGACGGATTATGAGCGTGCGGCCGGGTATTATCTGGAACAGCTCGGGTATGAGATCCTGGAGTATAATTACAGGTGCAGGGCAGGGGAGATCGACCTGATCGCGAAGGATGGGGAATACCTGGTGTTCTGCGAGGTCAAGTACCGCTCCGACAGAAGGAAAGGCAGCCCTCTGGAGGCGGTGGGCGCGGGCAAGCAGCGGACGATCTTCCGATGCGCCATGTTTTATCTGACAGAGCATCACATGGGGAATGTACCGTGCAGGTTTGACGTAGTCGGGATAGAAGGAACGGAAGTGGTACATATTAAAAATGCATTTGCGGGGTGAAGATATGGGACTGGGGCTGAAGTATAAAGATGAGAGGCATGTTTTTGACGAGGCGTGCGGCGGGACGCCATACCTGAAATATCCGATGTTTGAGAAGACAGGCATCGTAAGGCATGGCTTTTCCACCCGGCTGGGCGGCGTCAGTGAGGGATGTTATGCGTCCCTGAACTTAAGCTTTGACCGCGGGGACAGGGAAGAGGCTGTCAGGGAGAATTTCCGGCGGATCGGAGAAGCCATAGGCGTGCGCTGTGAGGACATGGTACTCTCCCGGCAGACCCACACTACAAATGTGCGGGTGGTCACAGAGGATGACAGGGGAAAAGGCATTGTCAGGGAGAGGGATTACACGGATGTGGACGGGCTGGTCACGGATGTGCCTGGGATCTGCCTTGTGACTTCGTATGCGGACTGTGTGCCTCTGTATTTTGTAGATCCTGTGAAAAAGGCGATCGGCCTGAGCCATTCCGGCTGGCGGGGAACGGTGGGAAAGATCGGGAAGAAGACCGTTGAGCTTATGGCAGAAAGGTTCGGGTCAGATCCCGGGGATATCCTGGCGGCAGTGGGACCTTCTGTGTGCATGGACTGCTATGAGGTGAGCGGGGATGTGATCGAGAGGGTAAAAGAAGCTTTTGCGGAACCGCTCTGGGACCAGCTCTTTTACAGAAAGCCGGACGGGAAATACCAGCTTGATCTCTGGAAGGCGAATGAATGCATCTTCAGGGAAGCCGGGATTTCCGAAGAACATATCGCGGTGACGAATGTATGTACTCACTGCAACAGTGATATCCTGTATTCCCACCGCGCGGCGGGGGATCAGCGCGGGAACCTGTGTGCATTCCTTGCTTTAAAACAGACAACGGGAGGAGGATCAAAATGATATCAGGGTACTTAATATCAGCAGTGAGGGAGCTGCTTTCTGCTCCCGGCGCGGGCAGGCTGTTTCGCGCGGCTGCGGCGGGGGCTGCTGATGTGACAGACAATTCTCTGCCGTCAGATGTCCAGGAATCTGTGCAGGAGGTGACAACTGAGGCAACCCGGGAGGTCAATCAGTTCGTGCAGTTTTTTGAAGACCATATCCCGGATCTTGTGGCGTTTGGCGTCCGGGTGCTGCTGGCCCTTGTCCTGTTCTTTGTAGGAAGCAAGATCATCAAATGGATCCGGAAGGTTGTACGGAGATCCTTTGAGCGGACGAACGCAGACGCCGGGGTAAGGCAGTTCGTGGACTCCATGCTGAAATTCGGCCTGTATGCCCTTCTTCTGTTTATCATAGCCACAAAATTCGGTGTCGAGTCTTCGTCTGTGGCAGCGCTGATCGCATCCGCCGGCGTCGCGATCGGCCTGGCCGTGCAGGGGAGCCTGTCCAATTTCGCGGGCGGAGTGCTGATCCTCCTGCTGAAGCCTTTCGCAGTGGGAGATTATATCGTTGTTACCCAGGAAGGGATCGAAGGGACGGTAAAGGAAATCCAGATATTTTATACAAAGCTTGCAACAGTGGACAATCAGACCGTGGTCGTGCCGAACAGTATCCTGACCAATAACAGCCTGACAAATGTGACGGCCCGCCCGGAGCGGAAGCTGGACCTGAAGGTGGGGATTTCTTATGACGCGGATCTTAAGAAAGCAAAATCCCTGGTCGAGGATATGCTCCTGCATGACGAGAGTATCATACAGGATGAAGAGATCCGGGTATTCGTGGATTCGCTCGGAGACAGCGCGGTAATGATCGGACTGAGAGCGTGGGTGAAGACAGAGGAATACTGGGCGACAAGATGGAGGCTGATGGAAGAGATCAAGCTGACTTTTGACGCGGAAGGCATCGATATCCCTTATAATCAGCTCACAGTGCATGTGCGGGAAGAAGGAAAGTGACAGGATCCGGTATGACCGGTGCGCAGAAAAGAGAAACAAAAGAAGAGAACGGCAAAGTTAAAAAGCGCAGATCCATGAAAATGGACTGCGCTTTAAAAAATAAAAAAGCCGGAAATCAGACTTGAACTGACGACCCCTTCATTACGAGTGAAGTGCTCTACCGACTGAGCTATTCCGGCTTATGGATGTCATTTCTGACGAACCTTGCTTATTATATCTCGTTTTCGGGGAAATTTCAACTGTTTTTTATTTCATTTGAACATCATTTTAAAGAAAATCTTAAAGAGCATTTCTTGAGACAAAACTGCATGTCCCCGGATTTTCACATAATAAACAAAAAAAGTTCAGATTTTTTCCACTTCTTCAACAAAATAGTTATATAAACTAATCCTGTCGGATTTGATCTGCCGGTCGGAAGGCAGCAGTAAAGGAGAAAAGGAGTAAAGGAAAGATGCGCCGCAAGGGAAAAATAAGTAAGAGATGCAGCTGGGGAATGAAAGGGAAGGTCATTGGAGTATTCGGATGTATCTTATTGTATCTCAGCGGATGATGAGGAAATCCCGGATTTTTCAGCAAAGCCGGTTTCTGAGGAAACCGCAGGCACCCGGCATGAATTCCAGGTAATGGGACTGACGCCGGGGACGGTCTGTATGTGATACTCGGGAATGACAGCGATGACACAGACTATATGTATTACTATGACAATGCGGGAATCCTCCGCGGTGAGGTCCCGCTGATCGGGTACCGCAGCCACAGGCTTCTCTTTCGGGACGGGCTGATGTACTACAGTATCTCAGAGTCGAAGATCGCTGCGGTGGACAGTCTCGGCATGGTGGAGAAGGTCTATGACCTTGGAGATTACGAACTGCATCATGATTACGGATTTGACGCGGAAGGCAGTCTCCTGGTCCTGGCGACAGATACGCGGAGCAATACGGTAGAAGACCGGGTGATCCGTGTGGATACGCAGAGCGGAGAGATCACAGGAGTGCTGGATCTCAGAGAGATGTTCCCGGATTATATGGAGGAATATGTGGATGCGGACAGTGAAGAACTGGACTGGATCCACATCAACACCCTGCAGTATCTGGGGGAGGAGACGCTGCTGCTCAGCTCCAGGGAGACTTCTGCTATTATTAAGATATCCGGGGCTTTTTCAGATCCGGAGATTGAATATATGATCGGGGAGAGCGGCTTTTGGGAAGGAACAGGATATGAAGAGCTTTTGCTGAAAAAGAATGAGGAAGGCGGGACGTTCGCGGACACAGGAGGACAGCATTCGGTGACGTATGCTGAGGATGACAGCCTGCCGGACGGCCAGTATTACCTGTATATGTTTAATAATAATTTCGGGACCAGTGAGTCCAGGACGTATGACTGGACAGCCATTGACGGGATTGAAACTTCCGTGAAGGACGGGGAGACATCCTATTACTATAAATATCTTGTGGATGAAAATGCGGGAGATTACAGGCTCGTACAGTCTTTTGAGGTGCCGTTTTCAGCGTATGTGAGCAGCGCCCAGGAGTATGGGGAAACCATCATCGTGGATTCCGGGATGGCGGGAGCCTTCGGGGAATACAGCTCTGACGGGAGCCTGATCAGGGAATACAGGATGGAACTGGCTAAGAATTACATTTACAGGGTGTACAAATATGATTTCAGTGAATTCTGGAAAATCCTGAGCTGAGATCGTCCTGATATTATCTGAGGACAGGAAAAATGGAAATGCGGAGGTAAAGGGATGGAATACCAGGCATCAGAACAGAAAAAAATCATGGAAATGGTAAAAGCCGGCGCGTGCGGGGAGGTCTTGTCCGGGCTGCTCCTGAGGGTGCCGTGCCGCAGGATACCGGATGAAGTGAAAAAGGAAGTCCTCTTCGGAGCACTCGGGAGCAGTTCCTGGAAAATGCGGTTCGGGAGCCTGGTGCGCAAAGGCTGGAAGAAGAGCAGCCGGGACCGGAAAAAAGAGATCATGCTGGCAGGGGAATATGATGAAAGGATCAAAACGAAGAGGTACGCATCCGGCAGGGATGGAAATCTGGAACGGGTGAATGACGGGACCAAGGTGAGGTTTGTGCGGAGGTATGAGCAGACATGACCGGTCCGTTTGTGTAAAAAAGAGCTGGTCCGTTTGTGTAAAAAAGAGCTGTGTAAAAAAGGAGGAGAAGAAGATCACAGAAGACTGGCAGAACAGGCATATTTTATGTTATACTGTTTAAGATATATCAGCGCCGGGAAGTCCGGTGCTGTATTAGTGTTAGGAGGCAGATAGGATGAAACCATCAGAACAAACAGTCCGGACATTTATAAAAGACCGTTTTGCCACAGAGAATGGAGCTGTGATCGAAGAAGTGGACGACCATTATGCAAAGTGCAGCCTGAAAATTGAAGACAGGCACAGAAACGCAATGGGCGCGGTCATGGGAGGCGTCTATTTTACACTGGCGGATTTCGCCCTGGCTGTGGCGAGCAACTGGCAGGAGATGGGAAGCGTTTCCCTTAATTCGGAGATCGCGTATTTGACAGCGGCAAAAGGGGACAAGCTGACTGCGGAGGCGGTCTGTATCAAAAACGGCAGGACGACCGGGTATTATAAGATCGACGTCAGAGATGAGCTGGGCAATCTTGCGGCGGCTGTGACAGCTACCACATTCCGGGTGTCAAAATAAGATTGGAGGCAGAAAGACTTATGAGATCAAAAGTTTATTTTACAGACATGAGGGCTCTCCCAGGCACGAACCTGCCGGACAAGCTGAAAAAACTCATCAAAAAAGCAGGCATCGGAGAGATCGATCTTAACAAAAAGATGACAGCCATCAAGATCCATTTCGGCGAGCCGGGCAACCTGTCCTTCCTTCGCCCGAACTATGCGAAGGCTGTGGCTGATGTAGTAAAAGAGCTGGGCGGGCGCCCGTTCCTGACAGACTGCAATACGCTGTATGTGGGCAGGAGAAAGGACGCTCTGGAGCATCTGAGCACTGCTTATGAAAACGGGTTCAACCTTCTTTCCACAGGATGCCATATCATCATCGGGGACGGCCTGAAGGGCACGGACGATGTGAGCGTGCCGGTAAAAGGCGGGGAGCTGGTAAAAGAGGCGAAGATCGGGCGCGCTGTCATGGATGCGGATGTATTCATCAGCCTGAGCCATTTTAAGGGGCATGAGCTGACCGGGTTCGGCGGCTGCTTTAAAAATATCGGGATGGGCTGCGGGAGCCGCGCGGGAAAGATGGAGCAGCACAACAGCGGGAAGCCGTCCGTGGACCAGTCGGTGTGCGTGGGATGCCGCGTCTGTTCAAAAAACTGCGCCCACGGCGCGATCTCATTCCCGGAGAACAAGGCTTATATCGACCATGCCAAATGTGTCGGCTGCGGACGATGCCTCGGGGCATGTAACTTTGACGCAATTTATAATGAAAATCCATCAGCGGTGAAAGACCTGAATATGAAGATGGCAGAGTATACGAAAGCAGTCGTGGACGGCCGCTCTGCTTTCCATATAAATCTGGTCATCGATGTGTCGCCTTACTGCGACTGCCATCCGGAGAATGATGTGCCCATCCTGCCCGATATCGGGATGTTCGCGAGCTTTGACCCGGTCGCGCTGGACCAGGCATGCGCGGATGCGTGCAATGCACAGCAGCCGGTGCGGGGAAGCATCCTGGACGAGCATATGCATGAAGAAGGATTCTGCGACCACCACGACCATTTTACGAATACAACGCCGGAGAGCGAGTGGGAGACATGTCTCGCACATGCAGAAAAGATCGGGCTGGGGAGCAGAGAGTACGAATTAGTGGAAGTGAAATGAGATAATAAAAAATGCAAGGGGTCAGACCCCTTTTAAGAGGGGTCTGACCCCATTGGGGAGAATATTCAGAAAAAAGAGAGGAAAGTGAAATGAAGAGAGAAAAATTCGGCAGCCGACTGGGATTTATCCTGATCTCGGCAGGCTGTGCCATTGGTTTGGGAAATGTGTGGCGTTTCCCGTATATTACCGGGCAGTATGGCGGGGCGGCTTTTGTGCTGATCTATCTGGTCTGCCTGGTCATGCTGGGGCTCCCGATCATGGTCATGGAGTTTTCTGTGGGACGCGGCGCGGGATGCAGTATTGCCCGAGCTTTTGACAAGCTGGAGCCGCTGGGGACAAAATGGCATTGGTACAAATGGTTTGGGATAGCCGGAAATTATCTTCTGATGATGTTTTATACAACGATCGGAGGATGGCTTTTGATCTATCTGGGCAAGATGGCAGCAGGCAGTTTTGAGGGAATGGATGCTGCCCAGATCGAGGGGGAATTTGGCAGCCTGATGGGACAGCCGGTCCTTATGACTGTATTTATGGTGATCGTTGTGGTCCTGTGTTTCGGAATCGTTAACCTCGGACTCCAGAAAGGTGTAGAGGGGATCACAAAAGTAATGATGGTGCTCCTGCTTGTACTGCTGATCGTACTTGCAGTCCGTTCCATCCTGCTCCCGGGAGCAGGCGCAGGTCTGGAGTTTTACCTCCTGCCGGATTTCGGGAAGATGAAAGAGGCAGGGATCCTCGAAGTCATATCCGCTGCTATGAACCAGTCTTTCTTTACGCTAAGTCTTGGGATCGGAGCTATGGCAATCTTCGGGAGCTATATCGATAAGAAGAGGAGACTGGCAGGGGAAGCTGTCGCGATCACTGTCCTTGACACGAGTGTTGCGCTGATCTCAGGCCTGATCATTTTCCCGGCAAGTTTTGCTTTTGGGGTAAACCCGGACAGCGGTCCGAACCTGATCTTTATCACTCTGCCGAATATTTTTAATTCCATGGCAGGCGGAAGACTCTGGGGCGCGATCTTTTTCCTCTGTATGTTCTTTGCCTCAGCGTCAACGATCATCGCTGTGTTTGAGAATATCATTGCATTTGCCATGGATCTGACAGGGTGCTCAAGGAGAAAGGCAGTGGCGATCAACCTTGTGGCGATCATCCTTCTGTCCATGCCGTGTGTGCTCGGATACAATGTCCTGAGCGGGTTCGCACCGTTCGGAGAAGGAACAGCGATCCTCGACCTGGAGGACTTCATCGTAAGCAATAACCTTCTGCCGCTAGGAAGCCTCGTATACGTGCTCTTCTGTACAACCCGCTACGGCTGGGGCTGGAAAAATTTCCTCGCCGAAGCCAACTCCGGAGAAGGCCCGAAATTTCCAAAATGGGTAAGACTATACGTAACATTCATAGTCCCGCTCATCGTCATATTCCTCTTCATACAAGGATACTGGAGCAAATTTGCAGGCTAGGCTCAAGCCATGCGCAAAAAGAGAAAACAGCAATCACCGTGCTTGCACGAGTGAGGGCTGTTTTCTTTTTTTGCATAGGGCGCAGCCCGTGAGCGAGATGGAGCAAAGCGGAATCGAGCTGCATGGCATGAGCCGGACGGCGGGAAGCGCAGCCCGTGAGCGAGATGGAGCAAAGCGGAATCGAGCTGCATGGCATGAGCCGGACGGCGGGAAGAGCAGCCTGATGGCTGAACTGATTGTGATTTTTTCTGGAAAACCCGAAAAACACTTGACTGTATACCAGTTATATACCTTAAGATATCCCCATACTCAGACAGGGTGTTGCCCCGCCTGGAAGTAAGAAGAAATATTATAGTTTCTTTCCGTGATGCGCATGCCAGGTAATACAAATGTAAGGGAGGTGCAGGCTTGAATACAAAGCAAGTAGAAGAGCTGACAGGGATGTCCCGGCAGAACATCCGTTATTATGAACGGATGGGGCTTCTCGAGCCGGCGAGGGAAGACGGGAATGCCTACCGGGATTATTCAGAAGAAGATGTCAGGAGACTGAAACTGATCAAGATGCTCAGGATGCTCGATATGTCTCTGAAAGATATAGATGATATAATAAACGGAAATGTTTCTTTAAAGTCTTCTGTAAAACACCAGAGAGAAAATCTGCAGACCCATCAGAAACAGCTCCAGGCGGCGATCGATGTCTGCGCCAGTATAGGCAGGGAAAAAGGCGAGGACCTGGATGTAGACACCTATCTGAGGCGCATGGAGGACATGGAGCGCAGCGGCGGCGTTTTCGCCCGGTTTGTGGACGACTATAAGCAGATAGTCCAGGACGAAGAAGAACGTAAATTTTCTTTTTATGCAGACTTCCCGGTAAACACTCCGCCGATGCTTGAAAAGGCGATCCGTGAATATGCCGCAGAGCGGGGGCTCCGGTTTCATATGGAAAAAAGAGGGAAATATCCGGAATTCAGGCTTGGGGACCACACATACACCGCTGTCAGGCTGCTGGAAAAGAAAAAAGGAAACAAAGAGGATCCGGCGGTACGCGTTATCTGTGAGCGGAAAGAGAAGGTCCCGGGCGGCAGGGACATGAAAATCCCGGCTAAGAGGCGAAGGATGCTCCGGGGGATCCATATCCTGGCGACCAACATACGCAGGCACAGAAACAGGACATTGCTGAACCTTGTACTCAGTGCGCTGGCGGTCACAGTGCTGTCATTTTATCTGGGAAATATCCGGAGCACAGAGCAGATACTGGAAAACGCGCCGGAATCTTATGAGATCACAGGGCAAATCTGGAACGTGTGCGGCGAGTCAGACCATGGATTATTTATCTCCCATCAGGTGCTGGAAGATCTGTACAGATCAGAACGGATCGGCGATATCGCGGAAAGTGCCGAGCTGATGGGGAATCTGTCTGATGGGAGGAATCTGTCCGGCGGGATGGATCTGTCCGGTGGGACGGATCTGCCCGATGGCGAAACACAGGCTGGCAGCTCATCGGCTAAGGGCGGTGAAGCGCCGGATACGGTATCCCTGCTGGGGATCAACAGGACAGAGTGCGTCCAGGGACTGTCGGAGAAAGATATTACATGGGAGAGCGGACAAGATAAAACCGGAGAAAAGTGGGAAGGATTTCTGAAAAGCGGTTCTGACTGTATCTTGAGTGAGACATTTGCGGAAAAAACAGGGCTGTCTGCGGGCGATACGGCAGAGTTCAGCCTGGCGCGTTACTCACAGGGGCTGGCAGGAGTGACACTGGAGAGACAGGTGCTTGAGCCGGAAGAATTTCACATCGCAGGCATTTATAA
>DWUV01000156.1 GCA_019120595.1 Candidatus Mediterraneibacter tabaqchaliae | reverse complement strand
GTAGTTTTTCCTGCCTCATGGAGCGGAGCCGATGCCAGCCATATCCCCGCGCTGAATACGTCCTCGACACCTGCGCTTCGCTGTTTTCGTCCGGTTTACTCGATCACAGTCTCCCCGACAAATACAGATTTTACCTCAAGGCCTGCTCCACATCTGCTATGATGTCTTCCGCATTTTCGATCCCTACGCTGAACCGGATCAGATCCGGCTGCACGCCGGCCTCGACCAGCTCCTGATCGTTCATCTGGCGGTGTGTATGGCTTGCCGGATGGAGGACACAGCTTCTCGCATCCGCCACATGTGTAACGATCGCGACCAGTTTCAGCTTATCCATCATCTCTACAGCAGCTTCTCTTCCGCCTTTGAGACCGAAGGTAATGACCCCGCACGTCCCGTTCGGCATGTATTTCTGCGCCAGGTCATAATATTTATCTCCCGGAAGGGACGGGCAGTTCACCCATGCCACCTTCTCGTGGTTCTTGAGATACTGCGCCACCTTCACAGCGTTCTCACAGTGTCTCGGCACTCTCAGATGGAGGGTCTCAAGTCCGATATTCAGAAGGAATGCATTCTGCGGGGACTGGATCGAGCCCAGATCTCTCATGAGCTGTGCAGTCGCCTTTGTGATATATGCGCCTTTTCCGAATTTTTCGGCATAGACAATGCCGTGATATGTCTCATCCGGCTTTGTCAGTCCCGGGAATTTATCTGCATGCGCCATCCAGTCAAAGTTTCCGCTGTCCACGATCGCGCCGCCTACGCAGGCTGCATGTCCGTCCATGTATTTCGTCGTGGAGTGTGTGACGATATCCGCTCCCCACTCGAACGGACGGCAGTTGACCGGAGTTGCAAACGTATTGTCCACGATAAAGGGAACGCCGTGTCTGTGCGCCGCAGCGGCAAACTTTTCAAAATCAAGGACAACAAGGGCCGGGTTCGCGATCGACTCGCCGAACACTGCTTTTGTATTGTCGCGGAATGCCGCTTCCAGTTCCTCTTCCGTGCAGTCCGGGTCAACAAAAGTAGCCTCTACTCCCATCTTGCGGATCGTATGTGCATAAAGGTTATATGTACCTCCGTAAAGCGCGGACGCGCATACAATATGGTCTCCTGACTGTGCGATGTTCATGACCGCATAAAAGTTCGCCGCCTGGCCGGAAGAAGTAAGCATCGCAGCCACACCGCCTTCCAGGTCGCAGATCTTTGCCGCCACTGCATCATTGGTCGGATTCTGGAGACGGGTGTAAAAATACCCTGATTCCTCCAGGTCAAACAGCCTTCCCATCTGTTCGCTGCTCGTATAGCGGAACGTGGTGCTCTGATAAATAGGCACGATCCTGGGATCTCCGTTCCCCGGCTCATAACCTGACTGTATGCATTTTGTCTCTATTCTGTAATCGCTCATCTTGCGTCTCCTTCCTGCATCCGTCTACTCGTTCCAGTTGTGATAAACATCCTGGACATCGTCATCCTCTTCCAGCAGATCCAGTGTTTTCTGGATATTCTTGATATCCTCCTCATCCGTCAGTTCTACATAAGTCTGAGGGATCATGGTCACCTCTGCCTCTGCCATCACGATCCCAGCCTCTTCCATCTTCAGCCTGACATCACTGAACGATGCCGGGTCTGTCAGGATCTCGTAGCTCTCTTCATCCTCCACAAAGTCCTCAGCTCCCGCGTCCAGCGCCAGCATCATCAGCTCATCCGCATCCATATCGCAGTCTTCTTTTGCGACAAAGATCTGACCCTTCTCGTCAAACATAAAGGACACGCATCCCGGCGTACCTACGTTTCCGCTTCCCTTTGTAAATGCATTCCTTACGTTGGAAGCCGTCCTGTTCTTATTATCTGTCAGTGTTTTTACGATGATCGCCGTACCGTTCGGTCCGTATCCCTCATATGTAATGTGTTCGTAATTGTCAGCGGAGCCTTCTCCTGCTGCTTTTTTGATATTTCTCTCGATCGTGTCGTTCGGCATATTATTGGATTTCGCCTTGGCGATCACGTCGCGGAGCCTGCTGTTGTTCGCCGGGTCAGCGCCGCCGCCCTCTTTTACCGCGACTGCGAGCTCACGCCCGATCTTTGTAAATATCTTTCCCTTTGCCGCATCGTTTTTCTCTTTCTTATGTTTGATATTGGCAAATTTTGAATGTCCTGACATATTATGGATTCTCCTCTTCTCTCTGTACTTTTCTCACATTTTGCCTTACAATTTTATCACTCTTTTTGCCTTCTGTAAAGCAGGCATCCGCTGTAAAACAGATCTGTAAAGCTCTGCAAAGCAGATCTTGTATAACAGGGATACAGGGCAGGACCGTACATACAGCGTACAGCTGCAGCCGGCATACGGCTATGTAGGAAGCTCCAGGCTGATCCTGATCGCCTGGTCCACCTTCCTCATCATCCCGCCGTCAATATGGCACACATACTCTTTGAGCCGCTGTTTGTCAATGGTCCGTATCTGTTCCAGAAGGATCACCGAATTCTTCACGATCTTGTAATCCCTCGTACTGATCTCAATATGGGTCGGCAGCTTCGCCTTATTCATCTTTGAAGTGATCGCCGCACAGATCACAGTCGGGCTGTGTCTGTTTCCCACATTATTCTGGATGACCAGGACCGGGCGTATCCCGCCCTGCTCTGATCCCACTACGGGGCTTAAATCGGCATAATAGATATCTCCGCGTCTGATCATCAATCCATTTCACACTCCGATCCACATACTTATACGCTCCTGCATGCACGTATGGTCCTGCATGCCGCATACTTCAGTATTCCCCGTTTCATCGGATGTATTCCTGCGGATATATCGGTCTTTGTCCCCCCTGCGTGTCCGGCCCGGCTCTCAGGCCTCCGTGATCCTGCCGTCCTTCACATACACGCGCGGGATCCTCTTGCCCAGGCAGCAGACGAACTCATAATTAAACCGTCCGCTCAATTCTGCGAGCTCTTCGACTGTGATCCTGTCATCCCCGTCCTCTCCGATAAGGACTGCCTGGTCCATGAACTTCGTCTCCGGGATTTCTGTCACATCCACCATGAACTGGTCCATGCACACTCTTCCCAGGATCCCCGCCCGCTTCCCGTGGATGAGGACGGAGCCCTTATTCGACAGCGACCGGGGGTACCCGTCTCCGTACCCTACCGGGATCGTAGCGACCCTCATCTTCTTTTCCGCCACAAAAGTCCCGCCGTAACTGATCGCAGTCCCCGGCTCAACGTCCTTTACATAAGTCACATGGCTGATAAGGGAAAGCGCGGGCTTTAAGTCTACTGCCTCTTTATCCACCTCATCAGAGGGATACATCCCATAAGTAGAGATCCCCGCCCTTGCCAGGTCATGCTTCATATCAGGGAAATCGATGATCCCCGCGCTGTTGTCACAGTCATAGTAGCGGATCCTGACATTTCGTCTCTCCATCTGTTCTTTCATCCATATGAATTTCCCGTGCTGCTTCAACGTATAGGTCTTATCTCTTTCATCTGCTTTGGAAAAATGGGTAAACATCCCTTCCAGGCATACATTGGGAAGATGGCTGATCCTCTCCACTGCGTCTGCGCTCTCCACATTTACAGGAAATCCGATCCTTCCCATCCCTGTGTCGATCTTGATGTGGAAATATGCAGTCTTGCCCTGCCTGACCGCCTCTTCTGACATCCCGCGGGCCATCTCTTCCGTATAGACCGCTGCGCGGATATCATACCGGATCATGTCTTCATATTCATCAGGGAACACACACCCGAGCACAAGGATCGGTTTCTCCGCGCCGGACTTCCTCAGCTGGATCCCTTCATCAAGGCATGCCACCGCATAGCCCCATATATACGGTACTTTTTCAAACATCCGGGCAATGGGCACAGCTCCGTGTCCGTATCCGTCTGTCTTCACGACCGCGATCAGGCGGGCGTCCCCTCCGATCCTCTTTTTCATCTGTTCCATATTATATAAGATCGCGTCAAGATCGATCTTTGCATATACCCTGTTATGCTGCTTCATTGTCTATTCTTCTCCTCTGTCCTGTTTGCGCAATACATTTTCTATCCCTGCGATAAGGTCTCCCGCGAGCACACTGTATGCCCCTTTTGCGCCCCGCGCTTCATCTCCCCCGCATGCATGGAGGAATACTCCCAGGCACGCGCTGCCGAACGCGTCCATCCCCTGGGCGGAGAGCCCTGTGATCACCCCTGCGAGCACATCCCCTGACCCAGCCTTTGCCATGGCACTGTTGCCCGCAAGGTTCAGGAATGGCGGCTTCCCCTTCTGCGCCACTGCGGTCCGGCTGTCTTTGAGCACGCACACAGCCGGGTATTCCTCTGTGAACTCCCGGACGGTCTCCAGCCGGTCCGCCGCCAGCTCTGCGATGTCCCGCCCTGTCAGCCGGGACATTTCTTTCATATGGGGCGTCAAAATAAGGGGGATCCTGCTTCCTCTCAATACGTCCATGTGCCTGCTTAAGAGATTCAGGCCGTCCGCGTCAACGATACACGGGGCATCCGCTTCTCTCAGCGTATGGAGGAGTATTTTTTCAGAGACATCGCCCGTGCCCAGCCCGCATCCGATGCACACAGTATCCGCCCATTTCAGCAGGCCGGAAAGCTGCTCCGGGTCATACCCGTTGTAACACGATACGATCGCTTCCGGGAGGAGCTGCTGGATCACAGCCCGGTTTTCCTCGGCTGTATAGACCTGCACCAGTCCGGCTCCCACAGCATAAGCCGCCCTTGCGGACAGATAACAGGCTCCCGCCATCCCCCGGCTCCCCGTGACCATGAGGACTCTGCCGTAGCTGCCCTTATGGGAATCCGCCTTCCGCGGCGGGAGCAGGGCCGGGATATCCTCCCTGTCGTAAGTAAAGCATACTCCCGGATCTCCGCGGAAAAAATCCGTGCTGATCCCGATGGGGGCAGCCACCGTCTCACCTGCATACGTTTTCCCGGGGAATAATTCGCATCCCGCTTTCACGCATGCCATAGAGACTGTCAGGTCCGCGCGGAACGCCGTCCCCAGGATCTGACCTGTCCGGGCGCATACTCCGGACGGGATATCCACTGCCACCTTACAGCAATCCCGGCTGTTCATCCAGCGGATGATGCCACAGTATCTCCCTGTGATCTCCCTGCTTAGTCCCACGCCAAACACTGCATCTATTATAACAGTATATTCTTCCTGCGGGATTTCAGTGAATACCCGGATGCCCATGCGCTCCGCGATCTTTTTCTGGAGAGCGCACTCCCCGCTCAGGGAGGATTCTTTCCCCGCGAACAGTATCTCCGCATGCATCCCCTCCTCTTCCAGGAGACGCGCCACGGCAAACCCGTCCCCTCCGTTATTTCCGCTCCCACAAACCACGAGCGTCCGGGAAGTATCGATCTTTCTCTCATGCATCGCTTCCACAACTTTGAGCGCCGCCCGCTCCATCAGCACAAGGGATGGCACTCCCAGTTCCTTTATCGTATATGTGTCAGCAGCTTTCATCTGGACACCGTCCGGCAGATACCTCATCTTCTCTACCTTCCTTTCTGGACTCATATCCCGGTACATTGTTTCGCAGTTATTATACTGCCCTCATTATGAAACATACCCCGCAGCTGGCTGCGGGGCTGTGTCGTCGATCTTTATTTTTTTCTTCCTGACTCACGCTGGCTGATATTGTAGGACAGCTTCATCAGACTGTCCGAGAGATGCACGCTCTCCACGATCACATCCTTCGGAAGCGTCAGGTCTGTGTGGGCGAAATTCCAGATTGCCTTGATCCCGTTTGCGATCAGGATATCCGCCACTTCCACTGCCTTTGATTTCGGGATCGTAAGCGCCGCGATCTCAATCTCATTATTCTGGAGAAAATCCACCAGCTCATCCATCATCCTCACCCGGATTCCCCGGATGGTCATCCCTTCCAGACGGGGATTCACATCAAACAGACTCTTCAGCACAAATCCGCTCCTCTCGAAAGATGCGTAATTTGCCAGCGCCTGTCCGAGATTTCCCGCGCCGATGATAATGAAATTATGCGTCTTATCCAGCCCCAGGATCTTTCCGATCTCTGTATACAGATATTTTACATTGTACCCGTATCCCTGCTGTCCGAATCCGCCGAAATTATTCAGATCCTGCCGGATCTGGGACGCTGTCACATGCATCTTCTTGCTCAGGTCATTCGAGGAGATCCTCTCCACGCCCGCTTCCAGAAGATCTCCCAGATAACGGTAGTACCGCGGCAGCCTTGAGATCACTGCTCTGGATATTTTTCTGTGTTCCAATTCTATCACCTTCCATCGGCCGGCTTCTGAAAACATAGTGCCGCCCGCTTTTTTTCGCTATGGTTTATTATATAAAATAGTTAATATTATGTCAATTTTTACTTTTTCCGAGCCACTGTTTATTATAACGGTCCAGCCGCGCCATTCGGAAAACCGCACTGGCGTGCTAATTGCAGCTGTTACTGTTTATTTTCTTGTATTTTACCCGGATTCCGTTATAATGGTTATCTGAGAGGAGGAGTACCGACATGATACTCGCATGCCATAATATCAGCAAATCTTTCGGCGACCGCATCATCGTACAGAACGGTTCTTTCCACATCGAGGAGAGAGAAAAAGCCGCTCTGGTAGGTGTGAACGGAGCCGGGAAATCTACAATATTAAAAATGATCATGAACGAAGAGCCGACGGACGGCGGGGACATCACCCTGGCTAAGGGAAAGACGATCGGCTATCTCGCCCAGCATCAGGATCTCATCCCCCACGGGACGATATACGAGGAGCTCCGCAGCGCCAAAGCGGACATCCTGGAGATGGAGCAGCGCCTCCGCGCCATTGAACGGGAATTAAAAAGCCTGTCCGGGGACGTCCTGGAAAGCAGGCTGGAAACATACAACCGCCTTCAGTCAGAATTTGAATCGCGGAACGGATACGCCTGTGAGAGTGAGATCACAGGCGTATTGAAAGGACTCGGATTTACAGAAGAGGAATTCTCCAAAAAGACAGACACCCTCTCCGGGGGACAGAAAACACGGGTCGCTCTCGGGAAACTGCTCCTGACGAGCCCGGATATCCTGCTCCTGGACGAGCCTACCAACCATCTGGACTTGAATTCCATCTCCTGGCTTGAGACCTTTCTCATCAATTATCCGGGCGCGGTATTTATCGTGTCCCACGACCGTTTCTTCCTGAACCGGGTCGTAACAAAGGTCGTTGAGATCGAAAACGGGGAACTTCGGATGTACCTGGGCAATTACCAGGCTTATTCCGAGAAAAAGCAGCAGATCCGCGACGCCCGGCTCAAGGAATACTTAAACCAGCAAAGGGAGATCCGCCACCAGCAGGCAGTCATTGAAAAGCTCCGCTCCTTTAACCGGGAAAAATCCATCCGCCGTGCGGAGAGCCGCGAAAAAATGCTGGAAAAGATGACCCCTGTTGAAAAGCCCATGGACGAACCCAGGGAGATGCACTTTACTCTGGAGCCGTCCTGCATCAGCGGGAATGACGTCCTCTCTGTGGAAGGGCTCTCCAAACAGTTTGACAGCCAGGTCCTCTTTCAGGATGTCAGCTTTGAGATCAAACGAGGGGAACATGTCGCGATCATTGGCGATAACGGCACCGGAAAGACCACGCTCCTTAAGATCCTCAATCAGGTGCAGAAGGCAGACGCCGGATCCTTTACCCTGGGAGCAAAAGTTCAGATCGGATACTATGACCAGGAGCACCACGTACTCCACGACAACAAGACGATCTTCGATGAGATATCCGATGATTATCCGTCGCTTAACAATACCCAGATCCGCAACACGCTCGCTGCTTTTCAGTTCACAGGAGACGAGGTGTTCCAGGTGATCTCCACCCTGAGCGGCGGGGAAAAGGGGCGCGTTTCCCTGGCAAAGCTCATGCTCTCAGAGGCGAACTTCCTCATACTGGACGAGCCCACCAACCATCTGGATATCGCCTCAAAGGAGATCCTGGAAGAAGCGCTCAACAATTACAGCGGCACAGTCCTCTATGTGTCCCATGACCGCTACTTTATCAACCAGACCGCCACGCGCATACTGGAACTGGTGAACCAGACCTTTGTAAACTATATTGGGAACTATGACTACTATCTGGAGAAAAAAGAAGAGCTGACCAGAGCCTACGCTTCTTCTCCAGCCGCCGGGAAGCCGGGCGCTCCCGGGAACAGCGCAGTCCGATCAGGAAATGCCGTTGGAAGCGATGCCCTGTCTTCTGCCACGGCTTCTTCCAAGCCGTCTGCGCTGAGCTGGCAGGAACAGAAAGAACAGCAGGCAAAAGAACGGAAGCGGAAAAACGATCTGAAAAAGACGGAGGAAGAGATCTCCCGGCTGGAAGAACGGAATGCAGCCATCGACCACGAACTGACTCTGGAAGAAGTTTACTCCAACTCCGTCAAATGCCAGGAACTGGCGTCTGAAAGGGCTGCGAATGAAGAAAAGCTGGAAGAGCTGTACGAAAGATGGGAGACTTTGGCGGAGTAAATCTGGATAAAAAAGTATATCAATACGATACATTTTATCTATCTTAAACTTGAATCAAAATATCCATTATGCTATATTATGAATAGAAAAGGGAAACCGCAAGCGGCTCACCCTCAACAATGATTTACCTAATTACTTAGGCCGTCACTATTGCGAGTAGTGGCGGCTATTTCTTTCCCCTGAAATTCTGATAACACAGACTGACAAGGGCGACAATGAAGAGCAACAACTGGAATAAATCCGAATATGTAACATTCATTGGCATCGCCGCTTCGCCCTATGAGTCCGTCTGGTCGCTTTTCCTGCCGTTGGATCGTGATACCCTTCATGGTTCCTCATCATACATATCCCAACTCCTCCGCCCATCTGAGGGCTTCCTGCTCCACTTCACTGGTCCACGTGGTCTGGAACCTGCTGACACCTACGTGATGGATCGGCGCGCCTGAGAGGTATTCCTCAAAGTACGCCCGGAGCCTGCCCTGTCTTCTCCAGTGTTAGCCCATCCTCGTACCTGAGACGGACTGCAGCCGGCAGATCTCCGGGGAGCTGATCCACAGCAAGCCACAGCTCCCGCTTCATCCGCTCCTTGTCGATCTCTCTGATCGTGTCCTCTTCCAGATCCTCACCAGATGGCACGGTATTACTGCAAATTCTACTATACCGACTGGCAAGGTCAGAAGCGGCAGAAGCTCAAACAGGGCTTCTCCAGGCAGAAAGACACGAAGGACTGGGAGCGGCTCTTCCTGGAGCAGTTCGCCAAGAATCCGGACATAACCTTTGAGGCGCTCTATTTGAAGTACAAAGAGTATATCAAAAATCCGGAAGTGCGAAAAATAGTATCATTTTAGTATCAATTGGCAAAAAGAAGAAAGCCGAGCGCCCTGTTTCAAGGGTTCTCGGCTCTTTCAACATTATTTCATCACAATATTTATGATCTTCTTCGGTACATAGATCTCCTTGACCACATTTCCTGTCAGTTTGCCTGCGATCGCTTCTTTTCCCGCAGCGATGGCTTCTTCTTTGGACGCCTCTGCCGGAATACTCACAACTGCTTTTGTCTTGCCGTTGATCTGCACCGGGATCTGGATCTCGTCATCTTTCATGGCGTCCTCGTCATAGGTCGGCCATCCTGTCTTGAACACGGTCTCTGTGTGTCCCAGCTGCTCCCACATTTCCTCTGCAAAATGCGGCGCGAACGGGGAGATCAGCACTGCGATCGTCTCCAGGGTCTCTTTGTCAATGCCGCCCTCTTTCTTCGCAAGCTCGATGAATTTATTATTGTACTCCATGAATCCGGAGATAACCGTATTCAGGCTGAAGCTCTCCAGACGTGTCGTGATGTCGTACACCATTCTGTGGCGGAGCTTGATCATTTCTTTTGTCGCCTTGATGTCCTGATCCTTGCTGTCCATGAGCAGTGTCCAGAGACGCTTCAGGAAACGGTTTACTCCGTCGATCCCCCTGTCGTCCCACTCTGCGTCCAGCTCCGGCGGTCCCACAAAGAGCTCGTACATCCTCAGGGAGTCGCAGCCGTAGTCACGCACAAGGTCGTCCGGGGAAACGACGTTTCCTTTGGACTTGCTCATCTTGATCCCGTTCTTTCCTGTGATCATTCCCTGGTTGAACAGCTTGTGGAACGGCTCATCAAAGTCGATCACGCCGATGTCACACAGGAATTTTGTATAGAATCTGGAGTACAGCAGATGAAGCACCGCGTGCTCAACGCCGCCGATGTACATATCCACCGGGAGCATCTCGTCCGCCTTCTCGCGGGATACCAGTTCCTTGTCATTGTGGTTGTCCACATAGCGCAGGAAATACCAGGAAGAACCAGCCCACTGCGGCATGGTGTTTGTCTCTCTCTTCGCAGGCTTTCCGCACACCGGACACTTGCAG
>DWUV01000155.1 GCA_019120595.1 Candidatus Mediterraneibacter tabaqchaliae | reverse complement strand
CCTCTCTTCTGATCCCTGGTTTTAGCGTGTTCCCTGATTTCGTAGTTTTTCCTGCCTCATGGAGCGGAGCCGATGCCAGCCATATCCCCGCGCTGAATACGTCTTCGACATCCGCGCTTCACTGTTTTCGTCCGGTTTACTCGATCACAGGCTCCCCCACAAATACAGATTTTTCACTCTTCTTCATCCTCCGCCATCCGATATCCCACCCCGACTTCTGTGAAGATATACCTGGGCTGTGCCGGGTCGTCTTCGATCTTGCGTCGGATATTGGCCATATTGACGCGCAGGATCTTGTTGTCGCTGTCCGCATAGGGACCCCATACATTGGACAGGAGAGTGGCATATGTGATGACCTTGCCGGAATTCTGGGCGAGGTAAGCAACGATCTTGTACTCAATGGGCGTCAGATGGATGACCTGGCTGCCGATGGTGAGCAGACGTTTGGAGAAATCCAGTGTCATTTCTCCGTGGCGGTAAGGGCGCAGGTAGAGCGGGCTGTCTGTGTGCAGACGGTTGCTGTGCCGGAGGGATGCCCGGATGCGGGCCAGGAGCTCGGAAGTCCCGAAAGGTTTTGTGATATAATCATCCGCGCCCAGGTCAAGGGCGGATACTTTCTCCTGCTCTGCGGTGCGCGCTGAGATCACGATGATAGGAGTGCTCGTCCATGTACGGACCTCCCGGATGATCTCAAATCCGTTCATATCCGGGAGACCGAGATCAAGGAGGATGATGTCAGGGCACTGGGAACGGATGATCTCCAGTCCCTGGGCGCCGGTATCAGCGCACAGGACCCGGTATTCCTGGCGCTTAAGTACTTTTCCCATAAAAGTCTGTATATTTTTTTCGTCTTCAATGATAAGAACTGAGCATTTAGACATTGTTGTTCTCCTTTTCTTTCGGAAGTGTGAAGGTGAATTCAGCTCCGTCAGTATGGTTTGACGCTGTGATCGTACCTCCGTGCGCGCGGATGATGGTTTTGCAGATGGACAGTCCGATGCCAATGCCCTTGTGTCCGTCCGAGGACGGGGATGCAGAGCGCTGTCCCTCAAAAATATAAGGAAGCTGGCCTTCATCTACTCCGTTTCCATAGTCGCGCACAGTAAAGATAATGCTGTCATCGATATCCCGTATGATGAGGTCGATCGGATCGCTGCTCCCGGAGTGTACAAACGCGTTTTCCAGGAGATTGATAAGTACCTGTTCGATCAGGGTGGGATCCATGGAAAGCATGAGAAAATCATTGGGCATGTTCACACGGATGCGGATGTCGGGAAGACGTTTTTTCAGGCGCAGGATTGCTTCTGAGATCACTTCCTCCACGACTTCAGGGGACTTTTTGACCTTGTCTGTCGAGTTGTCATCGATCCTTGTAACTGTCAGGAGGTTTTCGACCATGTTGAGCAGCCATTGCGAGTCATCGCGTATATTCGCGATCAGTTCGGTGCGCTCCTCGTCAGAAAGTTCCGGGTAATTTTCCAGATAAGACGAGGATGAGCCGATGATGCTGGTCAGCGGGGTGCGGAGATCATGGGAGACCGCGCGCAGGAGATTGGCGCGCAGCTTTTCCCGCTCTGCCTCTGCCAGCGCTTTTTCCCTGTCTGCCATTGCCTGCCGCTGCTTCTTGAGGGTGCTTGTTGTCGTGCTGGTGAGCAGCGAAATAGCGAGCATGCCGATAAAGGTAATGGGATAACCGTCCAGTGAAAAATTAAAATGAAAATACGGGTAGGAAAAAAAGTAGTTGACAGCGGTCACACAGTACAGTGAGGCTGCGATCCCGTACCAATATCCTGTGGTGCCAAGCGCGGTCAGTATGAGTGCCAGAGAATAGATGACAGTGATATTGGCGATGTTTTTATTTCCAAACTGAAAAAAGGCGAACGAAATCGCCGTGGCAGCAAGCATTAACAGTATGGTTAATAAAATTTCAGGTAAAATCTTTTTCTTCATATACGTTCATATACATAAAATCGTGTCAGAGGTCTGACGCTGCGGGGACCGGGGACGGCAAACAGCGCGGCGCCCTGATCATGGGGACAACGGAAAGAAGAGCCGGTTATACCGGCTCTCCGTTTTTATACTTCTGAATAACATGCTGGATCCTCTCATTCGGGCTTAAGATAGAACTGATGGAACCGTCATGGTTCAGTGTGTCAATGATGAGAGCGATGTATTTGCTCATGTCACAATTAATATAGTAAGGTTTGGAGAGGAGCTCCGGCGTCTGATAGATCAGGTTTGTGGTGAGGATACCGCTAATGACGCCATCCTCATACGCTTTGTCGAATTTCTCCATGCCGTTGGTGAACAGGCCGAATGTAGCTGCCGCATAGATCCTCTTTGCCTTCCTGCGCTTTAACTCTGTGGCAACGTCCAGGATGCTGTCCCCGGAAGAGATCATGTCGTCGATAATGATCACGTCCTTGCCTTCTACAGAGCTGCCGAGGAATTCATGCGCCACGATGGGGTTGCGTCCGTTTTCGATCCGCGTATAGTCGCGGCGTTTATAGAACATACCCATATCAAGCCCCAGCACATTGGCGAGATAAATGGCACGGTTGGTAGCGCCCTCATCAGGACTGATGGCCATCATGTGGTCGCTGTCGATCTGGAGATCTTTTACAGTGCGGAGCAGTCCCTTGACAAACTGGTAAGTCGGAGAGACTGTCTCGAACCCGCTTAACGGTATCGCGTTCTGCACGCGGGGATCATGGGCATCAAAGGTAATGATGTTCTCCACACCCATGCGGACAAGCTCCTGGAGAGCAAGGGCGCAGTCCAGGGATTCGCGGGAGCTTCTCTTATGCTGGCGGCTTTCATACAGGAAAGGCATGATGACGTTAAGGCGTCTGCCCTTACCGCCTACGGCTGCAATGACCCTCTTTAAATTCTGGAAATGGTCATCCGGGGACATGTGGTTTGTCTTGCCGGTGAGAGAGTAGGTCACACTGTAATTGCACACATCCACCATCAGGTACAGATCTTTTCCGCGTACGGACTCGCCAAGGATCCCTTTCGCCTCACCGGAGCCAAAGCGCGGCACGCGCGCGTCGATGAGATAGGTATCCTTCTCATATCCGGAAAACGCGATGTCATCCCGGTATTCATTGGCGCTTTCATGGCGCCATTTTACGAGATAATCATCTACCTTTTTCCCAAGCTCTTCACAGCCTGTGAGTGAAATGAGCCCGAGGCTCCCTACCGGAATGTTTTCTAAGATTCGTTCTGTTCGGCGTAACATCAATGTTCCTCCCTGTTTTTTAACTTTTTCTTGATACGTATATCATCACCGATGATCTTCAACAAAGTATAGCTGCTGGTGATCCTGGAAAAGGAACGCTCTGTGTAGAGGTCTGCGATGGATTCCAGCGACAGGTTTGTTGAGATGATCGTTGATTTCCTGTGCAACAGCCTTTCGTTGATGCAGGAGAAAAACTGCGCTGCAATAAAGGCGTTTGTGTATTCGCTCCCCAGATCGTCGATGATCAGGAGATCGCAGTTGAAGATGTAGTCATTCATATTCTTGGCGTCCACATCAGCACGGTCAAATTTTGACTGAGAGAGCGCGCTGAAAAGCTGCGGCGCTGAAAAATACAGAACAGAGAATTCTCTGTCCATGATTTCCCGGGCAATGCAGGTGGAAAGATAAGTTTTCCCCACGCCTACGCTGCCGTAAAAAAAGAGGTTCTGGAATTGTGTCCCAAAAGTATCGATAAACCGATGGCAGATCCTCAGGGTGTCCTCCATCATGGCGCGGGCGCTCCTCCCGGTTGTTTTATCATAAAGGGACGGAGAATAAAAATCAAGACTGAAATTCTCAAAAGCCGCTTCCGAGGGAAATTCCCGTATATTGGACTGCTCGTACAAAAGCCGGATGACAGCCTGTTTGAAACAGTGGCATTTCTGGTTCCCGATATACCCGGTATCTTTACAGTCCGGGCATTCATAGACCGGTTCCAGATAGTCTTCCGGGAAACCGGCGGACACGAGAAGATTTTTTTTACTGCTGCGCAGGATCTCCAGCTCTTCCTTAAGGGCGTCCAGCGCATGGTCATCTCCGTTTAGCAATTTCTTCCCATACTGTACGGAAAGGATGGAGATGGACTCATCCAGTGATTTGAATTCAGGGAGCCTTTTGTACACTTCCTGGTAGCGGGCGGTCTGGATATCGTGGTTCCGGAGCTGCCGCTGTTCATACTCCCGCATGATCGCATAGTATTGTGAATTTTTCAGTGCCATTGGAAGACTCCTTCTAATTACTGTTCAATAACTGCTCTTCAAGGGATTCCATATCATAGCTGCGGCGCTCGAAGTTGTTCAGGTTCCTTGCGGCAGCCCGGGCTCTTGGCGCGGCCTTTCCGGCGGTGCGCTCTTTCTGGTACTCTTCGTCCAAAGCAGTGATGTCCTTAAGATGGCGGATGTTTTTTCCGTGCCATTTTGTCAGGATAGAGTCCGCATATTCAAAGCTTGGCTGATGGGTGGCAGTGATCGTGCGCCGGCATGCCTCTGCGATGATATCCGGGGAAAAGGCGTATTCCTCCGCCCATTTCCTGATATAAGCAAGCTCGGAAGACGCCGGCCCCCGGTTCTTGATGCCGAATGCGTTGAGCACAGTGTAGCAGTTTTTGTTATAGAGGGCGGACTGTTCCTTTGCCTGGGAGACAGTCTCAATGCCTTCCTCCACCCATGAAAAGGCGACTTTGCGGATATAGTGCATACTTTTGTGCCCGTTCTCCACGCAGGACTCGATCAGGTATTCGATCAGGTCCGCGGACATATGGAGAGTATCATAAAAGTAAGTGATCGTCTCCATCTCTGTATGGGTCAGTGTTTTGCCCAGGTACTGCTCCGCGATGAACAGAAGGGACTTGATCTCCTTCTGGGCGCGGAAACTGTCGATGGGCACCGCTTTCGAAGCCCTGGATGCGCAAAGCGATGCTGAAGCAGCGTCAGTGGACGGTGCTGCCGGGGAGACGGCCGCAGGCTGTGCAGAGGAAGATGCGGAGACAGACGGTGCTGTCCGGGCAGACAGGCCTGTCTTTGGTGCTGAGGCTGCCTCTCCGCCTGAGAGCGACATCTTCTGCAGCTCAAGGGCAGTGATCTTCCCGTCAGCATCCCGCTCCGTGCGCAGGAGGCCTTTTTTCTCCCAGTAGCGGAACGCGCGCAGGATATCAGCCTCTGTATTGTTCAGGCAGTCCGCGATCATCGTGAGTGTCAGTGATGAACACGGGTCGTCCAGATGCCGGAGAAGGAAAAGATATACCTTCACGAATTCCCCGTTTGCATCGACCATATAGTTGTCGATGAAATCATTCGGCAGCAGAGTCGCATTTGTCTGAAATTTATTTTTAAGTGTCAAAGTCTTCATAATATCCAGTCCCGCTTTCTTCGTTCGCTTTCGTAAAATATAAGATCCACAGAGTGTAAAATGGAAAGCGGTCCTGTACTGTTCCGCTTTCCTCTTTTACGTTCGGGAAATGCATCATGCATTTCCTGGTGTCATCAATAATATATCATCTTATCGCCGGGGCTAAAAGTATTTTTTCGTGGGTAACTCCCGGTTTTTTGTAGATAACTATGTGTAGAAAGTGTGGATAACTTCCGGAGACCGCGCGCTCTGCGGTATAAATGACTGTCAGACGTCCTGGCGGAGCAGGTCTTCCCCGACTGTCACCACATCGCCTGCGCCCATGGTGATGAGCAGGTCTCCGGGGCGGCAGTTCTCTTTTAAAAATGCCTCGATCTCTTCGAAACTCGGGTAATAATGCGTATCTGTACCGAGCTTTGCCGTCTCCTCTGCAAGGTCAGCGGATGAGATCCCCAGTGTGTCTGTCTCCCGCGCCGCATAGATGTCAGCCAGGACAAGGTGGTCCGCATGGGAGAGTGCTTCGGCAAATTCATGGAAGAACGCCTTGGTGCGGGTGTACGTATGAGGCTGGAACACACACCACACGCTGTTGTGCGGGGAGTGCTGGGCAGCCTTCAGGGTAGCTTCGATCTCGGTCGGATGGTGCGCGTAATCGTCCACCACGGTCACACCGTTAAACTCGCCTTTATACTCAAAGCGCCGGTCTGTCCCCGTAAAGGAAAGCAGGCCCTTCTTTGTGACTGCCATGGGGATGTCGAGCAGGTCTGCCACAGCGATGGCAGAGAGCGCATTTGACACATTGTGGTCCCCGGTCACGGAGAGGCAGATGTGATCCGTCTTTTCCCCGTGCAGGATCAGGTCAAAGGATACATGGCCGTTCTCATCGTAAGAGATATTGTCCGCGCTGTAATCAAAATCACCGGAAGAACCATACGTCACGACATTGCAGGAGAGCCCGCTGTATATCTCGGGATAATCTTTGATATCCCCGTTGATGACAAGCGTGCCGTCGTCCGGCAGGAGCGCGGCGAACTGATGGAAGGAGTGCCGGATATCTTCAAGGTCCTTAAAGAAATCCAGATGGTCTTCTTCTATATTTAAGATCACGCTGATCTTCGGGAAGAAATGAAGGAAGCTGTTCGTGTATTCACATGCTTCTGTGATAAAAGTGCCGGAACTTCCCACACGGATATTCCCTCCGATCGCTTTCAGGATGCCGCCCACGGAAATGGTCGGATCCATATCTGCCTCGAGAAGGATGTGAGAGATCATGGAAGTGGTAGTTGTCTTTCCGTGGGTGCCGGACACCGCGATGGGGGTGTCATAATTTTTCATGAGCTGCCCCAGTAGCTCCGCGCGGGTCAGCATGGGGATCTTCTGCGCGACAGCTTCGATCAGTTCGGGGTTGCTCCGGTTGATCGCTGCGGTATAGACAACACAGCCGATGCCGGGAGTGATATTCTCAGCGCACTGCCCATAAGCGATGTGGGCGCCCTCTGATTCCAGCTTCTTAGTCAGCGGGGATTCCTTTGTGTCAGAGCCGGACACAGTGAACCCTTCCTTGAGCAGGATCTCGGCAAGGCCGCTCATGCTGATGCCTCCGATTCCGATAAAATGGATATGCATCGGGTGGTTAAAATCGATCTTATACATGTGGATTCCTCTTCTCTTTATTTTCTGAACTTTGGTTTTCTGTCATAATTTATCTCAGTCTTCTATATTATACTATATATGATAAAAATTAAAAGCAGTTCTTTTTATGCAAAATCAATAAAAAGTTTAAAAAAAATAAGAAAAAATTGTAAATTATTATTGGATAAAAATGAAAATATGGTATAATGTTTACATCTAACTAGAAATGAGGTGACACAATGTTCAAAAAGGAAATGATTGCCATGCTGCTGGCGGGCGGACAAGGCAGTCGACTGGGGGTCCTTACAGCAAAAGTTGCTAAGCCTGCCGTTGCATTTGGCGGCAAGTATCGGATCATTGATTTCCCGCTGAGTAACTGTATCAA
>DWUV01000154.1 GCA_019120595.1 Candidatus Mediterraneibacter tabaqchaliae | reverse complement strand
CCTCTCTTCTGATCCCTGGTTTTAGCGTGTTCCCTGATTTCGTAGTTTTTCCTGCCTCATGGAGCGGAGCCGATGCCAGCCATATCCCCGCGCTGAATACGTCTTCGACATCCGCGCTTCACTGTTTTCGTACGTTTTGCCAACAGGATGGCTCCCCCACAAATACAGATTTGCCCCCTTAGGGAGTGATCTGATTCCTCCACTCCCGGGGCGAGACTCCGTATGTATTTTTGAATGCCCGCGAGAAGTGGAGCTGGTTCGGGTATCCCACAGCGTTTCCGACGTCGCTGATGGAGAGCCGGGTCAGCTTCAGCAGTTCCGCGGCTTTTGTCATGCGGTAGCTTAAGAGGAATTCCTGCGGGGACTTGCCCACGGCTCCTTTGAAGATCCTTCCGAAATACGTGCGGTTCAGCCCGCAGAACTGCGCGATCCCTTCTACGGAGATATCATTCTGGAAATTCTGTTCAATATAATTCAGCGCTTCTTTAATATAGAAGTCGCGGACCTTCCCGCTGGACGACAGGTGCATGGTCACAGAGGAGCGGGACAGGTAGTCGATGAAGAGGAAGAGATGCCCGATCAGATGGAAGGGGGACGCGTCCCCGTGCTCCGCGATGTAAAGCATCTCGTCTTTCATGAGTTCCCGCAGCTCTTTTGACGAGGCGTGATACACCGGGTGGTCCGGGGTAAGCCCCGCGAGCTCGACGATCTCCTTTGCCCTGAGCCCGTCGAATTCGATCCATGCATATTCCCATGGAAGCTCCTGGTCTGCGATGTAGGTGTTGATCTGCTTGGGGAAGATCATGAACCCCTGGCCGCTCTTAATCTGGTATTCCTTCGTCTGTCCCTTGGAATCATTTGCCATGAGACGCCCTGTGCCGGACAGGACATAGTGGAAGAGGTAATGGTTCCTGGATGCGGGGCCGAAGGAGTGGGCAGGCTCACACTGTTCCTTGCCGAACTGGTACAGCCCCAGGTCTACGAAATTTTCATTGGGAAATACGGAAAACAAAAAATCACTCATCTGTATCATCTCCACTGTTCTTAATGCATGTCTTTACGGCTATTATAGCGCAAAATATACCATAATGCGACTACACTTTATATAAACAATGTATAAGTTGAATATTGGTATAAAATAAAAGAAATGAAGATATTTTAGGACGCACTTTGCAATGTTATAATAAGACAAAGAAAAGTTTAAGGCTAAAGGAAGGAGCTGGGACTACGATGAAAAGAAAAAATGCGATTAGCATGGCTCTGGCAGCAGCCATGCTGACAGCGGCCATCCTTCCGGGATGCGGTGCGGATGAAAACTCAGGGAAAACGGAGATCGAGATCCTCCAGTACAAACCAGAGGCAGCAGCGTATTTCGACAAGGTGGAGGAGGAGTTCAATGCGTCTCACGATGACATCCATCTGACCATCAGTTCTCCGAATGATGCCAGTACGATCATGAGGACACGGTTCGTAAGGGAAGATTACCCGGACATTATCGGCATAGGGGGGGATATCAACTACTCCTATTATGTAGATGCGGATATCCTCGCGGATGTATCGGACTATCCGGGGCTGGCGGACATCAAGGAATCCTATGTGGATATCCTGGAAGCGCTGGAGATCACTCCCACGGACGGGACGTACGGCGTGCCCTATGTGGCGAATGCGGCGGGCATCCTGTACAACAAGGATATGTTCGAGGAGCATGGATGGGAGATACCGGAGACATGGAGTGAGCTGATCGATCTCTGTGAGGAGATCCAGGCAGAGGGGATCCTGCCGTTCTATTTTGGGTTCCGAGATACATGGACCTGCCTGGCGCCGTGGAACTCCCTTGCCGTTGACCTGGCGCCTGCGGATACATGTAAGCAGGTGAACGCAGGAGAGACCACATTCACGGATGAATACCGGGAGACAGCGGAGAAATGTCTGGAACTGGTAAGCTACGGGCCGGAGGACCCGTTCGCATACGGATACAATGACGCGTGTACCGCGTTTGCCAACGGAGAGTCAGCGATGTACCCGATCGGAAGCTATGCGGTGCCTCAGATCCTCTCCGTGAATCCGGAGATGAACATTGATTCCTTCGTAACCCCGGGGAATGACGATGCGTCAAAGAATACGTTGAACTCAGGAGTTGACCTGATGTTTGCGGTGACCGCGGCGTGCGAGAATAAGGATGCGGCGTATGAGGTGCTCGATTTCCTGCTGGCGGACGAAAACATCCAGGCTTATATTGACGACCAGAACGCGGTGCCGTGCAAAGAGGGAGATTTCGAGCTGGCGCCCATGCTGGACGGGATGTCGCCGTTTATCGAATCCGGCAACATGACAGACTATCAGGACCACTACTATCCTTCTGAGATGGCGGTGGACGCACAGATCCAGACATACCTGATCAACAAGGACGCGGATGCGTTCCTGGCGAAATTCGATAAAGACTGGCAGAGATATAACAGAGACATCATCCGTGCGGTACAGGAGTACAACGAAGAACACGGGAATGACAAATAGGAAAGGAGCGGGCAGATTATGAAACATGCAAATGACAGCAAGCGGACTTATATGCTGATCACCATACCGATCCTGGCACTGTTTGTCTGCTTTAATACGATACCGCTGATCCGCGGTGTCATCTACAGCTTTACAAACTTCAAAGGCTTTGGGACGTATGACTTTGTGGGATTCCGCAATTACATCGACCTGTTTACCGATTCGAGGATCGGGGGCTCTTACTGGTTCACCATCAAGCTCGCCATCGTGGCGACGATCGTGACGAATGTGATCAGCCTTCTCCTTGCCCTCGGGCTGAACAGCAGGATCAAAGGGAAAACCTTCCTGCGGGCTGCATACTTTATCCCGAACGTGCTCGGGGCGCTGGTCGTAGGATATATTTTCCAGTATTTCTTCACATATATCCTTCCGGGGCTGGGCGATGCGCTGGGGATCGAGGCCCTGAGCTCCAGTATGCTCTCCAGCAGCAAGACCGCATGGATCGCCATTGTGATCGTGTGCGCATGGCAGTCCATCGCCATGAATACGATCATCTATATCTCCGGACTCCAGACAGTGCCTGAGGATGTGTACGAGGCGGGCGACCTGGACGGCGCGACGGGATGGAAAAAATTCAAATACCTGACCTTCCCTCTGATCGTCCCGTTCTTTACGATCAACATGGTACTCTGCGTGAAAAACTTCCTGATGGTATTTGACCAGATCATGGCAATGACAAAGGGCGGTCCGGAGCAGAGCACGGAGTCCATCTCCTATCTGATCTACAATAACGGTCTGTCCGGCGGAAGCTTTGGCTACCAGAGCGCCAATGCGGTCGTATTCTTCATTGTGATCGTGGCGATCTCTGTAGCGCAGATGACTATATCAGGTAAGAAGGAGGAGCAGTTATAATGTATGAGAAAATGAAAGCAAGAGTAAACTGGCCAATCACAATCCTTCTGTTTATCGGACTTATT
>DWUV01000153.1 GCA_019120595.1 Candidatus Mediterraneibacter tabaqchaliae | reverse complement strand
CGTTTCCATGGATCCGCCCTAAGTTGTGCAGTACCTGCTCATTTACGTTTTGCCCTTCCTGCTGTCAGGTATTCCATGGAGCATACATTTGATTACACGGTTACATTGCTCAGCCCTTCAGCAACGCCCATTTCAGGACTTTGCCTACTATGGCTTCTGCTGACTTCTCACAGTTCGTTGTTACTACGGTAAGTTTCACCGCCTGTGAGACCTCACGGGATAAGCCTGCCAGTCTTTCCTCGTCTACCTGCCTGATTTACGCACACGGGTTACGGTTGCCTTTTGGACTTCGCCGTTCTTGGCCAGCTTATCCGCCGTGTACGCCTTGTATCAGATTCCTGTTCGTCAGGCTACGATTTTGCTATCCCTTCCTCTCGCCTACACCTCACGATGCAAACCTTGGGAGTCGCTATGGGGTTCGTCGGCAACTACGCCCCTTGTGGACTTTCACCACAGACTGACGGCATGCCCGTCATACCAAGAAAAGCCCCCGCAGCCGGCAGGCCGCGGAGCCGTCTTTAAATACTGTTCTCACCGGGCCGCCGCCCGCATGTGAACAGTCATCTTCTTTATCTCCACATTTTATCTTCTAATAGCGGACATAGATCATCCCGCTCTGGACCGGCCCGATGATCACGCCGATGCCGTAATCCGCGCAGTGGATCATCTGCCCGTTTCCTATGTAAATCCCGCAGTGCTGCGTATTTACGCACACATCACCCGGCTGAGGATTGCTCACCTGAGGCCATCCAAGGAAGGTAAATGTATTTCCCAGCCTCTGATACTGCCCGGTCAGGCAATACGCCACAAACCCGGAGCAGTCAAACAGTCCCGGGCTGCATGCGCCCATGCTGTACTCCGCCTTCCCGAGCCATTCGTACGCGCGGTCAACAACTGCATTTCCCGTAACAGTATCATACGATGGTTCTGTATAACCCGGGCTTCCGCCGCTGTTTCCCGTATTCCCGCCGGAAGAGGTCCCGCCTCCGGAAGATGTCCCGCCGGATGCTGCGCCGCCTCCGGAAGACGTCCCGCCGGATGCTGTGCCGCCGGAAGCAGCGCCGCCTGACGCTGTACCGCCGGATCCCGTTCCGCCGGATGTCCCGGTGTTATTCTGCGTTTTATCCTTTTCCGCCGCCGCGGCTTCCGCAGCTTTGCGCTTCTCCTCAGCCTTCCTCGCAGCCTCCTGGATCATCTCATCGAGATTGGAGATCTCATCTTTCTTTGAGCTTATCGTCTCAGTCAGGGCTGTCTGCTGTGATTCATACTCAGCTTCGGTTTTTTTCAGATTCTTCATCTCCGTCTCAAGCGTTGACTGGAGATCCTCGATCTCTGTGATCGTGTCAGCGTACGCCTGAAGCTGTGTCCTGTCGTACTCATGGACCTTCTGGGAGTATTCCGCCTGGGAAAGCATATCCGAAATGGATCCCGATGTCAGCACCTTCTCCATCGCGGCGGTTCCGCTCCCCGACTCATACATGTATTTGATGCGGAGCTTCATCGCCTCATACTGCTCTTCTTTTTTCACTTCTGCCGCCTCGAGGTCCTTTTCCGCCTGTGTGATCTCCTGTCCTGTATTGATCAGCTCTGTCTCCAGCTCACTCGCCTTTGAGATCAGTGTATCCAGTTCTGTCTGTAGATCTGTCAGTTCATTCTGCGCATCTTCCTTCTGCCCTTCCAGGTCGCTCTGGCTCGGGTCTGCATATACCGGGCTTACGCACAAGGAACAGATGAGCGCTGCTGCCAAAGATAAATTCTGTATCTTTTTAAATTTCATCTTTTCTCCTCTCTTTATCTCAGGAGCCATCCTTTATGTCACAGGAAAAATCTGAATTACATTCTCAATATATGTAAAAATTATAATAAATCCTGTCGGGTTTTTCAATGCGTTTTTAATATTTCTGTAATATTTCACATATCAGTTCAGCCATCGGGCTGCGCGGGAGAGAAAATCATGCTCGCATGATTTTTCGAGCGGACAGTCCGATGAGCTGAGCGCCCGTTTATGAGGAAAACAGCGGCGGCAGCCGCAGTAAGCACACAGTGCGGTTTTCCGAATGGCGCGGGCTGAACTGTTACTATTTCACAGACACTTCATAAATACGGAGATGCTGCTTTCACACTGACATCAACGGCTTATATTTGCATTTTTTGAAGAGGATGTGTTATCCTGAAAGAACAATTTAACTAACGGAGGTATCTGAATATGAAATTCACATTCGCCCATAACAACCTGAATGTTTATGACCTGGAAAAATCTCTGGATTTTTATGAAAAGGCGCTCGGCCTTACCGTGACCAGGACCAAAGAAGCCGAGGACGGCAGCTTTAAGCTGGTTTACCTGGGGGACGGCACGACTCCCCACCAGCTCGAGCTCACATGGCTGCGCGAAATGGACCGTCCGTACAACCTCGGGGATAATGAGATCCACCTGGCGTTTGTCACCGATGACTTCGATGCGGCTCACGAGAAGCACAAAGAGATGGGATGCATCTGCTTTGAGAATCCCGGCATGGGGATCTACTTTATCTCAGACCCGGACGGGTACTGGCTTGAGATCGTCCCGGCGAAATAAGAGCCGGGCGGCTGAGAGTCAGACGACAGACAGCCGGACGGCAGACAGCCGCTCATGCGGGCACGGCGGCTGCCTGCCAGGCGTAACGCCAGGCGCACCCGCGCAGCAAAAACAGGACTCTGTACTTTTCCGCACAGAGTCCTGTTTTCTTTTACTTTTCTTTTATCTTGAACCAAATATCCTGTTATCAATAACGGACATATACCATCCCTGACTGGACAGGTCCGATGATCACTCCGATCCCTACATCCGCGCAGTGGATCATCTGTCCGTTCCCTATGTAAATACCGCAGTGCTGTGAGTTCACGCACACATCTCCGGGCTGCGGATCACTCACCCTCGGCCATCCGAGAAATGTGTATGTGGTGCCAAGCCGGGAATAATTTCCGGTCAGGCAGTACGCCACGAATCCCGAACAGTCAAATGCTCCCGGACTGCACGCTCCCCAGACATATTCCGCATTTCCAATATAGCTGTACGCGCGGTCAACGACCGCATTTCCTGTCACAGCGTTATACGGAGGAGTCGTGCCACCGCCGGAACCGCCGCCTGTATTCGTCTGCTGCTGCAGCTGCTGCTGGCGCGCCGCTTCTGCTTCCGCTGCCCTGCGCGCTTCCTCTGCTTTTCTCGCAGCCTCCTGGATCATCTCATCGAGGTCAGAGATCTCATCCTGCTTGGAAGCGATCGTCTCTTGGAGAGCCTCCTGCTGAGTCCGGTATTCTTCTTCCGTCTCCTGCAGGTCTGCCATCTCTTCCTTAAGCGCTGCCTGTAAATTTTCGATCTCGGTTACTGTGTCTGCATATTCCTGGAGCTGCTCGCGGTCATATTCATGCACCTTTTCCGAATATTCCGCCTGAGTCAGCACATCCGAAATATTTCCCGCGCCCATGACTTTCTCCATCGTGGCGCTCCCTGTACCTGACTCATACATGAACTTGATACGCAGCTTCATCGCCTCGTACTGTTCTTCCTTCTTTTCCTCTGCTGCTTCCAGGTCTTTCTCCGCCTGTGTGATCTCCTGTCCGGTATTGATCAGTTCGATTTCCAGATCATTTGCCTTCTGGATCAATGTATCAAGCTCTGTCTGAAAGCTCTCCAGCTCACTCTGGGCATTCGCTTTCTGCTCCTCCAGTTCCTGCTGCGTCGGATCAGCAAATACAGGTGTTATGACCATGGAAGCTGTAAGAGCTGACGCGATCACTGCACTATGTACTTTCTTTAACTTCATTTCTTCACCTTTCCTTATTAAAATTGTCTATATCCCCACAGAATGCATGATACAACAGAAAAAAAGGTTTTTCAACAGAAATCCCGAAAAAAACCTCCTGACAGGGGAATCCGAATTAATTTTATCTGATATGTAATAGATTATAATAAAATCATGTTATTTTTTCAATATGCAATTAACATTTTTGTAATATTTCGTTTTTATTTTTCTATCTGAGATTTTCCAGAGAAGATAACTAAAGTCAAAAATATCCTAATATATAACGAAACGAAAGAAGACCGGCCACACACAGCTTAAAGCTGCGGCTGCCGGTCTTCTCTCTCACTGCTTCTATCAATCCATCATCTCTGTCTACTGCACGGTCAGGTTCGTATACCCCATCAGGCTCTCATCCACTTCCTTCGCCGCCTCGCGTCCTTCCCGGATCGCCCACACCACAAGGGACTGCCCCCGGTGCATATCGCCCGCCGTAAACACACGCTCTGCGTTTGTCGCGTATTTTCCTGCTTCCGTCTTCACATTCGTGCGCTCATTTACCTCCACGCCGAATGCCTTTGTGACATAACTCTCGCTGCCCAGGAACCCGGCCGCGATCAGCACAAGGTCCGCGTCCACAGTATACTCGCTTCCCGGGATCTCCGCCATGGCCATCCTGCCGGTCTTCTCGTCTTTCCGGCTCTCCAGCCTGACAAGGACAGCCTTGCACACCCTGCCTTTCTTGTCTTTTACAAATTCTTTCACAGTCGTGGTATACATGCGCGGATCCTGTCCGAATACAGCGATCGCTTCCTGCTGGCCGTAATCCGTCTTGCAGACTTTCGGCCACTCAGGCCAGGGATTCCCCTCTGCCCTCTTGTCCGGCGCCTTGGGCATCATCTCCAGCTGGAGCACGGACTTGGCCCCGTGGCGGATGGCAGTTCCCACACAGTCATTTCCCGTGTCACCGCCGCCGATGACAAGGACATTCCTGCCCTCTGCTGAAACATAACTGCCCTTCTTCATCTGTCCGGGCAGTTTTGCCTCTGTCTGCCCGGCGTCTGCCCAGAGCGCTTTTGTTGTAGACTTGAGGAAATCCACCGCAAAACAGATTCCATCGGCATCCCTTCCCGGGACTTTGATGTCTCTCGGATCAGACGCGCCGCAGGCAAGGATGACTCTGTCATACTCTTTCAAAAGCTGCGCAGGCTTTATATCCTTCCCCACATTGCAGTTTACGCGGAATTCGACCCCTTCTTCTTCCATAATATGGATCCTGCGGTCTATATACTGCTTCTCCAGCTTCATGTTCGGGATACCGTAGCGCAGCAGCCCGCCTGCCTTGTCCTCCCGCTCAAATATGGTCACTGTATGGCCTCTCCGGTTCAGTAGATCAGCCGCCGCCAGCCCCGCCGGGCCGCTCCCGATGACTGCTACCTTTTTCCCGGTGCGCACCTTGGGCGGATTTGCCTTTGCATATCCTTTTTCAAAAGCATTTTCAATGATCGCATACTCATTGCTCTTTGTCGCCACAGGCTCTTCGTTGAGCCCGCAGGTGCATGCATTCTCGCAGAGAGCCGGGCAGACCCTGGACGTAAATTCCGGGAAGTTATTCGTCTTGACGAGGCGGTAATACGCCTCCTCCCAGTTCCCGTTATAGATCAAGTCATTCCACTCCGGCACCAGGTTGTGGAGAGGACATCCGCTGGCCATGCCCATCAGGTTCAGCCCGGACTGGCAGAAGGGGACGCCGCACGCCATACAGCGCGCCCCCTGGACTTCCTGCTCCTCCTTTGACAGGGGCGTGTAGAACTCTCTGAAATGCCCGATCCTCTCCAAAGGCGCTTCCGCGGTCTTATCTTTTCTCTCATATTCCATAAATCCTGTCGGTTTTCCCATCTTAACGCCTCCTATCTTCCATTCTTGATCATGTTGAACGCTTCGATCTTTGCCTTTTCCCTGCTCAGTCCTTTTTCTTCCATCTGGATGATCGCGGACATCATCTTCTCGTAATCCTCAGGGATGATCTTCTTAAATTTCGGCAGGTACTCTTCAAAGTGATCCAGGATCCGTTTTCCTACTTCTGAGTTCGTATAGGAGACATGCTCCTGTATCATGCCCTTTAATTCCTGGACATCATACTTGTCCGTCACGCGCCGGATCTTTACCATGGCCTTGTTGACCCTTGTATAGAGCGTGCTGTCCTCATCCAGCACGTAGGCGATGCCGCCGCTCATTCCCGCGGCGAAGTTCTTGCCTACTTTGCCGAGGATGACCACACACCCTCCGGTCATATATTCGCAGCCGTGGTCGCCCACGCCTTCCACCACAGCCCGCACGCCGGAGTTGCGCACGCAGAATCTTTCTCCTGCCACGCCGCTGACATAGGCCTTTCCGCTTGTGGCGCCATAGAAGGCTACGTTTCCGATGATGATATTCTCATCCGACTTAAATGTCGTCCCCTTCGGAGGATATACGACCAGTTTTCCGCCTGACAAACCTTTCCCAAAATAGTCGTTGCTGTCTCCTGTCAGCTCCAGTGTCAGACCTTTCGGGATGAACGCGCCGAAACTCTGTCCGCCCGCGCCGCTGCACTTGATCACAAAGGTGTCTTCTTCCAGCCCTTCCGGATATCTTCTGGTGATCTCCGAGCCGAAGATCGTGCCAAAGGTGCGGTCCGTGTTGGTGACATCTACTTCTATGCTCCTCTTCTGGCCCTTTTCCAGAGCGGGAAGGAGCTGTTTTACGAGCACTTTCTCATCCAGCGTCTTCTCAAGCTCAAAGTTGTACATTTTCTTTGGATCAAAGATCATGGCCTTTTTCTGCTTTGCATACGGGTTGTACAGCACGCCGCTTAAGTCAAGGGATGCCGCCCGCCTGGATGTGGCGGTTTCCTTTACCTTCAGAAGATCCGTGCGCCCTACCATCTCATCCACTGTGCGCACGCCCAGCTTCGCCATGTATTCCCTCAGCTCCTCTGCGATGAATTTCATAAAGTTCATCACATATTCCGGCTTGCCGGCAAAACGCTTTCTCAGCTCCGGGTTCTGTGTCGCCACGCCCACAGGACAGGTATCCAGGTTGCAGACACGCATCATCACGCATCCCATGGTCACCAGGGGAGCTGTAGCAAACCCGAACTCCTCCGCTCCGAGGAGGGCCGCCACTGCCACGTCGCGGCCGCTCATCAGCTTGCCGTCCGTCTCGATACGCACCCGTTCCCTCAGGCCATTCTCGATCAGCGTCTGGTGGGTCTCCGCAAGTCCCAGCTCCCAGGGAAGCCCCGCATTCTGGATGGAACTTCTCGGCGCAGCCCCGGTACCGCCGTCATACCCGGAGATCAGGATCACGCCTGCCCCTGCTTTTGCCACACCGGCAGCTACGGTCCCCACGCCTGCTTCTGACACGAGCTTTACAGAGATCCTTGCGTTTTTATTGGCATTCTTGCAGTCATAGATGAGCTGTGCAAGGTCTTCGATCGAATAGATATCATGGTGCGGCGGAGGTGAGATCAGGCTCACGCCCGGCGTCGAATGGCGGGTCTTCGCCACCCACGGATAGACCTTGCCGCCCGGCAGGTGTCCGCCTTCGCCCGGCTTCGCGCCCTGCGCCATCTTGATCTGGATCTCCTGGGCGCTCACCAGATATCTGGAAGTCACGCCGAACCGTCCTGACGCGACCTGCTTGATCGCGGAGCAGCGGTCCGTATCCAGACGCTCGATCTCCTCGCCGCCCTCTCCTGAGTTGGATTTACCGTGGAGACGGTTCATGGCGATGGCCAGAGTCTCATGGGCCTCCTTGGAGATCGAACCATAGGACATGGCTCCGGTCTTAAACCTGGTGACAATGGAATCCACGCTCTCCACTTCCTCGATCGGGATCCCTTTCTTCGGATAGTGAAAGTCGAGCTGTCCTCTCAGATTGATCTTCTCTCCCTCTTCGTCCACCATCCTGGTATATTCTTTGAACATCCCGTAATCCCCGCGTTTCGTGGACTGCTGGAGCATATGGATAGTCTGCGGGTTATAGAGGTGTTCCTCCCCGCCGCTCTTATATTTGTGCCGTCCCACGCTGTCCAGCGTCATATCGCCGTCCAGTCCGAGGGGATCGAATGCCTTTGTGTGGAAGGCTGTGTAATCCTCGGCGATCTCCTCGATCCCGATGCCGCCCACACGGCTCACTGTATCCGTAAAATATTTGTCGATAAACTCTTTTTTCAGCCCGATCGCCTCGAAGATCTTCGCGCCCTGGTAGGACTGGATCGTCGAGATCCCCATCTTGGAAGCGATCTTGATGATGCCGTGGATGACGGCGCTGTTGTAATCATCTACCGCCGCATAATAATCCTTGTGCAGGAGTCTTGATTCAATAAGCTGGCGGATCGACTCGTGGGCCAGATACGGATTGATCGCGCAGGCGCCGTATCCGAGAAGCGTGGCAAAATGATGTACCTCTCTTGGCTCGCCGCTCTCCAGGATCATCGCCACGGAGGTCCTTTTCTTCGTGCGGACCAGGTGCTGCTGGAGACCGGACACAGCGAGCAGGGACGGGATCGCCACATGGTACTCGTCCATCTCCCGGTCAGTCAGGATCAGGATATTGGCGCCCTCGCGGATCACACGGTCCACTTCCACAAAAAGATATTCAAGAGCCTTTTCCAGACTCGTATTCTTGTAGTAAGTGATCGGGATCTCCGCTACCTTGAACCCTTCCACTTTCATATTTTTGATCTTCAGGAGGTCTGTATTCGTCAGGATCGGATTGTTCACCCTGAGCATCTTACAGTTCTCTTCTTTTTTCTCCAGAAGGTTCCCGTCCTTGCCCACATAGATCACAGTGGAGGTCACGATCTCCTCGCGGATCGCGTCAATAGGCGGGTTCGTCACCTGGGCGAAAAGCTGTTTGAAATATCCGAACAGCGGCTGGCGCTTCTTTGAGAGGACAGAAAGCGGCGTGTCGATCCCCATTGCCGCGATCCCCTCTGCACCGTTCTTCGCCATTGTAAGGATCGAAGTCTTTACATCCTCATATGCATACCCGAAAGCCTTCTGCAGGCGGGTGCATTCTTCCTTTGTATATTTCGGGATATCCTTGTTCGGGATCGGCAGGTCTTTTAAGTGGATCAGATTGCTGTCCAGCCATTCGCCGTAAGGCTCTTCATTCGCATAACGCTCTTTGAGCTCCTCATCATCGATCACTCTGCCTGCGACTGTATCCACAAGCAGCATCTTGCCCGGATGCAGCCTCTCCTTTACAAGGATCTTCGCCGGATCAATATCCAGCACTCCCACCTCGGAAGACAGGATCAGGTTGTCATCGTCTGTGATATAATATCTTGACGGGCGCAGGCCGTTTCTGTCCAGCACTGCCCCCATCACATCCCCGTCTGAGAAGAGGATGGACGCAGGACCGTCCCACGGCTCCATCATCGTCGCATAATACTGATAGAAATCCTTTTTATTCTGGGACATGCTCCGGTTGTTCACCCACGGTTCCGGGATGGCGATCATCACGGCAAGCGGCAGTTCCATACCGCTCATCACCATAAACTCCAGCGCGTTATCCAGCATTGCGGAGTCAGATCCCGATGTATTGATCGCCGGAAGGACCTTGTGCAGCTCGCCTTTTAAGCAGCCTGCTTCCATGGTCTCTTCTCTCGCGCGCATCTTGTCCGCGTTTCCCCGGATCGTATTGATCTCGCCATTGTGCACCATCAGGCGGTTCGGATGCGCCCTCTGCCAGCTCGGCGCTGTATTCGTACTGAACCTGGAGTGGACCATAGCGATCGCGGATTCATAGTCCTCATCCTGAAGATCCCCGAAAAACTGACGGAGCTGTCCCACAAGGAACATTCCCTTGTACACGATCGTGCGGCTTGAGAGGGAGACGACATATGTGTCATCACTGCTCTGCTCGAATACCCGCCGCACTACATAAAGTCTGCGGTCAAAGGGAAGTCCCTTCTCGATCCTCTTCGGCCGCGCGATGAAAGCCTGCATGATATAAGGCATACAGTCCACAGCCGTCTTGCCCAGCACTTCCGGATGGATCGGGACCTCTCTCCAGCCGAGGAACTCCAGTCCTTCCTTCTTTACGATCACCTCAAAGATATTCTTCGCCTGGTTCCTCTTCAGCTCGTCCTGCGGGAAAAAGAACATCCCCACGCCGTAGTCCCTCTCTCCGCCGAGACGGATCCCCAGCGGTTTACAGACTTTCGCAAAAAACGGATGTGAGATCTGGAGAAGGATGCCCACACCGTCCCCGGTCTTTCCTTCCGCGTCCTTTCCCGCCCGGTGCTCCAGGTGCTCTACGATCTCAAGAGCTCCCGCTACCGTGCTGTGGCTCTTTTTCCCTTTAATATTAACGATCGCGCCGATCCCGCAGTTGTCATGTTCAAAACTCTCGCGGTACAGCCCCTGCCGGTTTCCATTCGCCTGATTCATAGCCATTCTCCTCTCTTTCGCAATTTATGGGATGACTATACACGATTTTTTTCTGTTTGTAAACAGGAAATCTTTCCAAGTTGTCTGATTATTTGAATACTTATTAGTTTCATATAATTTATCTGATTATTTTATATCTTCAAAAACATTAATATCTTTTCCTGAAATCTTCGGTTTTCCTTTATTTTCAGTTTCTTTTTCTGGTTTTTCGGCACAAAAATATGGCAGGATCCTATCCTGCCATACACAATTCCATATTGTTTTTTTATCGGAACATATCCAGCGGTCCCGGTGCATCCTGCGGCGGCTCCGGCTTTCCGCTGTCTGTGATCCTCTGGATCTTCACGAATATCGCAGAGCAGATAAAAGCCCCTCCGATCACCGCCGGCACCATGCGCGCAGGATCCGCTCCCAGCCACCCGAAGACGCCCGCCTCCGTAAAGATGACAGATCCCGCATTCATCATGATATGCAGAAGGACAGGCGCTTTTACCGAGCCGGTCTTCTCATAGAGATACGCCAGCATCAGCCCGAGGAGAAATGCATAGACCATCTGCGTCGTATTCGTATGCATGAACATAAAGAATACCGAAGAGCAGACCGCCGAATACCAGAATCTCTGCCTTTCCCGGAAGCGCTTAAACAGGATCCCCCGGAACATCATCTCCTCCGCGGCCGGGATCAGAACTCCCAGGACTGCCAGCTGCACCGGGAATCCCGCCCCGTACATGACCTGTGCAGTCTGCTGGTAGCTGTTATCATAAAATGCCATCTGCGCCATGGCCATAAGGCAGGTCGCCGCGATGCTTCCCACAGCGCCGAAGACCGCTGTCAGGACATAGAGGGAAACCGGCTTCTTCTCAGGCAGCGGGATACCGCACGCCCGTTCCAGCTTCCGGTCCTTCGCGAAGAGGATCCCCGTGAGGACCAGGGTGCCTGCTGCCGCAGCTCCCGAGATCTCTACCTGATAACGGACCACAGTCTCCACCGCCGGTTCCATGGCTTTCATATATACTTCCATGAATTCCTGCATATCCACAGCGCTCTGCGCGCCCATCTGCATCAATTCCGCATAGACATCCGGCAGATAAGGGATGAGGATGAGCATCATCAGGGCAGCCTCCACAGCCCACCGGATGGCCAGATAGGCGAGCAGCGGACCTGCCAGGCTCCAGAACGGGCTCTTCCTGTAAATCTGGTTCATACCGTATTCCCCGCTTTCTCAAGAATCCACGCTTCTATTTCTTCCCTGCTTCCCTCTGCCGTCCCCTGGACCATCTCCGGCCTGCCGCCGCCGCGCCCGCAGAACGCGGCATTCAATTCCCGGGCCAGGGCACGCGTATCCAGGCCGCGGCTGCCGATCACATACCGGTATACAGCCGCTCCGCCGGCTTTCCCCGCTTCTTCCGCCGCTTTCCGCGCATTATCCCCGCCTTTTCCGCTGTTTCCGCCATTTCTGCAAAAAACCGCGCACAGCACATGGCCGCCCTCAAGCACCCGGTTCATGAGCAGACGCATAGACTCTCCTTCGACCTCATCCGGGAAGAGGCACACCGCTTCCTCCCCGGCGGGAACCGCCTCCGCCATACAGCGGATCAGCGCCTTTTCTTTCTCTCCCAGCGCATGTTTGAGATCCTCGCATTCTTTTTTCAGATGCTCCACCGCCTCAGCAGTCTCATTTTCTTTTGCGCACAGCATGGCGCCCACTGCTTTCGCCTGCCGCTGCTTCACACTGTGATCCGCGAGAGCCCTCACTCCGCAGAGCATGGTCACACGCACGCCGCCCTTGTACCGCTGGACGCCGGTCAGCTTGATCTCTCCGATCTCCCCGGTGCGCTCCACGTGGGGCGCGCAGCAGGCGCAGCGGTCGTATCCCGGGATCACGATGATCCGCACCGCGCCCTGTATCTCGATCTTGCTGCGGTATTCCATCCGCGCCAGCTCATCCCTCGGGGGATAGACTGTCTCAACCTTCAGGTTCTTCCAGACCGCACGGTTCGCTTCCAGCTCGATCTGCGCCAGCTCTTCCGGCGTGATCTCCCCGTTGAAATCCATTGTACAGTCTTCACTTCCAAGATGGAAGCCCACATTCCTGTACCCGAACCGGCTATGGACCAGCCCTGACACGATATGCTCTCCCGTATGCTGCTGCATCTTCATGAACCGCTCTTCCCAGTCAAGGATCCCTCTGACCCGGATCCCGGTCTCCAGCGGCGCATCCGTGATATGCAGGATCCTGCCGTCTTCTTCCCGGACATCCAGGACCTTCACATCCCCGAGCACGCCGGTATCCGCATACTGTCCGCCGCCCTCAGGGAAAAAGGCGGTCCGGTCCAGCTCGACCTCATATTTTTCTCCATCTGCCGGACAGCAGGCAATGACCTCCGCCTCAAATTCCGAAAGATGACTGTCTTTATAAAACAGCTTTTCTGTCATTTTACGCCTTACATCCTTTCCGGAGCTTCAAATCCCAGGAGATCGATACATGTCTCCAGCACACGTTTCGCCAGGACAAGGAGGGCGATATAGCCGCCTTTCTTCTGTCCGTCCTCCTCGGAGAGGATCTTCGTCTCATGGTAGAATTTATTGAATTCATTGGCCAGCTCGTAAATATAAGCGCACAGCTTATGCGGGGCAGCCTCCTCGTAAACCGCCTCAAACACATCGTTGAATTTCAGGACCTGGAGCATCAGCGCTTTCTCATAGTCGTTCTCAGCCGGACGGATCCCAAGCCCTTCCAGGCTGCCCCCGTTCTCCTGGTATTTATTCAGGATGGACTTGATGCGCACGATCGTATAGAGGATATACGGTCCTGTGTTTCCCTCAAAAGATGTGAACCTGTCCACATCAAATATATAGTCCTTTGACGCCTGATTGGAAAGGTCGCCGTATTTGATCGCCGCGAGCCCCACTGTCTGCGCAGTCTGTTTCGCCTCTCCTTCCTCCACCGTGCGGTTGTCCATGATCTTCTTGTACATTTCCTCATCGATCTCACGGATCAGGTTCTCCAGGCGCATGACGCCGCCCTCACGGGTCTTGAAGGGCTTTCCGTCCTTCCCGTTCATGGTCCCGAAACCGAGGAACTTAAGCTCTGTTTCCGGGCGCACGATCCCCGTCTTTTTCGCGCACCGGAACACCTGTGTGAAATGGAGCTCCTGGCGCTTGTCCACCACATAGATCACTTCATCCGGCTGATAATCCTTCTCCCTCTCCACGAGCGTCGCCAGGTCTGTCGTATCATACAGGGCGGCGCCGTCTGATTTCAGGATCATACAGGGCGGAACTTCCTTGTTGTCCGTCTCTTCCTGCACATCCACCACAAGAGCCCCCTCATCATAGCGCGCAAAGCCCTTATCCTTTAACATCTGCACCATATCCGGGATATACTGCTGGGCGTCCGCCTCGCCTTTCCACAGGTCGAACTCCACGTTCAGCCTCTCGTAATTCTTCTTAAGATCCGCGACAGACACATTCATGATGTGGTTCCAGATCGCCCGGTATCCCCTGTAACCATTCTGCAGGAGATAGGTCGCGTGCAGCGCTTCCTCTCTGTATTCTTCATTTTCCTTCGCATAGGCGCTTGCCGTGGGATAGATCTCCTCCAGCTCTCCGATCGTAAAAGGCGCTTCTTCCGGATAGTCTCCTTCAAAGTTTTCGTCAAAATACGGGAGATCCGGCTGGCGCTTCTTAAGCTCCGTGATGATCAGCCCCATCTGGTAGCCCCAGTCGCCGAGATGGATATCCCCGATCACCTGATTCCCCTTGAAACGGATGATCCGCTTTACGCTCTCCCCGATGATCGCAGAGCGCAGATGCCCTACATGGAGCGGCTTCGCTACATTCGGTCCGCCATAGTCGATCATAACAGTCCTGGGAGCCTTCTCGTCCTCAACGCCCAACTTCTCCTCTCCTGCCATCTCATTCAGATAGGACGCCACGCACTCCGGAGACAGCTTCAGATTGATAAATCCCGGCTTCACCACATCCACGGACTCAAAATAAGCGCTTCCCTTCAGGTTCGCCGCCACATCCTCAGCGATCATAAACGGTGCTTTTTTATATTTCTTCGCTCCCGCCATAGCGCCGTTGCACTGGTATTCGCACAGGTCCGGGCGGTTGGAGAGAGTCACCTTGGCAAGCTCTTCATCGTATCCTGCCTTTGCAAATGCTTCTCTCATATCGATTGTGATCAGTTCCAGCAATGTCTTCAATTTCTTCCACACTCCTTTAATCCATATGAATGTTATTCTAACATGTAAGCAGGCGCACAGCAAGACTTCAATCCGCATTCGCCCCCGCCAGATACCCTGTGCTCCACGCGATCTGAAGGTTGTATCCCCCTGTCACCGCATCCAGGTCGAGCACTTCTCCCGCAAAATACAGTCCCTTTACGAGCTTTGACTCCATGGTACCCGGATCGATCTCTTTTACGGACACGCCGCCTTTGGTGATGATCGCCTCATGATACCCCCGCAGTCCCGTGAGAGTCATACTGAAATCTTTGATCAGACGCACAAAATGCAGGCGTTCTTCTTTTGTGACCTCGTTTACTTTTTTCTCTTCCGGGATGCCGGAGAGCTCGATAGCCACGGGTCTCAGCTTCGCGGGAAAGAGGCTGTCAACCGCGTTTTTAAACTGCCGGTTATGGTTCGCTTCAAATTCCCGCAATACTCTTTTATCCAGCTGTTCTTCCGTAAGGGCAGGCTTCAGGTCGATATGGAGTGTCAGCGGATGTTCCTTCAGCTTTTTCCCAACAATACTGCTGGCGCTCAGTATTACAGGTCCGGTCACCCCGTAATGGGTAAAGAGCATTTCTCCGAACTCTTCATACAGCTTTTTCTTTCCGTCAGTGATCCGTATCCCGATATTGCGCAGGGACAATCCCATCAATTCCTTTGCGTACCATTCTTTCACTTCCATGGGGACCAGCGCCGGAGAAAGGTCTGTCACCTTATGCCCGCACTCCCGGGCAAACCGGTATCCGTCCCCCGTAGAGCCTGTGGACGGATAGGAAATCCCTCCTGTAGCGACGATCACTGCGTCTGCTGCGATCATCCTCCCGGAAGAAAGACGGACTCCTTTCGCCCGTCCGTCCTCTGTAAGTATCTCTTTTACCTCTGTCCTGAGGCTTATCCTGACCCCCAGACGCTTCATCTCCTGCTCCAGCGCGCGGATCACATCAGAGGAATGGTCTGATTCCGGGAAGACCCTGCCTCCTCTTTCCACTTTTGTCTTTACTCCCAGTTCCTCAAAAAATCCGATGACCTGATCATTTGTGAAACTGTAAAAGCTGCTGTATAAAAATTTAGGATTGCTCACCACTGCATTAAAAAGCTCCTCGACCTCCGCGGAATTTGTCAGGTTGCATCTCCCTTTCCCGGTGATAAAAAGCTTTTTCCCGAGTTTTTCATTCTTCTCCAGCAAAAGGACGTTTTTCCCTCTGCGCGCCGCAGTGACTGCCGCCATCATTCCCGCTGCGCCGCCGCCCACCACAAGGATCTTACTCATCTGTCCGTTCTTCCTCTCCTTCTTCCCGGTTTTCTCCCGGTCCCCTTCCGGGTCCTTCTGATTTCGCCCCGGTATTTACAGAAAAGGGGCCGCTCACCGGGTTCAGCTCATCGCCGCTGTACACCTGATATTCCCCCCAGAGCTGTTCCAGAGTCTCCAGGGTCGAGACCACCTCTTTCTGTTTCTTCATGCAGAGCGCAACGACCAGCGCATTGATCACGCTCAGCGGCGCGACAAGGGAATCAACAATGGACGCCATATCACTGCGCGCGATCAGGCTGCAGGAAGAATACAGGTTCATAGGAGAATGGATGCTGTCCGTAAGGGTGATCACCTTTGCCTTCCGGTTGCAGGCAAATTCCAGCGCCTTCAGCGCGCGCATGGAATACCGCGGGAAACTGATCCCTATGATCACATCATGTTCATTGATCCGTATCAATTGCTCAAAGATCTCACTGGAGCTGTTGGTCGCCACTGTCGTGACATTCTCGCAGATCAGGTTCAGGTAAAAGCCGAGAAACGATGCCAGCGGCGCACAGCTCCTGATCCCAATGACATAAATGCGCTCCGCCCCCAGTATCGTATCAATAGCCATGTTAAACGCCTTATGGTCGATCACGGAGAGGGTCTGTTTGATCTTCTCGATATCCGAATGCAGGACGGTCTCCAATATCTCGCTCTGACTGATCCGCCCGTAAGTGACTTCCATCCTCTGGATCGAATTGAGTTTATTCCTCACCAGCTCTTCCAGCGCCTTCTGAAAGCCCGGATACCCCTTATACCCCAGCTGGATGGCGAAGCGCACGACCGTGGACTCGCTGACTCCGACCGTCTCTCCCAGCTTCGCCGCAGTCAGGAAGACCGCTTTATCATAATTTTGGCACACATAATCCGCAAGCCGCCGCTGCCCCTTGCTCATCTTCGCATATTTTTCCTCGATCCTCAGGATCAGTTCATTTGTCGTATTTTCTGCTGTTTCCATCATACTATCTGTCCTTAATACTCTAATCTATCCTCATTTACGCCTGCCGTCCCCGGGAACTCAGACAGGTCTTGTATACTCTTTCAGCCAGGCCCTTTCCTCGTCATCCAGACAGGGAGCGACGGTCTCAAAGACTTTTTGGTGGTACTCATTCAACATGATCCGCTCCTCTTCCGACATCTCATCCGGCAGCAGAGCATCCAGGTCGATCGGGACAAACGTAAGCGGTTCAAAATGCATGAACTGCCCGTACCCGTTTTTTTCATCCTCGCACACCAGGAGCTCATTTTCAAGCCGGATGCCGTGGGACCCTTCTATATAAATCCCCGGTTCATCTGTGATCACCATGTTTTTTTCCAGGACCGGCGCAGGAGTCTTTCCCTCTTTCCATCGGAAATTCACCGGCGGTTCATGGACATTGAGGAGGTATCCGACCCCGTGTCCGGTGCCGTGATTAAAATTCACCCTCTTCTTCCAGAACACCTCCCGGGCAATGCAGTCCAGGTTCGCCCCGCTGCACCCGTGAAGGAACACGGTATTCATCAGCCGGAGCATCGCGCGGGCAGTCAGGGTGAAGTCTTCTTTTTCTCTTTGGGAGACTTCCCCGAGGGCCACTGTCCGCGTGATATCCGTCGACCCTTCCATATAGTGTCCGCCGGTGTCTGTCAGCAGGAGTTTTCCCTCGTGAAGGATCAGATCCGACTCTTCAGACGCGCTGTAATGGACGATCGCGCCGTGCTCTGCAAATGCACTGATCGGCTCAAAACTGGCTTCCAGATACCCGTCCTGCTCCCTGCGGAAGGACTCCAGCTTCTCCGCCGCAGACCGCTCTGTGATCTCCTGCTTTCCGATATTCTTTTTCAGCCAGTACATGAACCGGGTGTGCGCCGCCGCATCTTTTCTGTGCGACTTTTTGATATTTTCGATCTCCGTATCATTTTTCACGCATTTCATCAGGACCTCAGGGTTTTCCGCTTCCCTGACCCCGATATGTTCCGGGAGCCTTCTGTACAGGGCATAATTCACCCTGTCCGGATCGAGCAGGATGCATGACGGCGTTGAAAGCGCCGAAACCGCCTCATCGATCTCATCATACGGGCGTATCCGGATACCGTTTCCGGCAAGCGCTGCCTTCATCTCTGAGGAGAACTTTGTCTCATCCGCGAAAAGCTCCCCGCGGTCCATATATAAGATCAGATAACTTAAGACCAGGGGACAATATGCCACATCGTTTCCCCGGATATTGAGCAGCCAGGCAATGTCATCCAAGCTCGTAAGCAGATGGACGTCCGCCCCCTGCTCCTTCATCTTGCCGCGCACCCGCTCCAGTTTTGACGCTGCGCTCTCCCCGGCATATCTTTCATCCAGGGCAAACGCCTTTCCCTCCGGCAGCGGCGGCCTGTCCCGCCAAACCCTGCCCACAAGGTCCGATGTCCAGGAGATCTTCCCGTTCTTTGCGCAAGCCGCGTCTTCGTAGCGTTTGCCTTCCCCGATGCCGACAGTCCTTCCGTCAAATCCGATGACGCCGTTTTCCGGAAGTTCTTTTTCCAGGAATCCTTCGACTGTGCAGCATTCCGGCTCGCCCATTTTACAGAGTACGATCCCGCTTCCTCTCAGTTCATTTTCCGCCTGTATAAAATACCTGCCGTCCGTCCAGAGGCAGGCCTTGTCTTTTGTAAACACAGCTGTGCCTGCGGATCCCGTAAAACCTGTCATATACCGGCGCGCCTTGAAATGTGCGCCCACATATTCACTTTGGTGATGATCCGCGGAGGGGACGATCCAGATATCGATCCCTTCCCTCTCCATCTCGCCGCGGAGGGCGGCGATCCTTTCCTTCACTTCCATCAGGAATCCTCCTGTCTCAAATTTCATCTGACCTTAAATCTTATATATCATAACACTAAACATCTTCCTGTACAAACAAAAAATCAGGACCGCTCCCCTCCGGGACCGGTCCTGCGCCAGACATCTGCCAGACATCTGTCTCTTGTATGCTATGTCAGACTGACTATACGGGATATGCGCCGTTCTCTGTATCCGCCACTGCCGCGTCAACCTTTGTCTGCTGTGCCTGTCTGTATTTGAAGAAGTCTACAGCCACCTGCGGGAAGAGCGCGTAAGTCAGTACGTCCTCATCCTGCTGGATCCACTGCTCACACTCTTTGCGGAGAGTATCCAGCTCGTTCGGGATCAGATCCGCCGGACGGCAGGTAATGATCTCCGCGTCTTCTCCGAGGATCTTCTTCTGCAGATCCGGGTTCACCGGTTTTGCCGTTGCCCCGTATCTTCCTGCAAGGATGTCTTTTGTCTCTTTCGTAGCCACTTTATAGCGTTCGCCCATCAGGACGTTGAGCACTGCCTGGGTTCCCACGATCTGGGAAGACGGTGTGACGAGCGGCGGCTCGCCCAGGTCTTTGCGCACGCGCGGAACTTCCTCCAGCACCTCATAAAATCTGTCCTCAGCTCCCTGCTCTTTCAGCTGGGATGTCAGGTTGGAGAGCATGCCTCCCGGCACCTGATAAAGGAGAGTCTTGATATTTACGCCCAGGTTCTTCGGATTTAACAGGCCGCTCTCAAGCGCGTCGTCCCGGATCGGACGGAAGTAGTCCGCGATCTCGGAGAGAAGCTGCTGATCCAGTCCTGTATCATACGGAGTTCCCTTGAAGGTCTCCACCATAACCTCTGTCGCCGGCTGGGATGTGCCAAGTGCAAACGGCGACATTGCGGTATCGATGATATCCGCTCCCGCCTCAACCGCTTTCAGGTATGTCATGGATGCGACGCCGGATGTATAATGGGTGTGCATCTCGATCGGGATATCAACCGCTTCTTTCAGCGCTGTCACGAGTTCTGTCGCCTGATACGGGCAGAGAAGCCCTGCCATATCCTTTACACAGATAGAATTTGCGCCCATATCCTCGATCCGTTTTGCCAGGTCTACCCAGTAGTCCAGCGTATACGCATCGCCGAGTGTATAGGACATCGCCACCTGTGCGTGAGCCTTCTCTTTGTTTGCCGCCGTTACCGCTGTCTGAAGATTGCGGATATCATTCAGGCAGTCAAAGATACGGATGATATCAATGCCGTTTGCCACGGATTTCTGCACGAAATACTCGACCACATCATCCGCGTACGGGCGGTATCCGAGGATATTCTGTCCGCGGAACAGCATCTGGAGCTTTGTATTCTTGAAGCCGTCGCGGAACTTCCTCAGCCTCTCCCACGGATCCTCTTTGAGGAAACGCAGGGATGCGTCAAATGTAGCGCCGCCCCAGCACTCTACTGCATGGTATCCCACTTTGTCCATCTTGTCGATGATCGGGAGCATCTGCTCTGTCGTCATTCTTGTGGCGATCAGGGACTGATGAGCATCTCGCAGGATCGTTTCTGTAATCTTTACGGGTTTTTTTTCTATTACTGCCATTTCTATGTCCTCCAAAATCTATTACTTAACACCAAAGATCGCCATAAATGTCCCGGCAACGACCGCGGTTCCGATAACGCCGGCGACATTCGGTCCCATCGCATGCATCAGAAGGAAGTTGGTCGGGTCAGCCTCAGCACCGACTTTCTGCGACACTCGCGCCGCCATGGGCACTGCGGACACGCCTGCCGAGCCGATCAGCGGATTCACCTTGCCGCCGGATGCCCAGCACATGAGCTTTCCGAACACCACGCCTGCCGCTGTACCGAACGCAAATGCGACCAGTCCGAGGATCACGATCTTGATCGTATCCATGTTCAGGAATGCCTCCGCGCTCGTCGTAGCCCCTACCGAAGTTCCGAGCAGGATAACTACGATGTACATCAGGACGTTCGCAGCGGTATCCGTAAGCTGTCTTACCACGCCGCACTCTTTGAACAGGTTGCCCAGCATGAGCATTCCGACCAGCGGAGCTGTCGTCGGCAGGATCACGCAGACAACGATCGTGATGATGATCGGGAAGAGGATCCTCTCCAGCTTGGATACCGGACGGAGCTGCTCCATCTTGATCTTACGCTCTTTCTCTGTGGTAAGGAGCTTCATGATCGGCGGCTGGATGATCGGCACGAGCGACATGTAAGAGTACGCCGCCACCGCGATCGGTCCTAAGATCGCCGTCTGCTGCAGCTTACCGGCAAGGAAGATGGATGTCGGTCCGTCAGCTCCGCCGATGATGGCGATCGCTGCCGCTGCCTTGTCCGAGAATCCCATAGCCATGGCTCCAAGATAGGCCGCAAAGATACCGAACTGCGCAGCCGCCCCGAGAAGGAAGCTCTTCGGGTTCGCGATCAGCGGACCGAAATCAGTCATCGCCCCGACTCCGAGGAAGATCAGAGACGGAAGGATGGACCATTCATCAAGCAGATAGAAGTAATACAGAAGTCCGCCTGTCCCGTTAGACGCTTCTTCCGGCGCGATCATAATATCCGGATAGATATTTACCAGAAGCATACCAAAGGCGATCGGGACAAGCAGAAGAGGCTCAAAGCCGTGCTTGATCGCCAGATAGAGGAAGAGGCAGGCAACGCCGATCATGATGAGGTTCCCCACCGTCAGGTTCATGAAGGCGGTCTGCTCTACCAGATTCCCCATTGTATTTATTATATATTCCATTTGTCAAACCTCCTGGTGAGTAACTAGTTTAATGTAGCGAGTACTGCTCCTGCCTCAATGGCGTCGCCTACTGCCACATCAATGCTGGCAATGGTTCCCGCTTCCGGGGCAACGACCGGGATCTCCATCTTCATCGCTTCGATGATCACGACAGTGTCTCCCGCCTGCACGCTCTGTCCCACTGTTGTGGGGATCTGATATACCTTTCCCGCTGCTCCGGCTTTTACCTGGATCCTTCCGGCTCCTGCTGCTTTCGGCGCTGCCGCCGGTGCCGGAACCGGTGCCGGTGCTTTCGGCGCTGCCGGCGCTTTCGGTGCCGGAGCCGCTCCTGCTCCCTTTTCTTCCACTGTCACATCATAGACATTTCCATTTACTGTAATCGTATAATTTTTCATTTTGCAATCCTCCTGCTCATTAATTCCATTTATTTGATTTTCTTCTCTTGATCGATCTTACCACAAAACCATCCGGGGAAGTCCCCTCAGCCGCAGCGACCGCTGCCGCGATCACCGCCGCCAGCTCCGTATCATCCGCTGCATCCGGTCCCTCCGGTGTCTCCCCGGCTATGGGCGCTGTCTGCACAGGCGCTGGCGCTGCCGCCGGAACCGCCGCTGTCTCCGGGCTCTTCCGGAATTTCTTCTCAAGCACCGGGATGTATTTCAGGAGCCAGATGATAAAGGACAGGAAGATCAGCACGACAAATGTAGTGCCCATGCCAAGGACTGTGTTCAGCCCTGCTTTCTGAAGGATCTCGCCAGTTGTATACTCAGCGCTCACCGTAAGGCTCTCCATGCTGCCCTTATCGTCAAACGCGAACTCTACCGCTGCGTCTCTGTCTGAAAAGTTCACTTCCGCATTCAGCACAGGGCCATCGTTTGTGACTTCCATCGTGTAATCGCCCCGGTCGATAAATGTACCGCACTCCTCCAGGGCGGCATTCCATGCATCCATCATAGTCAGGAAATTCTCTCCCGAGATCGGTACCCCCACATTGATCAGAGTCAGGTCAAGCTCCAGTTCTGACATATCCTGAAAGCTCTCCATCTGTTCCGGGCTCATGGCGCTGAAATTCTGCAGGATAAAGTCCGCATACTGTTCCAGTGCTGCCTGGTCATATTCGGTTGTCTCAGACTTGCCGCATCCTGTGAACATTCCAAGGACGAGGATGAGGACAAGCCCTAATAAACTAATTTTTTTCTTCACTTCGCCTCACCTCACTAAACCGTTCCGTGCTTCTTGTCCGGGCGGTCCTCTCTCTTCGTGAACAGCATCTCAAATGCGCCGATCACATATTTTCTCGTATCAGCCGGATCGATGACCGCATCCACATAGCCTCTTCTCGCAGCTGATGCCGGGCTGGACTGCAGGTCTTTATACTCCGCAGCCTTCTCTTTCTGTGTCGCCGCGTCTGCATCCGCATACATGATCCTTGCCGCCAGATCCGGATCCATCATCCCGATCTCTGCCTTCGGCCATGCATATACCATATCCGCTCCGATGGACTTGCTGTTCATCGCTACATACGCGCTTCCGTATGCCTTTCCGATGACCACGTTCACCTTCGGCACCGTCGCATTTGCAAATGTGTATGTCATCCTTGCGACCGCTCTCGCCATATTCTTTTCAGACTCGACCGTAGCCGCAAATCCGGCAACATTGGTCAGCGTAAGCACGGGGATCGAAAATGCGTCGCAGAAATTCACAAAATCGATCGCTTTCTTACATCCGTCAACCGTGAGCGCGCAGTCAAAGGAAGCCTCCTCACTTCCGTCCGCCCCGTAAACCTTCGTGCGGTTGGCAACAGCTCCCACAGTCATGCCGTTCAGGCGGATAAAGCCAGTCACCATCTCCTTCGCGTAATCCTTCTTCATCTCAAAAAAGATCTGGTCATCCGCGATCCGGGACAGGACAGCCGCCGCATCCTCCGCAGCAGCCGCGATATCTGTGCATACGCGGTTCAGGTCATCTGTACATTCCTCATAGGAAAGGTCATCTTCATAATTCGCAGGGATCATGCACACAAGAGAACGGATCTGCCCGAGGATCTCCGCCTCAGTCCCGATCCCGTCTACCAGCCCTGCTGTCGCGCTCTGGTACTGCGCGCTGGAAGTATCGCATCTGGAAATTTCATTTCCCTCCAGAGCATTCGGAGAATTCACGAAAAGCTTCCCTTCCTTCTCCTCCATAAATGTAAAGTCAGCCAGACCCGGGACTACCGCAAGCCCTCCGCCGCACATACCAAAGATCGCAGCGATCTGCGGGACCACGCCCGAAGCCATTGTCTGTCTGTAATAAAGTCCGCCGAACGCCTCCAGGGCATCTGTCGCCTCCTGGAGCCTTAAGCCCGCACAGTCGATCAGGCCGATCACCGGCGCGCCCATCTTCATGGCCATGTCATAGATATTCGCAATCTTCTTCGCGTGCATCTCTCCGATTGCCCCGTTGAGCACCGACGCATCCTGGCTGTATACATATACAAGGTTGCCGTCGATCACTCCATATCCGGTGATGACACCGTCTGATGGAGTCTCTTTTTCCTGCAGGTTGAAATCCGTACTTCTGGCAGTAACAGCACCGCCGATCTCAACAAAGCTGCCCTCATCAAGCAGTGTGGCAATCCGTCTGCTCGCTGAGTTTTCTGTTGCATTGTAGCTCATAATCTAGCCCTCCATATCAATAAATTTGTTTAAAATAAACCAAAATTTCTGCCTATTTTAGTATATCTCAGCGGTTAGGGAATTTCAATTCAAAAATAAAGAGATCTGACAATATTTTCACATAGCAAAATCTGTATTTGCGGGGGAGCCGACCGATTGGTGAAACGTCCGAAAACAGTGAAGCGCGGATGTCGGGGACGTATTCAGCGCGGGGATATGGCTGGCATCGGCTCCGCTCCATGAGGCAGGAAAAACTACGAAATCAGGGAACACGCTAAAA
>DWUV01000152.1 GCA_019120595.1 Candidatus Mediterraneibacter tabaqchaliae | reverse complement strand
TTCAGTACTACACCTTTGCCGCGCACATAGACCAGCACGCTTGCGGTTCCCAGATCGATCCCGATATCTACCGACATATTCAATTCTCCCTTCTAAATCTTCATACTCTTTCCCGTGTATCTTTCTCCCCTATGGGTTCTCATCTTTTCCCTGTAAAACGGAATCAGACAGCTTCCCTCTCTGCTGTCTGTCCGCATAACCAGTATAATCGACTTTACAGAAAATGGAAAGACCTTTTTCATTTTTTTGCAGCAGTTCAGTCATCGGGCTGAGCGCCCGCCAATGAGGAAAACAGCGGCGGCAGCCGCGATCAGCACGTCATTGCGGTTTTCCGAATGGCGCAGCTGAACTGTTACTGCTTCTTCAGCATAGCATCTATATATTTCCCTGTATAGGATTTTTCATTCCGCGCCACTTCCTCCGGAGTGCCGCAGGCAACTACCGTTCCTCCCCGGTCTCCGCCCTCCGGTCCGATGTCGATGATATAGTCCGCAGTCTTGATCACATCCAGATTGTGTTCGATGACGATCACAGTATTTCCGTCTCCGGACAGTCTCCTCAAAATCTCTGTCAGCTTGTGTACGTCCGCAAAATGCAGGCCTGTCGTAGGCTCATCCAGGATATATACCGTCTTTCCGGTACTCCTCTTGCTCAGCTCGCTGGCCAGCTTGATCCTCTGCGCCTCGCCTCCGGACAGCTCCGTAGACGGCTGCCCCAGCCGGATATAGGAAAGCCCCACATCATTCAGCGTCTCCATCTTCCTGCGGATGCTGGGGACATGGTCAAAGAACTCCAGAGCCTCCTCGACCGTCATGTTCAGCACATCATAGATTGTCTTGCCTTTATATTTGACTTCCAAAGTCTCTCTGTTATAGCGTTTCCCCCCGCACACCTCACAGGGTACATACACATCCGGCAGGAAATGCATCTCGATCTTTAAGATCCCGTCTCCGGCGCAGGCTTCACAGCGCCCGCCTTTGACATTAAAGCTGAACCTGCCCTTCTTATATCCCCTTGCCTTTGCATCGGGAGTCGCCGCGAACAGATCCCGGATCAGGTCAAACACGCCGGTATAGGTCGCGGGATTGGACCTGGGCGTCCGCCCGATGGGCGACTGGTCGATGGCAATGACCTTGTCCACCTGGTCAAGTCCCAGGATCTTCTTATGCTTCCCCGGGATGGTCCGGGCGTGGTTCAGGTCATGGGCCAGCTTCTTGTACAGGATCTCATTTACAAGGGAGCTCTTTCCCGACCCGGATACACCTGTCACGCAGGTCATCACGCCGAGCGGGAAATCCACGTCAATATTTTTCAGGTTATTTTCCCTTGCCCCGACTACTTTAAGCCAGCCCGTGGGCTTTTTACGCTCCTCCGGCACCGGGATCCTGATCTTGCCTGATAAGTATGCCCCTGTAATGGAGTTTTTATTTTTCATGATCTCTTCCGCGTTTCCCACGGCGACTACTTCTCCGCCGTGCTCCCCGGCTCCCGGACCGATGTCCACGATGTAATCCGCCGCCAGCATGGTATCCTCGTCATGCTCTACCACGATCAGCGTATTGCCGAGATCGCGCAGATGCTTCAGAGTGGCGAGCAGCTTGTCGTTGTCCCGCTGGTGGAGCCCGATGCTGGGCTCATCCAGGATATATGCCACTCCGACCAGTCCGGAACCGATCTGGGTCGCAAGCCGGATCCGCTGCGCCTCACCGCCGGAAAGCGTCCCCGTAGCGCGGGCAAGCGTCAGGTAATCCAGCCCCACATCCATCAGGAATTTGATCCTTGCCCTGATCTCTTTTAAGATCTGTCCGCCGATCATCATCTGCGTCTCGGAAAGTTCCAGCCCGTCCATAAACTGCTGGAGCTTCTCGACAGACAGGGCAGTCACTTCCGCGATATTCATCCCGCCGACTGTGACCGCGAGCGCTCCCGGTTTCAGCCTCTGTCCTTTGCAGGCGGAGCAGGGGGTGATGTTCATGAACGTCTCATACTCTGCTTTCATTGTCTCTGATCCGGTTTCCCGGTAACGACGCTCCACGTTTTTGATCAGCCCTTCAAAGGCGACATCATACACGCCTTCTCCCCGCTGTCCTTTATAGAACACTTTCACGGACTTTCCGTTTGTCCCGTGGATCAGGATATCATGGATCTTTTTCGGATATTTCTCGAACGGCGTGTCCAGGTCAAACCCGTATTCACTGCAGAGCGCATCCAGGATCGCCCGGGTAAAACTGTTCTTATCCGTACAGGACTGCCATCCCAGCACCGCGATCGCACCCTGATTAATAGAAAGGGACGGATCCGGGATCATCAGCTCCTCGGAAAACTCCATCTTATATCCAAGTCCGAAACACTCCGGGCAGGCGCCAAAGGGATTGTTGAAGGAAAAACTCCTCGGCTCGATCTCCTCGATGCTGATCCCGCAGTCCGGACAGGAAAAGCTCTGGCTGAAATTCATCGGTTCCCCGTCGATCACATCCACCACGAGCAGCCCCTCCGCCAGATGCAGTACATTCTCCACGGAGTCTGTCAGACGTTTCTCGATGCCCGGTTTTACGACCAGGCGGTCCACGATGATCTCGATATTATGTTTGATATTCTTGTCCAGCGCGATATCCTCGGACAGCTCGTACATGTTCCCGTCGATGCGCACGCGGACGTAGCCGCTGCGCTTTGCCTTTTCCAGCAGCTTCGCGTGGGTCCCTTTGCGGCCTCTCACAACAGGAGCGAGGAGCTGGATCTTCGTCCGCTCCGGCAGTGACATGATCTGGTCCACCATCTGATCCACTGTCTGCTTCACGATCTCCCGCCCGCATTTCGGACAGTGCGGGATCCCGACCCGGGCATAAAGGAGACGGAAATAGTCATAGATCTCCGTCACAGTGCCCACTGTAGAACGGGGGTTATGGTTCGTTGATTTCTGGTCAATGGAGATCGCAGGCGACAGCCCTTCTATGCTCTCTACATCCGGCTTCTCCATCTGCCCCAGGAACTGCCGGGCATAAGAGGACAGGGACTCCATATACCGCCTCTGTCCCTCCGCATAGATCGTGTCAAACGCAAGGGAGGACTTTCCCGATCCGCTCAGCCCTGTCAGCACGACCAGTTCATTGCGCGGGATGTCCACATCTATATTTTTCAGGTTGTTCTCATTCGCGCCCCGGATCCTGATATACTGCCGGGCATCCATCTTTGTTCCCATGTATCTTCTCTGCTTCCTTCCTAATGTTGATCTGTTGTTTGCGTCGCTTTTTATTCGATATCATTGAGCGCTTTTTTAAGTTCCACCAGCTTGTCACGCAGCTCCGCGGCCGCCTCGAAGTTCAGCTCCGCGGCCGCCTTCTTCATCTGCTTTGTCATGTCTGCGATGAGTTTTTCCAGTTCCTTCGCGCTCATGGACTCCGGATCCTTCTCCAGGCGCATCTCCTCTGCCGCCACCTTCTTCGAAATACTGATCAGGTCGCGGACAGATTTTTTGATGGTCTGGGGAGTGATCCCATGCTCTTCATTATATTTCATCTGGATCTCGCGGCGGCGCTTTGTCTCATCGATCGCCATCTGCATGGACTCTGTGATCGTATCCGCGTACATGATGACATGCCCTTCTGCATTTCTCGCCGCGCGGCCAATCGTCTGGATCAGCGATGTCTCCGAACGCAGGAACCCTTCTTTGTCCGCGTCCAGGATCGCCACGAGTGTGATCTCCGGGATGTCCAGCCCTTCTCTCAGAAGATTGATGCCAACCAGCACATCAAAAACATCCAGCCTCATATCCCGGATGATCTCCGTGCGCTCAAGCGTATCCACATCGGAGTGGAGATATTTCACCCGGATGCCCACCTCGCGCATATAATCTGTCAGGTCCTCTGCCATGCGTTTGGTCAGCGTGGTCACAAGGATCTTGTTTTTCTTCGCCACTTCTTTGTTGATCTCGCCGATCAGGTCGTCGATCTGCCCTTCCACCGGACGCACGGAAACTTCCGGATCGAGAAGCCCTGTCGGGCGGATCACCTGCTCTGCCCGCAGCAGCTCATGATCTTCCTCATATGGTCCGGGCGTAGCCGATACGAACATGACCTGATTTATCTTACTCTCAAATTCTTCAAAATTCAAGGGGCGGTTGTCCTTCGCCGACGGGAGCCGGAAGCCGTAATCCACCAGCGTAGTCTTCCGGGACTGGTCCCCGTGGTACATCCCGCCGATCTGCGGGATCGTCTTGTGGGACTCATCGATCATCATGATAAAGTCATCCGGGAAGTAATCGATCAGCGTGTACGGCGGCTGCCCCGGCGCAAGCCCTGCCAGGTGCCGGGAATAGTTCTCGATCCCGGAACAGAATCCCGTCTCTTTGAGCATCTCTATATCAAAGTTCGTCCGCTCCGCGATGCGCTGCGCTTCCAGGAGCTTGTCCTGACGCTTGAATTCCTTCACGCGCTCGTCCAGCTCTTCCTCGATATCATGCACCGCGCGTTTGATATTCTCTTTATCCACCACATAGTGGGACGCCGGGAAGATCGCCACATGCTTTAGCTCATCCTTGATCTCGCCGGTCAGGATGTCGATTTCCGTGATCCGGTCCACCTCATCCCCGAAAAACTCGATCCGCACTGCTGTCTCGCTCTCGTATGCGGGGATGATCTCAAGCACATCGCCCCGCACGCGGAACGTCCCGCGGTGGAAGTCCATGTCGTTCCGGTCATACTGGATCTCGATCAGCTTCGCCATCACTTCATCCCTATCCTTGATCATGCCCGGGCGCAGGGAGATCACCATGTTCTGATAGTCCACCGGGTTTCCCAGACCGTAGATACAGGACACACTGGCAACGATAATGACGTCGCGGCGCTCCGTCAGTGCCATGGTGGCAGAGAGGCGGAGCTTGTCGATCTCATCGTTGATGGAGGAGTCCTTGGCGATATAGGTGTCGGAGGAGGGGACGTAGGCCTCGGGCTGGTAGTAATCATAGTAGGAAACAAAGTATTCCACAGCATTGTTCGGGAAGAATTCCTTAAACTCCCCATAGAGCTGCGCCGCCAGTGTCTTGTTATGGGCGATGATCAGCGTCGGTTTATTTAATTGTTGGATGACATTCGCCATCGTGAAAGTCTTACCGGAGCCAGTGACACCCAGAAGGGTCTGGCACTGATTGCCTTCTTGAAAACCTTTAACAAGGTCTGCGATTGCCTGGGGCTGGTCGCCGGTGGGTTTGTATTCTGATACTAGTTCGAAATGATCCATGATCTATTTTTTCTCCTTCTCATGACGAATTTTCTTTACGTAATCCTGTAGTTCTGATTCTGTATGAAAGCCTGCTGCTTCCGCTGAACCAGAAAAGGCTTCCATGATATAGGATCAGTGTATTCTTATCACTCTTCATTCTTGCAATCCCTCCCTTCTTTTTGCATCAGTTATTCTAATTTTTCGAATAACTTAACTAAAAAAATCCGTGATCAAATTTTCTTTCTTATCCCCATTATACCAGAAACATTCTTTT
>DWUV01000151.1 GCA_019120595.1 Candidatus Mediterraneibacter tabaqchaliae | reverse complement strand
AAAGAACATGAGGAAAAAGAAGTTGCCCTTTTTGAAAAAGTAAAACAGTGGCTTGATATTTACTTTTCGGGGAAAGAGCCGGACTTTACTGTACCGCTTCATTTTACAGGAACAGACTTTCAAAATGAAGTATGGGAAATCCTTTGTACCATTCCATACGGCCATACAATGACATACGGGGAAATTGCAAAGCAGATTGCCGTAAAGAAAGGATTGCCGCGTATGTCGGCACAGGCCGTAGGCGGTGCGGTAGGCCACAATGAAATCTCAATCATTGTGCCTTGTCACCGTGTTGTGGGGACAAATGGCAGCCTTACCGGATATGCAGGCGGTATAGAGAAAAAAGTGGAATTATTGAAGTTGGAAAACGTGGATGTGAAACAATTTTCTATCCCCAGGAAAGGGACAGCATTATGAAACCAGCAAATTTGGAGGCAATCCAACATTCTTTTACCATACAGGCTCCCAATTTTGAGAATCAAACAGTCAATTTTTCCAAAGAGGAATACTTGAATTATACTGTTTCCTGTGTTGCCCCTAAAGGGCAGGATAGCGTTTTAGAAGTAGCGGCCGGTACTTGTGCCTGCGGCCGGTCATTTGCGCCACTGGCACAGAGTGTTGTATGTTTGGACGCTACCCCTTCGATGTTACAGATTGGAAAGCAGGAAGCCGAGAAAAGCCACTTGAACAACATGACTTTTGTGAAAGGATATGCGGAGGAACTGCCTTTTCTGAATGACAGCTTTACGATTGTATTTTCCCGACTGGCTTTCCATCACTTTACAAATACCGATATCGTCTTTTCTGAAATGGTACGGGTATTAAAGCCTGGCGGCAAGCTGGTGATGATAGACATGGAAGCCGCTGATGAACCTCTACGAAAAACAGAAGATGAAATTGAAACTCTGCGTGACCCCTCTCACGTAAAGAATATGAGCAAAAACGAAATGCTGGAATTGTTTACGGCGCATAGCTTACAGATAGAACAATGTGAAACCACGGAAATCCAGCAAAAGCTGAATAACTGGCTTGCACTTACCAGAACGCCGGAACCTATTCGACAGAAAATCACAGAACGCATGAAATCAGAACTTGCAGGAAAGGAAAAAACAGGCTTTTCCCCCTATGTGGAGAATGGAAAAATTTGTTTTAATCAAAAATGGCTGCTGCTGATTGGAAGAAAGCAGTAGTAAAGCCAACCGAGCCAAGGTCTGCAAAAACAGACTGCCGCATATAAATAATATAGAGACTGTAATTTGGAAAGGAAACCTGCCTGTGAGCCAGAAGATCGAAAACATCCTCAACCTAGCCCTTGAAGCGACCCCGGAGGAGCGCGCCCGCTCGGCGGAGCTGGACGTGGGATATGACGCCGGTGAACGGGCATGGGATCTGATCATCAAGTATTCAGGTAGCCTGGATGCGGTGCGGGAGATCAGCGAATCTGTAACAGAGCTTCTGAACAACTATGCAGTGGTGCGTATCCGGGAAGACCGGATCGAAGCGCTGGCTTCGCTTCCGGAGGTAGAGTTTGTCGAGAAGCCAAAGAGCCTGTATTTCCAGGCGGACGTGGGGCGGCAGGCGTCCTGTATCGATGCGGTACAGGAGACCCCTTATGGCCTGACAGGCAGAGGCGTGCTGGTCGGCATCGTGGACAGCGGGATCGATCTGACAAATCCGGATTTCCGGAATGAGGACGGGACGACGCGGGTCGCGGCGCTGTGGGATCAGGCGGACCGGGAATACACATCCGAAGAGATCAATGAATTCCTGAATGCAGAAGGGACGGGACAGTCTGCAGCACAGCCGCCCCTGAGCGCGGACAACAGCGGGCATGGGACTGCTGTGGCCGGGATCGCCGCGGGCAACGGCCGGGGAAGCGAAGGACGCAGATACCGGGGCGCGGCGCCGGAGTCGGAACTGGTCATTGTGAAGATGAAAAGCCCGCAGCCGGGCGGGTTTCCCAGGACGACGGAGCTTATGACCGGTGTGGACTACCTGATCCGGAAGGCGCAGGAGATGCGCATGCCTATCGCGGTCAATATCAGTTTCGGCAATACGTACGGGCCGCATGACGGCACCTCCCTGGTGGAGCGCTTCCTCAATGATATCTCTGATATATGGAAGAATGTGATCTGCATCGGCAGCGGCAACGAGGGCGCGGCGGCCGGTCACGCATCGGGGCTTGTATCAGACGAGGAAGAAGCGGTTCAGGAGCTGGCGGTCCAGGAGCGTGAGACGGTATTGAATGTGCAGATCTGGAAGTCCTATGTAGATGAGATGGACATTTCTGTGGTAAATCCTTCCGGCGAGCGGGTGGGACCGTTCCGGGAGATCCTCGGTCCCCAGCGGTTCCTTCTGGGCGGTACGGAGCTTCTGGTCTATTACGGAGAGCCGAAGCCTTACAGCGTCAGGCAGGAAATTTATATTTCTTTTCTTCCGGTACAGTCTTATGTGGACAGCGGCGTGTGGCGGATCATCCTGATGCCCAGGCGGATCGTGGACGGGACATACCAGATGTGGCTTCCGGCGCAGGAGGCGCTGAATGTGGGGACGGCTTTCCTGACTCCGAACAGCATGTCTACCCTTACAGTCCCGTCCACTGCATCGCAGGCGGTGACCGTTGCGGCGTACGACGCGCGGACGTTCTCCTACGCGGACTTTTCCGGCAGGGGACCGGCTGCGGTTTACGAGGGCGGCAATGTGCCCAAACCGGATCTGGCGGCTCCCGGCGTGCTGGTGAATGCGCCGGTTCCCGGAGGCGGTTACCGGGCTTTCTCCGGCACATCGTTTGCCGCGCCGTTTGTGACCGGGAGCGCGGCGCTCCTGATGGAGTGGGGGATCGTGCGGGGCAATGACCCGTATCTGTATGGCGAGAAAGTGAAGGCATACTTAAGGCGCGGGGCGAGGGAACTGCCGGGGTACAGCGAGTGGCCGAATGCTCAGCTTGGATACGGGGTGCTGTGTGTAGAAGACAGCCTTCCGGGAGGATGACAGTAAAGAAGTGAATGGGCTCAATAATTAGTGCTTCTGGTATGCGGGGACAGCGGTAGCTGTTATCTGTAAAAGAAGATCAAAATAAATAACAGAGGATTTCACATATAAGATTACCGGCCTTTGGACTTTTCTAAGGCCGGTATTTTCTGCGCGTATTTTTCCGCGTTGGAAAACAAAAGATAATTTTGTACCAGATCATCCTTATATGTGATAAAATAGGCGGGTAAGCAAAAAATACGGAGAAAGCAGGATGAAATATGAGATCGCTCCTAATCTATCTGAAGGATTATAAAAAAGAAACCATACTGGCGCCTCTCTTTAAGATGCTGGAGGCGTCTTTTGAACTTTTCGTGCCTCTTGTGATGGCAGCTGTCATTGACGTGGGGATCGCCGGCCGGGACAAACCTTACATCGTAAAGATGTGCCTGGTCCTTATTGCACTCGGCATCATCGGACTTGTCTGCTCGATCACTGCGCAGTATTTTTCGGCAAAGGCAGCGGCAGGCTTTGGCACGGGGGTGAGGCATGCCCTTTTTAAGCACATCCAGAGCTTTACGTTCACTGAGATGGACACGGTAGGGAGTTCCACGCTGATCACCAGGATGACCAGCGACATCAACCAGGCGCAGTCAGGCGTAAACCTTGTGCTCCGTCTGTTCCTCCGCTCCCCGTTCATCGTATTCGGGGCAATGGTCATGGCGTTTACTGTGGATGTGAAAGCAGCGCTGATCTTCGTGGTCGTGATCCCGCTTTTGTCGGTCATTGTGTTCGGCATCATGCTCATTACCATGCCGATGTACAGGAAGGTGCAGTCCAACCTGGACAGCGTGCTCCTCACTACGCGGGAGAATCTTGCAGGCGCGCGTGTGATCCGGGCGTTCAATAAGGAACCGGATGAGAGGAAACGGTTTGAGAGAGAGAATCAGGCTCTGACCGACGCCCAGAAATTTGTGGGACGCATCTCAGGGCTGATGAATCCTCTGACCTATATTATCGTAAACGGCGGCATCATCGCCCTGATTTATGCCGGAGCCCTGAGGGTGCAGGTCGGGGATCTGACGCAGGGGGAGGTAGTGGCTCTGATCAACTATATGAGCCAGATCCTCGTAGAACTTGTGAAACTGGCAAACCTCATTATCACTGTCACGAAGGCTGTGGCGTGCGGCAACCGCATTGAGAATGTCCTGAAGATCAGGCCGGAGATGGAAAACGGGAAAAAACAGTGCGATCCCGCCCGTATTTCCGGCGGGGAAGGCGCGTGTCCTGCGGTGGAATTTTCCCATGTGTCCCTCACTTATAAGGATGCGGCGGCAGAATCTCTGACAGACCTTACTTTCCGTGTGGAGAGAGGGCAGACTGTGGGGATCATCGGAGGGACCGGCTCAGGGAAATCTTCCCTGGTGAATCTGATCCCCAGGTTTTATGACGCAACCGCAGGTGAGGTGAAGGTATTCGGAGAAGCGATCAAAGAGTATGATGTGGAGAGCCTCAGAAGCCGTATCGGAGTGGTCCTGCAGAAGGCGCTCCTCTTCAAAGGGACGATCGAGGAAAGCCTCAGGTGGGGCAATGAAAATGCCACGGAAGAGGAGCTGGAAGAGGCGTTAAAGATATCCCAGGCAAAAGAGTTCGTTGATACAAAGCCGGGAGGGATGGGATTCCGCATCGAACAGGGCGGACGGAACCTGTCGGGAGGCCAGAAGCAGAGGCTGACGATCGCCAGGGCCCTGGTGCGCAGGCCGGATATCCTGATTCTGGACGACAGTGCATCCGCGCTGGATTTTGCGACAGATGCAGCGCTTCGGAGCGCCATCCGGGGGATGGGGGATGAGCTCACTGTATTTATCGTGTCCCAGAGAGCTGCGTCCATTCAGTATGCGGACCTCATCCTCGTGCTGGAGGACGGGAAGATCGCAGGTACAGGGACTCATGCAGAGCTGCTCGATACCTGCCCGGCATATCAGGAGATCTATTATTCGCAGTTCCCGAAGGAGGTGGCGTCCAATGGCTGAAAAGAAAACGGATAAGAAGAGAAGCCAGTCAGAAACATTGCGCAAAGTGTTCCGCTGTCTCGGAAAGTACAGGATCTTTGTCGTGTTTTCGATCCTGCTGGCAGCGGTTTCCGTGGCGCTCACACTCTATATCCCCAAACTGACAGGATATGCAGTGGACCACATCGTCGGTCCGGGGCAGGTGGACCTCCCGGGGGCGCTGAAAGTGATGCTGCAGATCGGGGTATGTACGCTGGTCACCGCTCTCGCGCAGTGGCTGATGAATGTGTGCAACAATAAGATGACATACCAGGTAGTACAGGATATCCGGAATGAGGCGTTCCGGAAGATCGAGATACTTCCTCTCAGGTATATTGACGGACATCCCTACGGGGAAGTCGTAAGCCGGGTGATCGCGGATGTGGATCAGTTCGCGGACGGGCTGCTCATGGGATTTACGCAGCTTTTTACAGGGATCGCTACGATCATAGGTACGTTCGGGTTTATGCTGTCTGTCAACGTAAAGATCACATTTGTGGTGGTCCTGATCACCCCGGTGTCTTTCTTTGTGGCGAATTTTATCGCAAAGAGGACATTTGCCATGTTCCGGCAGCAGTCTGAGATCCGCGGGGAGCAGACCGGGCTGATCGATGAGATGATCGGAAGCCAGAAGGTCGTCCAGGCGTTCGGCAGGGGCGAGAAAGTCACAGAGGAGTTTGACCGGGTGAACGAAAAGCTGGGGAAAGCTTACCTGCGGGCAACGTTTTTCTCATCCATCACCAACCCTGCCACCAGGTTTGTAAACAGCCTGGTGTATACGGGCGTCGGCATTACAGGCGCGTTTGCCGTGGTCAACGGCTCCCTCACTGTGGGACAGCTTTCCAGCTTTTTAAGTTATGCAAATCAGTATACAAAGCCGTTTAACGAGATCTCCGGCGTGGTGACTGAGTTCCAGAATGCCGTGGCATGCGCCCAGAGGATCTTTGACCTGATCGAAGAGGAGCCTCAGAAGCCCGAGGCGCCTGACGCGGCGGAGCTGAAAGATGTCCGGGGAAATGTAAAGGTACAGGATGTGTCATTTTCTTATGTGCCGGGGCAGAGGCTGATCCGGGATTTTAACTTGGAAGTGAAGCCGGGGCAGAGGATCGCCATCGTGGGACCGACAGGCTGCGGGAAGACGACACTGATCAATCTGCTCATGAGGTTTTACGATGTAGATGCGGGGAGCATTAAGGTGGAGGGGATCGATATCCGGGACCTGACACGCCGGAGCCTGAGGGCAGGGTACGGCATGGTGCTCCAGGATACGTGGCTTAAGACAGGGACGATCCGGGATAATATCACCATGGGCCGGCCGGACGCCACTGAGGAAGAGGTCATCGCAGCGGCAAAGGCTTCCCATATCCACAGCTTTATCAGAAGGCTGCCAAAGGGCTATGATACGTGGATCACAGAGGACGGGGGCGGGCTGTCCCAGGGACAGAAGCAGCTGCTCTGCATCGCGAGAGTCATGCTGTGCCGGCCGCCCATGCTGATACTGGACGAAGCGACCTCGTCCATCGATACAAGGACAGAGCTTAAGATCCAGGCAGCGTTCGCAGAGCTGATGGAAGGAAGGACCACATTTATCGTAGCGCACAGGCTGTCCACGATCCGGGAGGCGGATGTGATCCTTGTGATGAAAGACGGGCAGGTCATCGAGCAGGGAGACCACGAGAGCCTGCTCGCGAAAGGCGGATTTTACAAGCATCTGTACGAGAGCCAGTGGAGCCAGGCAGCGGGATAGAAAAGAAGAAAATGCAGAAGGAAGCAGCAGGATATGGAAAAACTGAGCACACTGTGCTATATAGAAAGGGATGGGCAGTATCTGATGCTGCACCGTACTGTGAAGGAAAATGATGTAAACAGGGATAAATGGATCGGTGTGGGAGGGCATTTCGAACATGGGGAAAGCCCGGAAGAGTGCCTCCTGCGGGAGGTCAGGGAGGAGACGGGATACACCCTGACTTCCTGGAAATACCGTGGGATCGTGACATTCGTATACGGTGAGGATGTAGTGGAGTATATGTCGCTGTACACGGCAGACGGCTTCACGGGAAATCCCATAGCATGCGATGAAGGGGAGCTGGAATGGGTGGATAAGGACAGAATCTTTTCCCTTGAATTGTGGGAGGGGGATAAGATCTTTTTCAGGCTTCTCGACGAGGGAAGAGAATTTTTCTCACTGAAGCTTGTGTATGATACTGAGGATGTCCTTCAGTATGTGGCACTTGACGGCGTGCCCCTGGAGCTTTGAGCGGCTGTGGTCCGGGTGGCCGGACGGGAAACAGAATAAGAAAAACAGAGAAGATGGGCAGAGAAGACAAGCAGACAGAAAGGAAATGACAGGTATGAAATACGCAGTGGTCTATGACAGTCCTACGGGAAATACGAAGATACTGGCAGAGGAGATAAAAAGCTGCATGGACGGACAGAAGGGGAGTACAGGGGAATGCCTGTATTTCGGGGAATCTGCCCGGGATGACGGACTTATGGAAAAAATATCAGAGGCAGAGGTGGTCTTTGCAGGATTCTGGACAGACAAAGGGGACAGCGGAGCAAAACTGGCGGGATTTCTGGAATCCCTCCACAGCAGCAGAGTCTTCCTGTTCGGGACGGCAGGGTTCGGGGGATCAGAGGAGTATTTCAGCCGGATCCTGGAGAGGGTAGTGTCGCATCTGCCATCAGACAATACAGTGGCAGGGAGTTATATGTGCCAGGGGAAGATGCCGATGACTGTGAGAAAGAGGTATGAGGCGATGCTGGAGCAGAGCCCGGAAGATGAGAAGATGAAGGCGATGATCGATAATTTTGACCGGGCCCTTTCGCACCCGGACAGCGCTGATCTGGAAAAGCTCAGGAGCATGCTGTCTGCGCTGTAAGCATCTTTCTTTTAAAATGTATGATCAAAATAGACGTATGATCAGAATAAGGCGGATAAAAAGGGAATGTCGGTTAATACTGATTTTTGCCCCTTGACAAGCAGAGCGGAGACGATCCGGCGGAATGCGGACTTTTTTAGAGACGGATTCTGCCGGATCGTCTCCTTCTTTTTGTAAACG
>DWUV01000150.1 GCA_019120595.1 Candidatus Mediterraneibacter tabaqchaliae | reverse complement strand
CAGCCGTGCCCGCGAACAGGCCGAAACCATCATTGCTCAGCCCGAGAGCCGCGCCCAGCGTAGGGAAGATCAGGGCTGCGAGTACATTGAAGAGGAAGATCACGGAGATCGACTGGGCGACGTCCTCGTCTGAAGCATCGATGACAGGGGCTGTCGCCGCGATCGCGCTCCCGCCGCAGATAGAGGACCCTACGCCTACAAGGACCGCATTGTTGGATTTCAGCTTAAGTGCCTTATACAGGACGAATGCGATGACGAGAGAGGTTGAGATCGTGGCCAGGATGATGGGGAGCGACTGCTTCCCTTTTGCCAGGATCTCGGTCAGGTTCATGCCGAATCCGAGGAATACGACAGCAGCCTGGAGTATTTTTTTTGATGTGTAATTGATCCCTGGAGTGAAGGGATCTTTTTTTGTGAGAAAAAGTGTAATGACCATACCGATCAGGATCGAGAATACCGGACCGCCGATCACGGGCACTGCCTGTCCGAGAAACCATGCCGGAACTGCGATAATGAGGCAGAGAAGGAGCCCTGCCCCGTTCTTTTTGATGAAATTCATAGGGATTCCTCCGTTATCTGATGTATTTTCCATTTACTGGTTCTGCGGATAAGATATCATAAAAAAATCATAAAATAAAATTATTAATATTTATTTTATCATAAATATATGTTATAGTTATCCACAGGGAGTAATTCTGTATAGATACAGTGGCAGAGTGGATGGCATCGGATCAGGAGGCGGAGGCGCAGCTTCCGTCAGTCTGCGGGCATCCACTCGTATGCTGCGGCTTTGCCGGACGGTTTTTGAGGGAAAGCTCTGTCCGGTATTTTTAAAGGGGTTTCATATTTTTCATACTGACTGTGCGTGGAGCGGCATTGCTGCCGGATTTTGGCAGGCAGCCGCAGAGATAAGGGGAGAAGGACATGCTTGATTTCAGGATGGAAACATTTCTGGCGGTCTGCCAGTGCATGAATTTCACAAGGGCATCGGAAAAACTGAATATCACACAGCCTGCGGTGTCCCAGCACATCCGCTTTCTGGAAAAACACTATAATACAAAGCTGTTCCGCTATGAGGGGAAAAAGCTGCGCCTCACCGGCGCGGGCGAGATCTTGAGGAATGCGTCGCTGACCATGATGCATGACGAGATTTCTCTGCAGAGCGCGATGGTGAAGTCGGAAGAGGAAGAAGAGATCCGTTTTGGGGCGACCAGGACAGTTGGAGATGTGCTGATGGGCAGTATCCTGGAAAAATATCTCGGGAAATATCCGGATGCGGATATCCATATGATCGTGGACAATACCCAGGGGCTCCTGAAGCGGCTCGATGACGGAGAGATTGATTTCGCCCTGGTGGAAGGATTTTTTAAAAAGACAGAATATGATTTCAGGAAATTTTCGGATGAAAATTATATCGCAGTGTGCGGACCGGGCTATCCGTTCAAAAAGACCCCGGACAGGATCGAGGATCTTTTCGGGGAGCGGCTCCTTATGCGGGAGGAAGGCTCAGGCACCAGGGAAGTGCTGGAACGCTGGCTGGACTCGCACAATCTGAGCGCAGAGGACTTTGCCAAGGTCATGGAGGTGGGCAGCCTGCACACGATCAAAGAGTTGACAAAAGCCGGGTGCGGTATTACATTTTTATATGAAGCTGCGGTCCGGGAAGAACTGAAGACCGGCGCACTCATGAGGATCCCGCTGAAGGACTTCCGGGTATCCCATGAATTTACATTTATCTGGCGGCGGGGAAGTATCTACGCTGACAGATACAGAGAAGTCTTCCGCAGATTTTCCGAGTGACACAGCTTACACAGGATACTGCTTATAAACAGTTCCGTTTACATATGAGACGGAGAAATCCCGTATCTCACAGAGAAAAAGAAAAGGAAGTGAAATCCCGGATGCTTAAGGTAGAACATTTATCATATGACGTAGTAGAAGAGGGCAGACAGTCGGAGATCCTCTCTGACGTCAGCTTTGCAGTAAACGACGGCGAGATGCTTGTCATCACAGGGCCCAACGGAGGAGGAAAATCCACTCTGGCAAAGCTCCTCATGGGGATCAACAAGGCGACAGGCGGAAAGATTATCCTCAACGGGCAGGATATCACGGATTACACCATTGATGAGAGGGCAAAGGCAGGGCTCGGTTTTGCGTTCCAGCAGCCGCCCCGTTTTAAAGGAATGACCGTTCGCCGGCTTTTATCCCTGGCAGCGGGAGAGCCGCTGGATGAGAAGACATGCTGCGCGCTCCTGAGCAGTGTGGGGCTCTGCGCGATGGAGTACATTGACAGGGAGGCGGACGCCACGCTGTCCGGCGGGGAGATGAAGAGGATCGAGATCGCGACCGTGCTGGCGAAGCACCATGACCTCTGCGTGTTTGACGAGCCGGAGGCTGGGATCGACCTGTGGAGCTTCTCCATGCTGATCAAGCGTTTCGAACAGATACACAAAGAGAAAAAGGAGAGCCTGATCCTGATCTCGCATCAGGAGAGGATCATCCAGATGGCGGACCGCATCATGGTCATCTCTGACGGAAAAGTACAGTCCATCGGGGATGCAAAAGAGATCATGCCGGAACTTTTCGGTGCGGAACTGGATTCCTGCGAGTGCAGGAGACAAAAAGGAGGCGAGCTTTATGGAGTCTAAGAAGATCGATCTGGACAAGGTGACCCGGGATGTGCTGAAAATGATCGACTCCTATGGGTTTAAGCAGGAAGGCGCGTACAATCTGCGCTTAAACGGTATGGCAGTGTGCCATGGGGACAGCCGCCATATCAATATCGTGACAAAAGAAGACAAGCCGGGGATCGACATCCATATCAGCGGCGAGGCGAAGGACGAGCAGGTGCATATTCCTGTGGTCATGTCCCGGGAAGGCGTGGATATCGTTTACAATGATTTTTATATTGAAGACGGAGCGGATGTGACCATCATCGCAGGATGCGGGATCCACGGAGAAGGCTGTTCCGAGACGAGACATGACGGCATCCATGCGTTCCATGTGGGAAAAGGATGCAATGTCAAATATGTAGAGAATCATTACGCGGAAGGGAACGGCACCGGGCAGAAGGTCCTGAACCCCGTGACAAAGATCTACGTGGGTGAGGATTCCGTGTTTACCCTGGAGACCACACAGATCCGCGGGGTGGATTCCACGGAGAGAGAAAATTATATCGAGCTTGCGGACAATGCGAAGCTTTTTGTCACGGAGAAGCTGATGACAGACGAAGGGCAGACCGCAGTCTCTAACATGGATATTGAGTTAAACGGAGAGAACAGCTCCGCAAGGATCGTGTCCCGCTCTGTGGGGAAAGGATCGTCCAAGCAGGTGTTCCACCCGAAGGCCATCGGAAATAACCGATGCCACGCCCATGTGCAGTGCGACTCCATCATCATGGATCAGGCGGAGATCAGCTCCATCCCGGAGATCAATGCGCGCCATGTGGACGCGCAGATCATCCATGAGGCTGCCATCGGCAGGATCAATGACGAGCAGCTCGTGAAGCTCCGGACTTTCGGAATGAGCGAGGAGGAAGCTGAGGCAGTGATCATTGAAAGCTTTTTGAAATAGGAAAACGTACAGCAGAGCTCCCGCTGCTGCCTTTATATCAGGGCAGCGGCGGGAGCTCGTCTCTGTTTTTTTGAAAAGTTGTATGGGTTCAGTTTTCCTTTGCCCATCCGTAGGAATATCTGACCGCTTTCTCCCACCCGCGGATCCGGCGGGAACGCTCATCCTCAGTGACAGATGGGGTAAAGGTCCGGTCGACCGCCCAGTTGCGGATCACTTCATCTTTATTCTTCCAGTAACCGACAGCAAGTCCTGCCAGATAGGCGGCGCCCATTGCTGTGGTCTCCACGCAGACCGGGCGGTTCACAGGTGCGTTTATGATATCAGCCTGCACCTGCATGAGAAAATTATTGGCGCTGGCTCCGCCGTCAGCTTTGAGGGAGGCCAGTCCGATCCCGGAGTCTGCCTTCATGGCGCAGAGGACGTCATTCACCTGGTAGGCAATGGATTCCAGCGTGGCGCGGATGATGTGGTATTTGTTCACACCGCGGGTGATGCCCACGATCGTTCCGCGCGCGTACTGATCCCAGTGAGGCGCCCCGAGCCCGGTGAATGCGGGCACCACATAGCATCCGTTCGTATCTGTTACTTTTGACGCCATATATTCCGAATCAGCGGCTGAGTCGATGAGGCGCATCTCGTCGCGGAGCCACTGGATCGCTGCGCCTGCCACAAAGATGGAACCTTCCAGTGCATAGGTGACTTTCCCGTCCAGTCCCCAGGCGATGGTCGTCACGAGCCCGTTCTCAGAAAAGACCGGATGCTCCCCGGTATTCATGAGGAGGAAGCATCCCGTTCCGTATGTGTTTTTTGCTTCTCCCGGCCGGAAACAGGTCTGGCCGAAAAGGGCGGCCTGCTGGTCGCCGGCAGCACCTGCGATGGGGATACTGCCTCCCAGGAAAGAAGGATCCGTCTCGCCGTAGATGCAGCTCGACGGTCTGACCTGCGGGAGCATGCATTTCGGGATGCCAAGCTCGTCCAGGATCTCCGCATCCCACTCTAATGTGTTGATGTTAAAGAGCATGGTGCGGGAAGCGTTGGAATAATCTGTCACATGCACAGCTCCCTTTGTGAGCTTCCAGATGAGCCATGTCTCCACGGTCCCGAAGAGGAGTCCCCCTCTTTCTGCGCGCGCTCTTGCCCCGGGGACATTGTCCAGGATCCATTTTATCTTTGTTCCCGAGAAATAGGCGTCGATGACAAGCCCGGTCTTCTGCCGGAATCTGTCCGTGAGTCCTTTTTCTTTCAGGGAATCGCAGTATTCGGAAGTCCTGCGGCACTGCCAGACAATGGCATGGTACACAGGCTCCCCGGTATTTTTATCCCAGACGATGGCAGTTTCCCTCTGGTTTGTGATCCCGATGGCAGCGATATCCGACGTTGACGCCCCGATCTTGGTCATCGCCTCCACTGCCACTCCGAGCTGGCATGCCCAGATCTCGTCCGCGTCGTGTTCGACCCAGCCGGGCTGCGGGAAATACTGGGTGAATTCCCTCTGCGCCGTACTGCGCATGTTTCCTCTGCCGTCAAACAGGATGCACCGGCAGCTCGTCGTTCCGGCATCCAGTGCCATGATATATTTCTGCATATGTATCCGTCCTCCTTTCGCGTCCTGTTAAATGCGTCTGCTCTGCGTTACTCTGAGTTGACCGCCTATGATATTGGCTTGCAGACATCGATCCATTCTTTCGCGCAGGCGTACTGCTCCAGTTCCCCGCACGTCAGTTCCACAGCCGAATTCCCACTGCCCGCGGCCGGGAATACAGTCTCAAACCGCTTCATGGAGACGTCGAGATATACTGTGGTACTTCCCGGGTTCCCGAAAGGGCAGACCCCGCCGATGGCGTGCCCGGTCAGCGGTTCCACATCCTCCGGCGCGAGCATCTTTGCCTTCATCCCGAAGAACTGTTTGAATTTGCTGTTGTCGATCTTCATATCCCCTGCGGTCACGATGAGGATCGCGGCGTCCTTCTCCTTTGTATAAAAAGAAAGTGTCTTGGCGATGCGCGCCGGCTCCACGCCGACAGCCTGTGCCGCAAGCTCTACGGTAGCGCTGGAGACCGGAAATTCCAGGATCTCCTTAGCGATATTGTTTTTCTTAAAATAATCCTTTACGATTTCGACTGACATGATGAAACAGACCTTCCTTTCTGATGTATGCCGGTCAGTGAGCGCCGGCTGTAAGAAAATTATAACAGTTTCAGGGCGGCAGGGGAAGGGCGATTTACATCGCAAGATCCGTATGCTAAAATGAACCTGTCTTATATCATTACAGTTTAAAAATAAAATTCAGAATGTATCAGCTCCATTTTGACGGCGGTACAGATTTTGTATATCGTAAATATTGGGATGAGTCTGAAAATCATTTTATTGGCGAGCTTTAAATTACAGAGGAGCTATAAATATATAAGAGATGATAATTTTAATTACAGGAGCGTCGCACACAGGAAAAACTGCACTTGCTCAAAAACTGCTTGAGAAATATAAATACCCATATTTATCGATCGATCATCTGAAAATGGGTCTGATCCGCAGCGGGAATACAAAACTCACACCCATGAGTGACGACAGGGATTTAACAGTGTATTTATGGCCTATTGTCCGCGAGATCATTAAAACTGCTGTTGAAAATAAGCAGAATTTAATTGTGGAGGGCTGCTATATCCCGTTTGACTGGCAAGAGGACTTTACTTCGGAATATCTTGAAAATATAAAATATTACTGCCTCATAATGAGTGAAGACTATATCAGAAGGCATTTTGCAGATATAAAGCGGTATGCAAATATTATTGAACAGCGTCTGGACGATGACTGGTGTACTGTGGAACATGTTTTGAAAGATAATGAGGAGATATTAAATTTTGCACAGAGATATAAAGTGAACTGCATATTTATAGAAGATGAATACGAAATAAATATTGATTTGGACATTGATTTATATACTCCATAGCGATTTACATCGGAAAATCCATATGCTAAAATGTACCCAGCTTGTATCATCGCAGCCGAAAGATACAATATGACCAACAAGAAAAAAGAAACAAAAGAACCATTGATTACAGGCACATCCCCGCCGGGGGCAGCAGGACTCTTCGCAGAGCGGGAGCGCCGCCTCAAGGATCTGGAGCAGCTTACATTACTGAGCGATGTGTTCATGTCCGTAGTGCTCTCTGACCGGAATGCATGCCAGCATGTAATACGGATCCTGATGGATGATCCGGGGATCGAGCTTGTTTCTGTCAGAACCCAGTATGTGATCTCGAAAGTAATCTCGCATGGGGCAAGGCTGGACGTCCTTGCAGAAGATAAGAAGGGCGTTATCTGCCATCTGGAGATAGAAGGGGCGGATGTCGCTGACCATGCCCGGAGGACCAGGTTTTACGGTTCTGTTACGGATGGGGAATTCCTGAGAAAGGGCCGGGATTACAATGAGCTCCCGGAACGGTATATTTTTTATATCAGCCGTAAAGACATATGGAAAGACGGTTATACCGTATACGAGGAAGAAAAGCGGTTCCGGCAGACAGGGAAAAAACACAATGATGGTTCGCACCTGATTTATGTGAATGCCGAGATTGACGACGGCAGCAGGATCGCTAAATTGATGAAGTATTTTAAAACGGCGGATCCGTTTGACGACAGTGAGGGAGAGTTGTCAAAGCGGGTACGATTCCTGAAGACAGAGGAAGGAGGCATAGAGATCATGTGTGAGATAATGGAGAGGATACGTGAAGAAGGTAGAGAATCTGGTATGAAAGAAAGCCATAAGAAAACAGCCTGGAATCTGGAGAAGATGGGGATGCATCTGGACACGATCGCGAAAGTGGTTGAAGAAGATGTTTCCGTTGTGAGGCAGTGGCTGAAACCGGCGAAATAAGCCAGACTCAACTGCCGGTATGGTTACAATTGCAGAGACAGTAAGTATAATAGAGACAGGAAAACAAGACCTGTCTCTTATTTTTGCATGAAAAGCAGCTTTTAGTATACAGGAGGTGCGTCAGATGGATCAGAAGAAGATCGGGGCGTTTATCGCCCAGCGGAGAAAAGAACTGAATATGACACAGAAAGAACTGGCGGAGAAAATGAACATTACGGACCGTGCGGTATCGAAATGGGAAACCGGAGTTTCCCAAAGTTAAAGATACCACATCAATCCCACGCGGACTTTTGCTCAACCGATACAGCCGGAGGGCTGGATAACAAGAAAAGGCGGTATGCGCCCCGTGGAGGGGTAGCG
>DWUV01000149.1 GCA_019120595.1 Candidatus Mediterraneibacter tabaqchaliae | reverse complement strand
GCAGGAAGTGTGAAATCTGTATTTGCGGGGGGGCGGCCGGTTGGCTGAACCCAGAAAACCGCTCATTTGATGCGCCTTTCGCGGCTGGTGGGGATATGGCGGCGGTGACTTGGAGTAATCTGCCGGAACCTGAGCCATATCCCCGCCCGCCGCGAAAACGACCTGCATCACATCAACGGTTTTCGGACGTTTCGTCAACAGGAAGGCTCCCCCGCAAATCCAGATTTCATATAATGATGCACACCATCCCCCCATTGGAGTCATTCACGATCTTCTGCATGGAGTCCTGCAGTTTTACCTGGCTTTCATCATTGATCATGGCAATTTTATTTTTCATTCCGTCCATGACGAGCTCTTCCACGGATTTCCCGAAGATATTCGTTCCCCACACCCCTTCCGGCGTCTCGCTCTCTTTCCTGATATACTGTACCAGGTCTTCTGCCTGCTGTTCACTCCCGACGATGGGAGCGATCTCTGTCTCTATATTCGCGCGGATCATATGGATCGAGGGCGCTTCGGAGCGGATCTTTACCCCGTACTTGCTCCCTTGCTTGATGATCACAGGCTCTTCCAGCCGGATGTCCTCTCTGGACGGGCTGACCACACCGTATCCTTTCATTTTGACGTCCGTGAACGCGTCTTTGAGACGGCTCAGTTCATCTCTCATCGAAGCCAGTTCTTTGACCGTGGAGATCAGCTCGTATTCTCCTTTGATATCCGCGCCGGTCAGCTCGCTGAGCACTTCATAATAGTATTTCTGATCAAATCCCACCCGGATCCGGACTTTTCCCGTGTCCATTTCGACCTGATCCACCCGGATGCTGTCTATGTACGGACTGTCAGCCTCCAGGGTACGGGAAGCAATGCTGCGTACATCGTCCAAATCCTCCATCACTGTGCGGACGCAGTTTAAAAGATCCTGCTTGATCCTGTGCTCCCTGGACAGCATCTCCACCCATTTCGGCACATAGAATTCCACCTCCGTGATCGGGAACTCAAAGAGCACCTGGCGCATGATCTCATGGATGTCTTCTGTTTTCAGCTGTTCGCAGTTGACCGGGACCACGGATGCGCCGTATTTCTTTTCCATCTCTTCCTTTAATGCTTTTGCCTCATCCGTATACGGCTTCTGGCAGTTCAGAAGGATCAGGAATGGCTTCCCGATGGACTGGAGCTCTTTGACTGTTTTCTCCTCCGCCGGGATATAATTTTCTCTCGGAAGTCCGGTCACGCTGCCGTCTGTGGTCACGACAAAGCCGATCGTCGCATGGTCATGGATGACCTTCTGCGTACCGATCGCAGCTGCTTTCGTAAAAGGGATCTCATATTCAAACCAGGGCGTCCTTACCTGGCGCTCTTCCTCATTTTCCGTGTGCCCGGACGCCCCCTCCACCATATAACCCACGCAGTCGATCAGGCGGATCCTGACTTCCACATCCTCTGACAGCTTTACCGCCGCCGCTTCTTTGGGCACGAACTTTGGCTCTGTAGTCATGATCGTCGTGCCGGAGGCGGACTGGGGAAGCTCATCCTGTGTCCTTGCCCTTGCATGTTCATCCGTCATATTCGGTAGGACAAGCAGGTCCATGAAGCGCTTGATGAACGTAGATTTGCCTGTCCTCACCGGACCGACAACCCCGATATAGATTTCTCCGTTGGTGCGTGCTTTCATATCTCTGTATACCTGAAATGGATCCATAAAAATACCCCCTTGTTCTGCTGTTACAATGTATGCAGACACAAAAGGGGGTATGACTTTTTCTTCCCGTACAGGGATTTCCGTTCCGTACAGGGATTTCCATTCCGTATAAAGATTGCCGTACCTGATCAGGACTCCTGCTCGTCCCATGTAAGGGAGCGGTTCTCACTGCGGGACTCCCTCTGCATCAGGTCATCCACAGCCTGAGCCGGTGATTTCCCTTCGAAGAGGACCTTGTTCACTTCCTCCACGATCGGCATGGACACGTCATATTTCTTTGCAAGCTTTGCCGCTGCCTTGGCGGAATACACGCCTTCCACCACCATCTGGACCTCGTCCATCGCTTCCCGGACAGATTTCCCCTGTCCGATCAGATAGCCGGCTTTTCGGTTGCGGCTGTGCACGCTGGCGCAGGTCACGATCAGGTCTCCGATGCCGGTCAGGCCGGTAAAGCTCTCGATCTTTCCGCCCATCTTTACTCCCAGCCGGGAGATCTCCGCGATCCCTCTGGTAATGAGCGCTGCTTTTGTATTGTCCCCATAGCCCAGGCCGTCAGCGATGCCTGCTGCCAGGGCGATCACATTTTTCAGGGAGCCGCCGAGCTCGATCCCGAGGATATCAGGGCTTGTGTACACACGGAACACACGGCTGATAAACATGGACTGGAGATACTCCGCAGTTTTCCGTGTCTTCGCGCCGATCACACACGTTGTCGGCAGCTTGCGGCCCACTTCCTCTGCATGGCTCGGCCCGGAGAGGACAGCCACATCCGCCTGCGGGATCTCTTCCTCGATCTGGCGGGAAAGCGTCATAAGGGTAGCTTCCTCGATCCCCTTCGCCACATCCACAATGATCTGTCCGTCTGCCACATACGGCTTCATCTTCCGTGCGGTTTCCCGCGTAAAGGGAGACGGGACCGCTAATACGAGAAAATCCTTTCCCCGTACCGCTGTCTCCAGATCCCCGGTAATGACCATATCCTCTGCCAGCTTCACGCCCGGCAGCTTCAGCTCATGTTCCCTCTTTTCATCCAGCATCTTCACTTCCTTCTCATCGATCGACCAGATCGTCACCTGGTGTCCGTTATCGTGAAGGAGGACCGACAGCGCCGTGCCCCAGCTTCCGGCGCCAAGCACACCTACCTTTGCCATGATATATTGCTCCTTTCCCTGTTATTCTTTTTTCTTTGCCCCGAATTTATTCTCCGTCCCTTTTGCCAGCCGCCCCAGATTTGCCCGGTGCCTGAACCATGCCAGCGCAGTCAGGAAGAACAGCACTGCATAGAGCTCATAACATCTGGCAGCGTCCATCCGGAACCACCCCATCTGCCCGATGATGACCATCTCGATCAAAAAGGCCGTATAAGCCGCAAGGGATCCGACGGATATGTACCTGGTCACTGCAACCGGGATGAGGAAGAACGCCAGAGTGACCGGGATCAGCAGAAGGCTCGCCGGCAGGTGCCAGAAGCTGTTGACAACTACAAGCCCCGCCATTACAGCGATCCCCTTCCCGCCTTTGAAATTCATGTAAAACGGGAAATTATGCCCCAGCGTCACCCCCGCGCCCGCATACATGGCGAGCAGAGGCATCCTATCGCTTCCCCGGTACATAAAATACGTGATCAGGAAGGCTGCCACACATTTCAGCACATCCCCGAAAAACGTCATGGCGCCGGCCTTCCAGCCGAGCACTCTGAGGGCATTTGTCGTCCCTGCATTTCCGCTGCCCTTTTTCCTGATATCCATATGGTTCATCTTTCCGACAAGATAGCCGGTCTGAAACAGGCCGCACACATACCCCACCGCAAGACAGATCAATCGTTCCATAGCTTTACTGCTCCTTTTCCTTTCTCTCCCTGATAAAGAACTTCAGTGAAGTCCCGCGGAAGCCGAATGCTTCCCGGATCTTATTCTCCAGGTATCTCGTGTATGAAAAATGCATCAGCTCTTTGTCATTTACAAAGATCACAAACGTCGGCGGCTTCACGGAAACCTGAGTGATATAATACAGTTTCAGCCGCTTTCCTTTATCGGACGGAGGCTGCTGCATTGCCACTGCCTCTGTCATGATCTCATTGAGCACACCCGTAGCGATGCGCAGCGTCTGGTTCTCAATGACCATATCGATCATGTCATAGAGTTTCGCAAGCCTCTGCCCGGTCAGGGCGGACACATACATGATCTCCGCATACGGCATGAAAGAAAGCACCTGGCGGATATCGCTCTCGTACTCCCGCATGGTGCGGTCATTCTTCTCGATGGCATCCCACTTATTTACAACGATGATAATGCCCTTGCCCCTCTCATGCGCGATCCCCGCGATCTTCGCGTCCTGTTCCGTCACCCCTTCCGTAGCGTCGATGACCATGAGGACAACATCCGCCCTCTCCACAGCAGTGACCGTACGGATAATGCTGTACCGCTCCAGCTCTTCTTTGATCTTATTCTTTCTCCGCAGCCCGGCAGTATCGATGAAGATATATTCTTTCCCATTGTGCACGATCTCCGTGTCAATGGCGTCTCGCGTTGTTCCTGCCACATCAGAGACAATGACCCGGTTCTCTCCCAGGAGGCGGTTGACGATCGAGGATTTGCCCACATTCGGTTTCCCCACGATGGCGATGCGTGGCCTGTCATCCTCCTCTTCCTGCGCGCTTCCCTCCGGGAAATACCCTGACACGATATCGAG
>DWUV01000148.1 GCA_019120595.1 Candidatus Mediterraneibacter tabaqchaliae | reverse complement strand
CGATGACTTCTGCGAGGCCGCAGCCCAGGTGCCCGGCGCAGAGCTCTTTGCAGTCTATTCCCGGAAACAGGAAACCGGCGATGCTTTTGCCGCAAAGCACAACATCCCCCGGGTGTATACGGACTACGATGAGTTCCTGGATTCCGGTCTGGACGCAGTGTATGTTGCCTCCCCTAATTTCGCACACTGCTCCCAGACGCTCAAGGCTCTGGATCACAAAAAACATGTCCTGTGCGAAAAGGTCATGGCGGTCAATGAGAAGGAAGTCCGCTCCATGATCGACTGCGCCCGCCAAAATAATGTAGTCCTGCTGGAGGCAATGCGCCCGGACTTTGATCCCGCCTATGACCTGATCGAACAGAATCTCCCGCGGATCGGAAAGCTCCGCCGCGCCACTTTTGAATTCTGCCAGTATTCCAGCCGTTACGACAGCTTCCGGGAGGGCATCATCCAAAACGCGTTCAATCCGGAACTCGGAAATGCCGCAGTCATGGATATCGGCGTTTACTGTATCCACTCGCTGGTACGCCTTTTCGGAGCGCCAAAAAATGTAAAAGCATTTTCTACAAAATTGTCAAACGGTTTCGATGGGAGCGGCATTGTACTCCTGGAATATGAAGACATGACAGCAGAAGCCGTATACTCAAAGATCGCTGTCTCCGTAAATCCCAGCGTCCTTCAGGGAGAGGACGGTTCGATCATGATCGACTACATCAGTAAGCCGGAGTCCGTGAGCCTCCGTCTCAGAGAAAGCGCACGCGACACGCTGGCAGGCGGGGCGATCGAAAAGCTGCCCTATACGCCAGTGAAAAACAATATGATTTTTGAAATTCAGGAATTTTTAAAACTGGTTGAAAAGAAAGAAGCAGATCACAAATATCTGAAACATTCCCTGGATACGATCCGGGTGTTGGATGAAGTAAGACGCCAGACAGGCATCCGGTTTTAAAACTTAATGCTTTTACACTTTCAATATATCTGTTTTTCCTATATACAGTCAGAGGCACAGGAAAGCTTCCCTCCTGTGCCTCTGGTCCTATCCCGTGCATCTGGTCCTATCCCGTGCCTCTGGTCCTATCCTGTGCATCTGTTCCTTTTCACTATTCAGCCTCATCCATCAGACTGCCGGGATCAAACTCAATCTTCCTGCTCAGCTCCATATCCGTCACCCTGTATATATAATGTTCTATATCATTCTCATTCATATACTCGGCTACCGAATATTCAGCCAGAGGCTTATATAGCGGCACTTTAACCACCGTGGAAAACCGCTCTGTCTCCAGCTCTCTGCCATCCACCTCATAACTCATGGAGTACTCCATCTTACATGACTCACTCGGTATGATCACCGTGTCCACCGCCGCGCGGTCCTGAATATTAAACACAGCTTTTACAGGGATATCTCTGTCTCCTCCCCGAGGAACATCCACATATACATAATACGTGTATTTATTTCCATCATCTCCAAGGCCGCCCCTGTCAACGATAATCTCGCCATTTTGCATACTCAGCCATCCCAGAGATATTTCGTTCCCACTCTGACCAGAATCGGTGTCCGCCCAAAGCGCAAGTCTGCTACCATCTGCCAACTGCTCCAGCGCCCATTCACTCAGACAGAAGGCATAGACTAATATCCCGTCGCCTTTGTTCACGCTCTGTCTCTCAACCTGCAGGACCGACCGGTTCTTTCCTGCCGCTGCTGCATTTGCATCTACATCGGTCCAGGGGACACTCTGTGCCTGCGGCAGATCTTGCGCCGGCAGCGCTAATCCAACGGAGAACCGCAGCGTTCCCGCTTCTGCCGTCCCGTTTCCGGAATTCACCACATAGATACGTATTTCGTTTCCCTTCACAAACGTCAGTTAACTAAGATCCGAATACTCATACCTCTCTAAAGAATACAGATTCGGATATTTCTCCAGCATTTTTCTGATAAATGCAAATGCTTCTTCATAAGAATCATTTTTAAATTTTTCATCAGCTTCACTCATGATCTGCCTGATCTCTTCATCAGTCAGCTCTCCCCGAAAAGACAGCAGCGTATCCACCGAAATATCCAGAAGCCTTGCGATGGGCGCCAGAAGCATGATGTCGGGATAAGAATTTCCATTCTCCCATTTATTGACAGCCGGCGGTGTCACGCCCAGCCGCTTTGCCATTTCCTCCTGCGTCATGTTCCTTTCTTTTCTGTATTTCCGTATCGTTTCTCCAATCTGCATATACAGCGCCTCCTCTTTTAATGATCACGCATCGGCCTTTGCTGATCTCAGCATAACAGACTGAAACACTTTTCACAATTGAGCAGGCATTATGTTGGCAGTATATAAAATTAACTATTGCTCACGTTCAATACACAGCTCATCTCATGCCACTCTTCTCCGCCCCAGCCGGATCCGGAGATACCGTGATCCCGAAAGCCCATCTTCTCATACATCCTCACCTTGTTTCCCAAACAAGTCAGGATCAGCCTCTTCCTGCCGCGCCGGGCTTCCCGCCGCTTATACTGCCGCATGATCTCGCCTGCCAGTCCCTGCCCGCGGTACTCCGGCAGCACATCCAGGCCAAGAAGCATGATGTTCTCCCCCTGAGGTTCATGCAGCCCTGCATCCATGAAAAACTCATCTCTGAACACCTGCTCATCCGTGGCAAGACCATTTAAAAATCCCGCAAGCTTCCCTGTCTCTCTGTCTACCGCCACAAGGAACAGATCCGGTATTGCTGCCACTCTTTCATGCATCATCCTCTCTGTGCACGCCTCATTCGGCGGGAAGCAGACCTGTTCGATCTCCGCCGCCTGCCCCGCTTCATCAGGACGGATATCCCGAAATTCAAATTTATCATTCAGTTCACTTACCGTCATTGTCCCATCTCCTCTGCACAAAAAATCGGATCCCTCCCAATACAGCCAGTCCGGCCATCGCCCCCGCGCTGTCCAGCAGCACGTCTGAGACCTGCCCGCTGCGCCCCGGCACAAACAGCTGATGCATCTCGTCTGTCGCTGCATACGCTGTTGATATCACCCAGGGGATCAGTATCCCTCTGCTGATGGACGTCCTCTTTTTGCTGTTTCTGATATTCGTTTTCTTTTTATCACTCCCATTTCCCGCATCAGCGGCTCCGCCCGCCATATAAGCACCCGCTGTCAGCAGTCCCAGCACCGCATACTCCGATGCATGGGCTGCCTTTCTTATGGGGTAATCCACTTTTTCCGCAAATCGATCCTGCGCCTCTGCAGACTGCTCCTCAAAACCCGGTATAAAAAGCTCACCGATCAGAAGCCCTATGCTCCTGCTGTCCTCTGATGATATCTCCGCCGGACGCGCAGAAAATGCAAATATCAAAACCATCCATAAAATCGTCAGTCCCAAAAAAACTTTTCTTCTCACATTCATCCCTCTGCATATCTCCTCCATCCCATTCAGTATAACTTTATACACAAGATTTGTATATTCCCTTTCCCAAAGCCCCTACCTGCACCTATCCTGTTTATAAGCTAGTTATAAGTGAAAAAGATTTCCCTCACCGCCGCGTTGCCTGCTATTAACTATTTATCCCGAGTTTCTGTTTTTTAATTATTCGCGCTATTATAATTTAATTTTCAGTTTTTTATGATTTTTATATATTTTTATCTGATTTTATCTTGACATTTTCAAGCCTCTGAGGTATTATAAATACATCAAAAGAAAAGGAGGACGGACCACCAAAAACTTAATTTTAATCCTAAAAATATAGAAGAAAAGAGGTATAGTCCAATGGGATATTGATTCACAAAAGGAAAACACTATTTGAAAAAATAGTTTCAGATAGATATCAATTTAATAATAAGGAGGGTAAGCCAATGGATGGAATAAGCTGAAAATCCACTGTACAGAAGGAACGGTACAGTGGATTTTTATTGCGCTTTATTTTATTCCCATTCAATCGTCCCGGTCGGCTTTGGCGTCAGATCAAAGCACACTCTGTTCACCCCCGGCACCTCTTTTGTGATCCGATCCGTAATGTGCTGCAGCAGGGAGAACGGCACGTCCTCAACTGTTGCGGTCATCGCGTCTTTCGTATTCACTGCCCTTAAGATCACCGGCCATTCAAAGGAGCGCTTGCCGCCCTTCACGCCTACGGATCTGAAATCCGGGATCACAGTGAAGTACTGCCATACCTTGCCTTCCAGACCATTCTTTGCAAACTCTTCTCTCAAGATTGCGTCAGACTCGCGCACCGCTTCCAGACGGTCACGCGTGATCGCGCCGAGACATCTCACTCCAAGTCCCGGTCCCGGGAACGGCTGGCGGTAAACCATGCCGTCCGGCAGGCCCAGCGCCTTGCCCACAACACGGACCTCGTCCTTGAAAAGCAGCTTCAGCGGCTCTACCAGTTCAAACTGCAGGTCTTCCGGAAGCCCGCCTACATTGTGATGCGCTTTCACGCCGTCACTTTCCAGGATGTCCGGGTAGATCGTGCCCTGTGCCAGGAACTCAATCCCTTCAAGTTTTCTCGCTTCTTCCTCGAATACGCGGATAAACTCCGCACCTATGATCTTACGTTTCTGCTCCGGTTCTTCCACACCTTCCAGTTTGTCAAGAAATCGGTCAATGGCATCCACATAGATCAGGTTTGCATCCATCTGGTTGCGGAATACCTCAACCACCTGTTCCGGCTCGCCCTTGCGGAGCAGACCGTGATTTACATGCACGCACACCAGCTGCTTTCCGATCGCTTTGATCAGCAGCGCCGCCACAACAGAAGAATCCACCCCGCCCGACAGCGCCAGCAGCACCTTCTTATCCCCGACCCGCGCCTGGATTTCTTTCACCTGCTCTTCAATAAAAGACTCTGCCAGTTCACTCGTTGTAATGCGGACCATATCGTCCGGACGTTTGTTGTTATCCATCGTTTTATCTCCTTTTCTGTATGATTGATGAACCGTTTGTACCACTAAGGATATTATAGATGAAAAACCTGGGCAGGGCAACCGGGATTTCGCTGCACCGCTTTCCCCGCCCGCATATACAAATGGCAGGATAATAAGGGTTGCAAGCGGATAGATCAGATAAAGAATATTGTTAGTGATCGGAAAAATCAATTCATTATCACTCGAAAATTCTTGTAATATCTTGGACCACACGGCAAATCCTAAATACTCGTTGCTTACCTTGCAGATGATCACGTAATCTTCCCATATCGCATATTTATAGCCTGTACGAAAGCTGACTCTCTTAAAAAGATCTGATCCCATTCCCGGAAACATCCGTAGATTTTCAAATTTACCGTAGTATTCTTATAGCAGTTTAGCGTAGATCAGCCAAATTCCTGAGTCACTCGAACTCGGCATATTCTTTGATATTATTAACTGTATTCATTCAATTTTGTATAGATTCAAACCAGTATGTCAGTTATTCTAATTTACTGACTTACTGTTTCCAAAACATTACCATCAAAAGTTATTTCTCCCAACATTAAAATCCATAAAAATAGTACTTATACAATGGCACGGTCAACGGTGGCGAGGGTCTTGCTGTCGAGCCTGCCGATATACTCGCCGAGCCTCGCTTTGTCTATCGTTCGGATCTGTTCGAGCAGGACGGTGGATTCGGTCTTGAGACCGCTTGTTA
>DWUV01000147.1 GCA_019120595.1 Candidatus Mediterraneibacter tabaqchaliae | reverse complement strand
AAAGCAGGGGTCAGAAGAGAGGAACTCGGCTTCGCCTCAGACACCCTCTCTTCTGACCCCAACGCGTGTCCCCTGATTTCTACTTTTTCCAAGCCTCATTCCGAAGTCGCCTCAACCACCCATATCCCCGCGCTGAAAGGGAGTTCCGAAAAGACGCTTCGCTGTTTTCTAGTTTGCTCAAGCCGGAAGGCCCCCGACAAATCCAGATTTCACACTTTTAGGATCCCCTGCCTATATTCGTTCAAAAACGCCGTTTTGTATTTATCGGTCACCACGGACATATACAGATTGGATGCCAGGATATCGTTCCGGAGCATTTTCTGCCCGACAGACGGCAGTTCTCCGCTCTCGGACAGTCTCGCCAGCAGCGGGAGCGGGCTTTCTCTTGCGATCCGGCTGATCAGTCTTGCGCTGTCCTTGCGGTAACCGAGCAGGCGGGCGTAGAAATGGAAGCCATTGTCCATGTATTCGCATACCTCGCTCTTTTTTAATCCGAGCATGATGTGCAGAAGGGCGCGGTTAATGCGTGTCTGCGTGATCTCCCGGGTCTTCAGGAGCTCGGCAAATTGCTTGTAATTCATGTAATTGTCAAGCTGGGAGCAGATGCGGTTTGCCAGCTCTTCGGATACGTCCTGGTAACGGATCAGGCTTCCGGGCGTCTTGTTGAGAAGCTTGTATTTTAAGAGGAGTGACAGGTCGTTTTGATAGACCGGGTACTGTACTCTGTGGAAGTCTTCGAGAAGTTCCAGACAGCAGGATGGCACCTGGTCTTCCAGTTCGCTCAGGATGTTCTCGAAGGAGGTGTTTTCAAAAGTGCCCCCGGCCGGGTCTGTGTGCAGGGAAGATCCGGAAAATGCGAGAAGGGAGCGTATGGCGGAGGCGGAGCTGAGGCGTCCGGGCGAAAGGGCCCGGTCGTGGTAATGCGCCCCTTCTCTCTGGATCGTAAATGGGATCATACGGCTGTTCAGTTTTTTCAGGGATTTGAGATATTCGATCCCAAGGATGTTGTTTGGATCATCCAGCAGGGCTGCATATGCGGGGACACGCGTGTACTCCAGCATGGCCTCGTGCCTGGCGGAAGGGAAGGATATCCCTTTTTTCAGGCTCTTTTTCAGAAGGCTGCGGTAATCGTCAGGTTCCCGGGTGAGGATGTCCGCCACATGCGACAGGGCGTCCAGGTCATTGCATTCGCTGCCAAAGCAGACGGCATCCACGATCCCCAGGCTGTCCAGCAGAGAGACTGCCCCAAGGGCAAAATATTCGGCGCTGCCTGTGGCATAGCAGACGGGGAGTTCAAAAACTGCGGAAGCCCCGCATTTGAGCGCCATCTCAGTGCGCAGCCTCTTGGGCATGAACGCCGGTACGCCGCGCTGTACGTAATCACCGCTCATGACAACGATGGCAGCGTCAGCTCCCGTGACCCGCTTCGCTTCGCGTATGTGGTGAAGATGTCCGTTGTGGAAAGGATTATATTCTGTGATCAGGCCGACAATTTTCATAAGAATCTCCTTGTATATCAATTTCTACCATATTATACTATAAAAAGATGGATTCTTATAGGGAAATCTCAGACAGAGGAAAAAGTCCGGCATCATGGCCGGACAGAAGAGAAAGACAGGAGAGTGCGGCATGGATCAGGAAAATCGTCTGGATGTAGAGCAGATCATCGGACTGCTGGAAATACATGATTTTAAAAAATTAAAAGAAGAGCTGGAAACATTACATCCTGTGGATATCGTGGAATGCCTGGAAGAACTTGACAAGAAACAGCGCACTCTCGTGTTCCGCCTGCTGGCAAAAGAGGAAGCGGCGGAAGTGTTCACGGACATGAACAGTGAGATGCGCGAGGATCTGATCAATGCGCTGACAGACTCGGAGCTGGAAGAAGTCATGGAAGAGATGTACGTTGACGATACGGTTGACGTCCTGGAAGAGATGCCTGCAAATGTGGTGGACCGTCTGCTCGCGGCGACAGATGAGGACACGCGGCAGAAGATCAACAGCCTCCTCCAGTATCCGGAGGACAGTGCGGGCAGTATCATGAATATCGAATACATCAGCCTGCGCAGGGAGATGACCGTGGCGGATGCGATCTTAAAGATCCGACAGGTCGGCATCAACAAGGAGACGATCTACACCTGTTATGTCACGGAAAAGAAAAAACTGATCGGGATGGTGGATGTCAAGGACCTGCTCACAGCCGGAGAATCCCGCCTGATTGGGGATATCATGGATGAAAATGTGCTCTACGCCAGGACTCTGGACGACCAGGAGCACGTGGCAAATATGATCAATAAATACGGTCTTGTGGCGATCCCTATCATTGACCATGAGGACTGCCTGGTCGGGATCGTTACGGTTGACGACGCGATGCTCGTCCTGCAGGATGAGACGACGGAAGATATCAGCATTATGGCCGGTGTCAGCCCGAATGAAGATTCCTATTTTGAGACTTCTGTGTTCCAGCAGGCGAAAAACCGTACGCCATGGCTCATGCTCCTTATGCTTTCCGCAACAGTGACAGGCGAGATCCTGGGGTATTATGAGAATGCGATGGCAGCGATGCCTGTGCTGATCACATTTATCCCCATGCTAATGGGAACGGGCGGTAACTGCGGATCGCAGAGCTCAACGCTTGTCATCCGCGGGCTGGCTGTGGGAGAGATTGAATTTTCGGATATTTTTAAGGTGATATTCAAAGAGATCAGAGTGGCGCTTATCGTGGGCAGCCTTCTGGCTGTTGTCAACGGGATCAGGATATGCATCATGTATGACAGAAATCTGATGCTCGCCGTGGCGCTGGGCGTGACGATGCTCGCGGTCGTTGCGATGGCCAAATGCATCGGCTGTATCCTTCCGCTCGTGGCGAAGAAGATCGGGCTTGACCCGGCGATCATGGCAGCTCCTCTGATCACAACGATCCTCGATACCTGTACGATCCTTGTGTACTTTAATATCGTTACAGCGGTGTTTAAGATCTGAGATTGTTATTTTTGTGACAATCTTATAAACTCAGACTGAGAAAATAATTGATTGTACTTAAAAATGCACATAAAATCCCTTGTATACAAAAAACCTTTGCGTTATAATAAAATCGCATGTGATAAAAAATGAAAGGTGGCTTTTAAATCATGGGATTTATTGATGAAATCAAGGCAAGGGCGAAAGCGGATAAGAAGACGATCGTTCTTCCCGAGACAGAGGACGAAAGAACTTATAAGGCTGCGGAAACAGTCTTAAAAGAAGGGATCGCGGATCTGATCCTTGTCGGAAGCAAAGAGGAGATCGAGAAGAATAAGGGTACATACGACATTTCCGGGGCAGCGATCGTGGATCCGGCTACGAATGACAAGACCGAGAGCTATATCGCGAAACTGGTCGAGCTGAGACAGAAAAAGGGGATGACAGAGGAGAAGGCGAGAGAGCTCCTTCTCAATAACTACCTGTACTACGGCGTTATGATGGTAAAGATGGGGGATGCCGACGGAATGGTATCCGGTGCATGCCACTCCACAGCGGATACACTCCGTCCGTGCCTTCAGATCCTGAAGACAAAACCGGGCACAAAGCTTGTTTCCGCATTCTTCCTTATGGTCGTTCCGGACTGTGATATGGGCGCGAACGGGACATTTATCTTCGGCGATGCAGGACTGGAGCAGAATCCGGATCCTGAGAAGCTGGCATATATCGCACTTTCTTCCGCAGAGTCCTTTAAGACTCTGACAGGAAAAGAGCCGATCGTGGCAATGCTTTCCCACTCTACAAAGGGAAGCGCAAAGCACGCGGATGTCGATAAAGTAGTTGAGGCGACACGTCTTGCGCACGAGTTCGCTCCGGATCTGAAACTGGACGGAGAGCTCCAGCTTGACGCGGCGATCGTTCCGGAAGTGGGAGCTTCCAAGGCGCCGGGCAGCGAAGTCGCGGGACATGCGAACGTACTGATCTTCCCGGATCTGGATGCGG
>DWUV01000146.1 GCA_019120595.1 Candidatus Mediterraneibacter tabaqchaliae | reverse complement strand
ACAGGTTTATGCCTTTTTTATTGGCTGAAATATTGAATTTTCAAGGTTCAACACACCGTATTGGTGTGGGAAGTTTTAGTTAGTTATAAATCTTTGCTCGTTTCTAGTTGTGGAGTCGCCTTTTTTATTGTACTTGCCGCCGCCCTGTGCTAAAATTTACATGGACAGCCCGGCAGAAGACGGAGCCGGACGGCCGTGACATCTGAAGATTGTTTCGAGGCGGGGACAGCCGGTGGAGGGCAGAACATGATCAATGACGCGATGGAGTTTGCAGCAAAGGCGCACGAGGGACAGTTTCGCAAAGGGACGAGGCGTCCCTATATCGTCCATCCCATCGAGGTGGCGGATATCGTGTCCACGATGACAAAGGATGAGGAGGTGATCTGCGCTGCCGTGCTGCACGATACGATCGAGGACTGCCGCGGGATCACATGGGATGTGTTAAAGCTCCGGTTCGGGAGCCGCGTGGCGGACATGGTCGCCCAGGAGAGTGAGGATAAGTCGAAGACATGGGAGGAGCGCAAAGGCGCGACGATCAGCCGGCTGAAAGACGCGCCGGTGGAAGTGCAGATGATCGGGCTTGCGGACAAGCTTTCCAATATGCGCGATATCGACCGCGATTATCCGAAGGAGGGAGACGCGCTATGGGCGCGGTTCCGCATGCAGAGCAAAGCGGCCCTGGCATGGTACTACAAGGGCATACGGGATGTGCTGGAGGAACGGTTCTCCGGAGTGCCGGCATTTGAGGAATACTGCCGGCTCATTGATAAGAATTTCGGACCGGGACCGGCGCATACGGAGTGGATGAAAAGTGAGAAAGTATAAGAAAGATGGCTGGGTATAAGTAAGATGGCTGGGTATAAGGAAAGGAGACGGGCGGCAGATGGGGACAGGCACAAGAGTAATTTGTTTTGCAAATAATAAAGGAGGGAGCGGGAAGTCAACGACATGTTCCAATGTGGGGTACGCTCTGGCGCAGGCCGGACGCAGGGTGCTCCTGATCGACGGGGACATGCAGATGAATCTTTCCCTCTCTCTTTTTGATGAGGATACTGTGCTGGGGTTTGCACAGGGAGACAAAAATCTTTACGAAGGGATCTGCAGGCAGGATGACCTGGCGGAGTATATCGTGCATACGCCCTACGAGGGGCTGGACCTGATCCCGTCTTCCACGCTGATGAGCTCCATAGAATATGAACTGTTCACAAAGTGGCAGAGAGAGTACATCCTGAAAAAAGGGCTTAAAAAGACCCGGGAGTCGGGAGAGTATGATTATATTCTGATCGATGCCCCGCCTACGCTGGGCGGATGGGTGATGAATATTCTCTGCGCGTCGGATGAGATCATCATCCCGGTGGAGGCTTCTCCCTGGGGGCTCTTTGGCCTTGGAAATATGTTTGAATTTCTGGATGACGTAAAGGAGATCGCCCCGGACCTGAAGCTGGGCGGCATTGTGATCACAAAGGTAGACACGAGGAAGAATTATTTCCGCCAGACCCTTGATACGCTGAAAGAGCTGGATGATGTGAAGGTGTTTGACACCTACATCCGGGTGGACAGCGGGATCGAGTGGTCGCAGGATAATAATGCTCCGGTCATAGCGTACAAGAAGGGGAGCCGGAGCGCGAAGGAATACATGGCTCTGGCGCAGGAGATCGACGCTGCCCGGTAAAACCCCGGAAACTGCATGGTAAATAAAATGCATGGTGAATAAACCGCATGGCAAATGTCTGCCGGATTCCCGGCAAACAGCGCTGCGCGGCTGCATTATGGAATGAAAGGCAGCAGGATGCATCAGGAATTGCTCAGGGAGCTCTCGGTCATCACGGAAGAGGAACAGAGGATCCTCGACGGACGGCAGGAGATCGACCCGCAGATTTATACGGAAAAGAAGGATATGGTCATTGACAGCGGTAAGCTTCTCCAGAGGGGGAAGCTTATTCAGGTGCGTCCGCATACGAGGTTCGTTCATTTCCCAGAGCACACTCATAATTATATTGAAGTGATCTATATGTGCCAGGGCAGCACGACGCACATCCTGAACGGGCGCGAGGTTGTGCTAAAGCAGGGGGATCTGCTTTTCCTGAACCAGAATGCAGTCCAGGAAATCCTTCCTGCGGGGAGGGATGATATTGCGGTGAATTTTATCATCCTGCCGGAATTCCTTGATACGGCGTTTGAGATGATGGGGAAGGAAGAAAACCAGCTCCGGGATTTCCTTGTCGGCGCGCTCTGCGGGCGGGACGGGGAGACGGGGTGGATGTATTTTCATGTGGCGGACATCCTGCCGGTGCAGAATCTGATAGAAAACATGGTGTGGACGATCTTTTACGATTCGTCCAACAAGCGGAGCTGTACGCAGATCACCATGGGCCTCCTTTTACTCCAGCTTCTGGACTGCATGGACAAAATGGAGTCCGGCGGGCGGAAGTTTGACAATGAGATCACAGCGGCAGTGCTCAGTTATATCGGGGAGCATTATAAGAACGGGACTCTCTCCGAGCTGGCGGAGCAGATGGGATACGACGTATACTGGCTGAGCCGGGAGATCCGCAGGAGAACGGGCAGGACTTATAAGGAACTGCTGCAGGAGAAGCGGATGCAGCAGGCAGTGTATCTCCTTGGGAACAGCCGGATCCCGGTGACAGACATCATCGAGTCCGTGGGCTATGACAATACGAGCTATTTTTACAGGAAGTTCCGGGAGCGGTACGGGATGAGCCCGAAAGAATACAGAGGCAATTTATACAAAATGCCGGAAAAAGATTTGTGAAAAATGCAAGAAAGAACGCTAAAATAAAGAAGAACTGAAAATAAGGACGCTGTTTTATATAAATAGCGTCCTTTTTTTGTCTATTTCTTCTAATTATAATAAAAACAGACAATGATAAGCGAAGGAGGAGGCACAAGAGATGGACAGATATTATTTGGCTGTTGATATCGGGGCATCCAGCGGGCGCCACATGCTTGCCGGCATGCAGGACGGGAAGATGCAGCTCGAAGAGGTGTACCGTTTCCCCAACGGGATGGACGATAAGAACGGCACCCTCTGCTGGGATGTGGACCGTCTTTTCACGGAGATCAAAAATGGCCTTAAAAAATGTAAAGAGATCGGCAAGATCCCGGTTTCCATGGCCATCGACACATGGGGCGTTGACTATGTGCTGCTCGATCAGGATGACCGGATCCTTGGCGATACCGTGGGATACCGTGACAGCCGCACAGAGGGCATGGACGAGAAAGTGTACGAGGTGATCCCCCAGGATGAGCTGTACGCTCGGACCGGGATCCAGAAGCAGATCTTTAATACCGTCTATCAGCTCATGGCAGTGAAAGAGTCGCATCCGAAGTACCTGGAGCAGGCAGAGAGCATCCTGATGATCCCGGATTATTTCCATTTCCTGCTCACTGGCGTGAAGAAAAATGAGTACACCAACGCTACGACAGGACAGCTGGTAAGCCCGAAGACAAATGACTGGGACTATGAGCTGATCGAGATGCTCGGGTACAATCCCAAAATGTTCCGCCCGGTATCCATGCCTGGGACCGTGGTCGGAGAATTTACGGAAGAAGTGCAGAAAGAAGTGGGATTCAACTGTACTGTCGTGCTCCCGGCGACCCATGATACGGGGAGCGCGGTGCTGGCTGTCCCGACCAATGACGACGACGCGGTGTACATCAGCTCCGGCACGTGGTCGCTGATGGGCATCGAGCGCAAAGAGGCGGACTGCTCCATGGAGAGCATGAAAGCGAACTTTACAAACGAAGGCGGATATGATCACAGGTTCCGCTATCTCAAAAACATTATGGGGCTCTGGATGATCCAGTCCGTGAAGAAAGAATTTACCGAAGACCTGTCGTTTGCCCAGATCTGCGAGATGGCGTCCAAAGAGACGATCCCCTCGATCGTAGACTGCAATGACGACTGCTTCCTGGCTCCGAAGAGCATGATCAAAGCAGTCCAGGACTTCTGCAGCAGGACAGGGCAGCAGGTGCCGGAGACTGTGGGCGAGATCTCATCCGTGATCTACAACAGCCTGGCAAAATGCTACGGAGATACCGTGCAGGAGATCGAAGAGATCACCGGAAAGAAATACAGCACCATCTACGTGGTGGGCGGCGGTTCCAATGCAGGCTACTTAAACGAACTCACCGCAAAATATACAGGAAAGAAAGTCTCCGCAGGACCGTCCGAGGCGACCGCCATCGGAAATGTCATCGTACAGATGCTCCATGACGGTGTATTCAAAGACCTGCCCGAAGCAAGGACATGCGTGAGAGAGTCCTTTGACGTTGTAATGTACTAAAGGGGTCAGACCCCTTTGAGGCAAAATATCCAAACAGGAGGAATTAACATGTTAGTTGAAACAAAAGCAAAAATTGGTGTATTTTCAATCGCGTTAGGCGCGTACCTTCCGCAGTTCCCGTCGCTTGTGCCGGAGTTTGAGGCGCAGTATGAGGCATTTAAGAAGACGATCCCGGATACGGTGGAGATCATCGACGGCGGGATGGTGACGACAAAAGAGCAGTCCCAGGCAGTGGGTGACCTGTTCCGCGCGGCGGACGTGGATCTGGTGTTCCTTCAGCTCCTTACATACGCTACGTCCTACAACATGCTCCCGGCTGTGAAGGACCTGGATGTGCCGGTCGTGCTCGTGAATATCCAGAAGCTGAAAGCCCTGGACTATGACCACACAGACATCGCGGCATGGCTCGGAGAGGGCTATGCATGCGGCGCTGTGGGCGAGATGGTGGCTGACCTTGAAAGGTATGGTAAGAGACATGCGGTGATCACCGGCGTTGTGGAGGGCGGAGACCCGGCTGTCCAGGCAGAGATCGAAGACTGGTGCCGTGCCGCGCAGACGAGAAGGAGATTCCGTGACACGAATATCGCCCAGATCGGCAGGCCGTACCCGGGCATGATGGATCTCTACATTGATGAGTCCAACCTGTACAGAAGGATGCATCTGTATACAAAGCAGTTTGACTGGGAGAAAATGTGGGCGATCGCCGATGATATCACGGACGAGGACGCGATCCGCGCGAAAGCGCAGGATATCCTTGATACGTTTGACATCGAGGGTGGCGGAAGCATCGAAGAAGTCTGGGAAATGGCAAAATATGTCGTTGCGTTTGAAAAATGGGTGAAAGACGAGAAACTGGGTCTCATCGCGTCCCACTACGACGGGTTCGCTCAGGGCAAGGCCGGCGTCCTTGACAGCATGCTCATCCCGGCGTTCTCCATGCTGATCAAGCAGGGAACCGCATGCGCGGTAGAAGGTGATATGAAGGTTGCGATGGCGATGAGTATCTTAAAGACAATCTCAGGCACAGGTCAGCTTGCGGAGATGTACTCCATTGACTTTAATGATGATATCGCGATCATCGGCCACAGCGGCTCAGGAGACGCAGATATCTCTGATAAGAAACCGACTATGAAGATCGTGAAGGTATTCCATGGAAAGACAGGCGGCGGCTACCTGACCCAGTTCTATCCGTACACAGGTCCGGTGACTTACCTGGCGATCACACAGGACGGCGACGGCCACTTCAAGTTCATCGCGGCGGAAGGCGTCAACGAGGAAGGTCCGATCCTCTCCTTCGGCGATACAAATATGAGAACACGCTTCACATGCGGCGCAAGAGAGTTTGTGACCCGCTGGAGCGAATGCGGCCCGACCCACCACTTTGCCGCTGCCACAGGCAGACATATCGATACGATCCTGAAAGTGGCGAAGATCTTTAACGTACCGGTAGACATTGTCACAAGGTAGGATCAGACAAGAAAACGTCAGACAGGAAAGTGTCAGACAGGAAAGCATCAGACGGGAAGACGGGGCGGCCGGAGAAGTCACGGCTCGGCGAACAGACCGATATCCGGCGGGACAAAGGTAAAGAGGAAAAATGCAAGGAGCATCACAGCGCTGATAAACAGGATAAATGGGCAGGCTTTTTCGACGCGCTCCGAATCCCGCAGTTTCCGGGCAGTCCAAAAGGCTGCGAGGACAGCGGTATAGAAGATCCCGATGTCGATCAAAGCGAGATTCCTTCCGAGGATCCCCGAATATGTGTAAAACAGCACCGGCACGAGCCATGTCCCGAGCAGCCCTCCGGCGAGGAGGGCGCACCGCATGGCGGGGAAGTCCTTCCGGATCCCGGCGGGGAGGAGAAGGCTCCAGACCAGGATCGGGAAGAAGACCAGCTTCATGTGCTCCCATGTGGATTCATTGACCGGGGAAACCAGAGCTACCACAGGGTTCTGCCCGGACCATTCGTAGAAAAAATGCGACAGCGTACCAAGAACCGCGCTGAAAACCAGACCTGCCGTGAGATAGACTTTTTCATATTTCATATTTTTTATATCCATAAAATACCCCCGCATACTGTATCCGCAGAAAAATCTGTGTAATACAGTATGCGGGGGTATCCTGGTTTTATTCATTTTATCTGCCTTCCAGAAAACTGAGGAATGCTTTCGCGGAATAATTCAGGATCAGCGAGCGGGGCACGCCGGCAAGCCTTGCTGCGTCTGCCGCGTATGTAAAATCACCGACATGCTTTGTGCCGTGGCTGTCGCTGGAAAAGAGCACAGGATAATTGAAATGGCAGCAAAGGTTCAGGATCAGCAGGTCGTTGAATTTTGTGTCTCCCCGATATCCCTCAGGGCTTAAGGAACTGTTGTTGATCTCCAGGAGGACGCGGTGTTCCATAGCAGCCTGAAACAGCCTGAAATAATCCACGGGAAATCTGGTGTCATCACAGTGTCCGATGACAGCCACGCGGGGATTTTTCATGGCGTTGATATAAACCGCTGTATTTTCTTCCTCTGTGCCTGGTTTTATGGCCGGCTTATGCATGCTGGCGATCACATAGTCCAGATGTCCGAGCACACTGTCATCCAGATCCAGATGCCCTTTTCGGTCAATGATATTGGCTTCCGCCCCGTAAAGCATGCGCACGCCCAGGCGCTCCTTCTGTGCGTATGCGAGATTGCGGAAATAGGAGACCCTGCCTCCGCCCAGAGTGGCGGGACCGTGGTCGGATATGCCCAGCATTTTCAGGTTCCGGGCCGCCGCGGCTTTCGCCATATCCGTGATAGTCGCTGCGGAGCCGTGCCCGCTGGCGATGGTATGTGTGTGGATGTCGAATTCATACCGCTCAAGAGGCGCGGAAGGACCTTCTGCTGTATGGCAGCCGTGAAAAATGACGCCCGCATGAGATTGCATAGCCATAAAACAAAGCCTCGCTTTCCTGGCGCTCTCTTTGCATGAGAACGGTAAAATGCATGCAGAGTTCCTGCACTGTTTTTAGTATGGGACATTTCCTATATAATGTCAATGCAGAAACATAAAAATCAAATAAAAAACAACAGAAAACATGTTGGTTTGTGTGGGAAACCCCTGTTTTTCGGCAAAAAGGTCATTTTTTTCTATGCGAAACAGGGCCGGCGTGATATAATAAAAGAAGCAGTTCCGATGGGCGGGAGCGGATGTGAAGGGAGGCATTGCCCCGGGTCCGTACGGGAAGGATATGACGGCACAAAACCAGTAGCTTAACGATGAATCTCACTAAAAACCAACATTAAAACCAGTTGACTATTGTGGGTTTGTGTGGTAATATTCTAGCAGAAACAACACAAAACAAAATGTTTTGTAGAATCCAAGGAGGAGAAAAGATGCAAAACGAATACGAAATCAAAAAAGAAATGTGTGAGATCGGCAGGCGCGTATACAACCGCGGAATGGTTGCTGCAAATGACGGTAACTTTTCCGTAAAGCTTAACGACCATGAGTTTTTATGCACGCCGACAGGAGTCAGCAAAGGATTTATGACACCGGAGTACATCTGCAAGGTTGATGAGAACGGAAATGTGCTCCAGGCAAACAAAGGCTTCAGACCTTCTTCAGAGATCAAGATGCACATGCGTGTATATCAGAAGAGACCGGATGTGAAATCCGTTGTACATGCTCATCCGCTGTATGCTACAACATTTGCTATCGCGGGCATCCCGCTGACACAGCCGATCATGCCGGAAGCAGTTATCGCTCTCGGATGCGTGCCGATCACTCCTTACGGAACACCAGGGACAATGGAAATCCCGGATGCAGTTGAGCCGTACCTCGAGCACTTCGATGCAGTTCTGCTTGAGAACCACGGCGCGCTGACATATTCTGACAGCCTTCTCGCTGCATATATGAAGATGGAGTCCGTAGAGTTCTACGCACAGCTGTTATGGCAGACGATGCAGGTGGGCGGACCGCAGGAGTTCAGCCCGGAGCAGGTTGAGACACTGTACGAGGTAAGAAGGAAAATGGGACTTCCGGGAAAACATCCGGCTAATCTTTGCCCGAACGCAAAAGCAGGAAAGCCGAGCTGCCATACATGCGGCGGAAGCTGCGCGGCTAAGGCGGCACCGGCAGCAGAAGGAACAGACGCTGACCTGATCGCATCCATCACAAAGAAAGTTATGGAACAGCTGGGAATGTAAGAACAACAAAGTGAGGCAGAGCTATGAACGAACAGGACATCACCAATGCGGTGAGAGCTGTGCTTGACCAGATGAAAGATACAGCTCCCGCACAGGAGAAAAAGCATGTCTGTAAATGTAAAAAGCATGCGATGACTCTGGCACTTGCCAATGCCCTGATCGAAAGAGTAAAGGCAAAGGCAGCCGAGATGGGCGTTAACATTGTCGCTGCTGTCTCGGACAAGGCCGGCAGGCCCGTATCCGTCCAGTGCATGGACGATGCGTACATAGCAAGCTTTGACATTGCAATCAACAAGACCTATACTTCCGCGAGCCTTAAAATGTCCACTGCGCAGCTTGCAGAGTTAAGCCAGCCGGGACAGGACCTCTACGGGATCCAGTTCACGAACAACGGAAAGATCGTGATCTTCGGCGGCGGCGAAGTACTGGAAGCTGACGGACAGATTGTCGGGGCACTCGGAGTGAGCGGCGGAACAGCGGCGGAAGATACCGCGATCGCGGCTTACGGGAAGTCAGTCTTTAAGGAGGTATTAGAGTGTCTGTAAATGAACAGATGGTTCAGGACATTGTGCAGGAGGTTGTGGCAAAGATGCAGATCGCCGCGGATGTATCCGGGGACAGAGGCGTGTTCTCAGATATGAATGAGGCGATCGAAGCAGCGAAGAAGTCACAGAAGATCGTAGCAAGGATGTCTCTGGACCACAGAGAAAAAGTGATCTCCAATATCCGCAAAAAGATCATGGAGAACGCAGAGATCCTGGCGCGTATGGGCGTACAGGAGACAGGCATGGGAAATGTCGGTCACAAGATCCTGAAACACCAGCTCGTCGCTGAGAAGACTCCGGGAACAGAGGATATCACAACGACAGCGTGGTCAGGGGACAGAGGACTTACCCTCATCGAGATGGGACCGTTCGGAGTCATCGGCGCGATCACGCCGTGCACGAACCCGAGTGAGACAGTCCTGTGCAATACGATCGGAATGTTCGCGGCGGGGAACACAGTTGTGTTCAATCCCCATCCGGCAGCGATCAAGACTTCCATCTATGCGATCAACCTCTTAAACGAGGCATCCGTAGAGGCGGGCGGTCCGGACAATATCGCATGCACGGTAGAGCATCCGACCCTTGAGACAAGCAATATCATGATGAAACATAAAGCGATCCAGCTCATCGCGGCGACCGGCGGACCGGGAGTCGTGACAGCGGTACTCTCCTCAGGACGCAGAGGGATCGGGGCAGGCGCGGGAAATCCGCCGGCGCTGGTTGACGAGACAGCGGATCTGAGAAAGGCGGCAGAGGACATCGTAAACGGATGTACTTTTGACAACAACCTTCCCTGTATCGCAGAGAAAGAGATCGTGGCAGTGGACTCCGTCGTTGACGAGCTGATGAATTATATGATCACAGAGCAGGGCTGCTACCTTGCGTCAAAGGAAGAGCAGGATGCTCTCACGGCAGTCGTCCTCAAAGACGGAAAGCTGAACAGAAAATGTGTGGGACGCGACGCGAAGGCCCTTCTGGGGATGATCGGCGTGACTGTACCGGACAATATCAGATGTATTACATTTGAAGGCCCGAAGGAGCACCCGCTGATCGCTACAGAGCTCATGATGCCGATCCTCGGCGTTGTGAGGGCAAAGGACTTTGACGATGCAGTGGAACAGGCCGTATGGCTTGAGCACGGCAATCGCCACTCCGCACACATCCATTCAAAGAACATAGACAATATCACAAAGTATGCGAAAGCGATCGACACAGCGATCCTCGTAAAGAACGGCCCGTCCTACGCGGCGCTCGGATTCGGAGGAGAAGGCTTCTGTACATTCACGATCGCCAGCAGGACAGGCGAAGGCCTTACAAGCGCAAGCACCTTCACAAAAAGAAGACGCTGCGTCATGACCGACAGTTTGTGCATACGATAAGCCATGCGCTTACGGCACAGAAATGGGTATGCAGGCTGGCCTGCAATACACATTTCTGGGACGGAAGCATACGGCGCACGCCGACAGCGAGATGAAGCGGAGCGGAATCGAGCTGTGCATGGCGCAAACCGCCGAAATGCAAGGAAGCATATGGCGCACGCCATCAGCGAGATGAAGCGGAGCGGAATCGAGCTGGCACGGCGAAAACCGCCGGAATGCAACGGAAGCATATGGCGCACGCCATCAGCGAGATGAAGCAGAGCGGAATCGAGCTGTGCATGGCGAAAAGAAGGAACAACAGAAATAGGAGGTAGACAACATGGAAATGAATTCCGCTAATGTGGAAGCCGTCGTAAA
>DWUV01000145.1 GCA_019120595.1 Candidatus Mediterraneibacter tabaqchaliae | reverse complement strand
GGGCGTCATGGCTGCGGGAGAGAAGTGCGTATCCACGACGAACAGAAACTTTGTAGGACGTATGGGGCATGTAGATTCCCTGATCTACCTTGCATCGCCGGAAGTGGCGGCTGCAAGCGCGATCGCAGGATATATCGCAAATCCGGAGAAAGTAGGTGAGGCAGAATGAGAGCAAAGGGACATGTTTTTAAATATGGGGACAATGTAGACACAGATGTGATCATCCCGGCAAGATACCTGAACTCATTTGACGCGCAGGAGCTTGCCAGCCATGCCATGGCGGACATTGATCCGGATTTTGTGAAAAAGGTAAAACCCGGCGACCTGATCGTGGCGAATAAGAACTTTGGCTGCGGGTCTTCCAGGGAGCATGCGCCTCTCTGCCTGAAGACAGCGGGCGTGAGCTGCATCATTGCCGAGACATTTGCAAGGATTTTCTACCGCAACGCCATCAATATCGGCCTTCCGATCATTGAGTGCCCGGAGGCGGCGAAGGGGATCGAGGCCGGCGACGAGGTAGAAGTGGACTTTGACAGCGGCAAGATCTATGACCGCACAAAGGGAACAGAATACCAGGGACAGCCGTTCCCGGAATTTATGCAGAAGCTGATCGCGGCAGGCGGGCTTGTAAATTATACGAACAGCAAGAAAAAGTAACAGGAAACAGAAAACAGAAGGGATGCTGCACAGGTGTGTGCGGCACCCCTTTTCGGCTATGGAAAGGAAAAAAATTATGACCAGTGAGAAGCAGATAAAAGGGAAAGCCTCGGCGCTTCTGCCAATCGGCGTTTTCCTCGTGATCTTCCTCGGAGCAGGGATTGTATTTAATGATTTTTACGCCATGCCCGCGATCGTGGCATTCCTGATCGCTTTGTTTGTGGCGTTCCTGCAGAACAGAGGCGTCGGCTTCCAGGATAAGATGCGGCTGATCGCCCAGGGAGTGGGCGAGGAAAATATCATTACGATGAGCCTGGTCTTCCTCTGTGCGGGCGGATTTTCCGGAGCAGTGACAGCGGCGGGAGGCGTGGACAGCACCGTAAATCTGGGACTGTCGCTGATCCCGGCTCATTTTGTAGTGGCAGGGCTCTTTGTGATCGGATGCTTTATCTCGGTATCCATGGGGACGTCCATGGGAACCATCGCGGCCCTGGCGCCGATCGCGGCGGGGATCAGCGAAAAGACCGGGTTTTCGATGGCGGTCTGCACTGCTGCGGTAGTCTGCGGGGCAATGTTCGGAGACAATCTGTCCATGATCTCAGATACAACGATCGCGGCAGTTAAGACTCAGGGATGCGAGATGAAAGATAAATTTAAGGCGAACTTCCTGATCGTTCTCCCTGCGGCAGTGGCCACAGTGATCTTTTTCTGGCTTGTCACAGGAGATATGAGCTTTCAGCTGAAAGATATCGGGGATTACAACCTCCTCCTGGTGGTGCCGTATCTTGTGGTCCTCGTGGGAGCGCTGATCGGGATCAATGTATTCGTGGTGCTCATCGGCGGGATCGTGATCTCTCTGATCGTGGGAGTCGGGACAGGAAATATCCTTCTCTCGGAAATGTTTACCGTAGTGGGAGACGGTGTGACTTCTATGTACGACATCACGGTGATCTCTATTATCGTGGCATGCATCGTCTCTCTGGTAAGGGCAAACGGCGGCATCCATTATATCCTGGACCTGATCAGGAGCAGGATCCGTGGGAAGAGGGGCGCCCAGGCGGGGATCGCGCTGCTGGCTTTCTTCGTAGATCTGTGTACGGCGAACAATACGGTCGCCATCGTAATGTCCGGCCCCATCGCAAAGGAGATCAGCGAGGAATACGGAGTGGATCCGAAGCGCTCCGCGTCCCTGCTTGATATGTTTACTTCCGTGGGGCAGGGACTGATCCCATACGGAGCGCAGCTTTTGTCCGCGGCAACGCTGACCGGGCTGACTCCGTTTGATATGCTTCCCTATCTGGTCTATCCCATGCTCATGGCAGTGTGCGGCATCGGGGCCATCATTTTGAGCGGAAGGCGGAAGAAGAATTCTTAAATTGCGAACCACAGGGAGCTGTGTTATAATACCATGCAGCAGAGAATCCGCGCAGCCCGGCGCTGAAAAGCCTCGGATCTGCGCAGAGAAAGAAAAAGAGGTAAAAGGATGAATCTATTATACAACAGTACAAGAAACGCAGAGAAGAAAGTGACAGCGTCCGAGGCGATCCTGAAAGGACTTGCCGATGACGGGGGCCTTTTCGTTCCGGAATATATCCCGAAGCTGGATGTGACGATGGAAGAGCTGAAATCCATGTCCTATCAGGAGACCGCCTACGCGGTAATGAAACAGTTCCTCACGGATTTTACTGAGGAAGAGCTGAAACACTGCATCAACAGTGCTTATGATTCCAAGTTTGACACCGAGGTGATCGCACCCCTGGTGAAAGTGGAAGATACGTACCACCTGGAGCTGTTCCACGGTGCGACCATCGCTTTTAAGGATATGGCGCTTTCCATCCTGCCTCATTTCCTCACAACGGCGGCGAAGAAAAACGACGTTACAAAGGAGATCGTGATCCTGACAGCGACATCAGGAGATACGGGCAAAGCGGCACTCGCGGGATTCGCGGACGTCCCGGGGACAAAGATCATCGTGTTTTATCCCAAGGGCGGCGTGAGCAGGATCCAGGAGCTGCAGATGGTGACCCAGAAGGGAGAGAACACATCCGTAGTGGCGATCCACGGCAATTTTGACAACGCCCAGAGTGGGGTCAAAGAGATGTTTGAGGATAAAGAACTGGAAAAAGAGCTGGCGGCAGCGGGGTATCAGTTCTCGTCCGCGAACTCCATCAACATCGGGCGCCTCGTGCCCCAGGTCGTATATTATGTGTACGCCTATGCAAAGCTGCTTGAAAATGAGGAGATCACAGAGGGCGAGGAGCTCAACGTGACTGTGCCCACAGGGAATTTCGGGAATATCCTTGCAGCATACTATGCAAAACAGATGGGCGTGCCGATCGGGAAGCTGATCTGTGCATCCAACGAAAACAAGGTGCTCTTTGATTTCTTCCAGACCGGTGTATACGACAGGAACCGTGAGTTTATCCTGACATCGTCCCCGTCCATGGACATCCTGATCTCCAGCAACCTGGAGAGGCTGATCTACACGATCGCGGGACAGGATGCGGAGAAGGACGCGCAGCTCATGGCTCAGTTAAAGGACAGGGGCGTGTATGAGATCACCCCGGAAATGCGGGAGAAACTTGAGGATTTCGCAGGCGGGTATGCGACGGAAGAAGAATGCCGGGATGCTATCAGGACAACGTATGAAAAGACAGGATATGTGATGGATACCCATACCGCAGTGGCAGCGGCTGTATGCCAAAAGTACCGCGGTGACAGCGGAGACGATCGGAAATGCCTTGTTGCATCTACAGCAAGCCCGTACAAGTTTATCCACAGCGTGATGAGCGCGATTGATGAAAAATATGCTGCGGCGGATGAGTTCAGCCTGATCGATGAGCTGAGCAGGATTTCAGGGACAGAGGTCCCCAGGGCGATCGAGGAGATCCGGAATGCAGAGATCAGACACCGCCTGGAGTGTGACGCAGACTGCATGAAAGAGACAGTGAAAGAGATCCTTGGGGTATAGAAACAATAGAGTCCGCGTCTGCGGGCGGGAGGAAGGCAGAATATGGGAGATATGAACAGCGTTTGGGGATTTATCGGCGTAATCGTATTTGCCTGCGGCATCTACGCGGTCTATTCCTATATAAAGATGAAAACAGGGGGAGAGATCAACGCATCGATCCTTCTCGGGAAAGATTTCGTGTATAAGAAATGTAAGGATAAGGACGCATATATTAAGAAAGCCGGACCGGCGCTGCTTATATTCGGCTTTACAGCGCTGGCATACGGCGTCCTTGATATCATACACTGCTATGTATATCCGATGCAGGCAGTGGATACTGCGGCCATGATCGTGTTTTTTATCGTTCTCGTATGGTTTGCAGTGTATACGGCAAGGCTGAGGAATAAATATTATTGATCCGATGGCGCCGGCGTGCCGCGGGGGCGTGCAGGAGAGGAAAAGGGCAGGCTGGCAGTCAGCGCTGCCCTAAATTATTGGAAGTTTAAAAATGCAGGATTTCTTTATAAATCCTGCATTTTTTCGAGCACAAACATCGGATTTATCGGAAAATAATTTTTTGAGATGAATTTTGAAAAATATAAACTTTCAATTAATAGTAAAGTTTGGAAAGATTATGGTTGATTTTTTGTCAATTCTTATGTATAATCATAGGTACGCCGGTGTCAGACCAGATTTCAGGAAGTCTGCCGGATAAGATTATTATAGAAAGAAAGAGGTAGAGCGTAACATGTCAAAGATTGATTTAACTAAGTACGGTATCACAGGAACTACGGAAATCGTTCACAATCCTTCTTATGAGACACTGTTTGAAGAAGAGACAAATCCGAACCTGGAAGGGTTTGACAAAGGCCAGGTAAGCGAACTTGGCGCTGTCAATGTTATGACAGGTATTTATACAGGACGTTCCCCGAAAGACAAATACATTGTAATGGATGAGAATTCCAAGGACACAGTATGGTGGACATCTGATGAATACAAAAACGACAACCACCCGGCTTCCCAGGAGGCATGGGATGCTGTAAAAGAGATCGCGAAGAAAGAGCTTTCCAATAAGAGACTTTTTGTTGTAGACGCATTCTGCGGCGCGAACAAAGATACCCGTATGGCGATCCGTTTTATCATGGAGGTGGCATGGCAGGCTCACTTTGTTACAAATATGTTCATCCAGCCGACAGCTGAGGAACTGGAAGATTTTGAGCCGGATTTCGTTGTTTACAACGCTTCCAAGGCAAAAGTTGAGAATTATGAAGAGCTGGGCCTGAATTCAGAGACAGCTGTTATGTTCAACATCACAAGCCGCGAGCAGGTGATCGTGAACACATGGTA
>DWUV01000144.1 GCA_019120595.1 Candidatus Mediterraneibacter tabaqchaliae | reverse complement strand
CCCTTTTTTATCACTGGTTTCAGAGAAATATCCAGGTAATCCGTCTGTTTTTGCCCTTCCTGCCTGGAAAAGCGCAGACCTCCCCTTTCCTGTCTATTTGGCGTTTTGAACCTTCTAAATTTATGCGCTCTTCTTTAACGCAAACAGATGTGTTCCTGTTTTCCCACTTTGAATCTTTTGATGCAGTTTCCTGATATTATGCGCAATTGCCAACAGAATACTTTGCGCTTCTACATTCGCTTTCCCTCGATACCGAAATCTTCGGAAACCTGTATCCTCTTTCAAATCTCCAAAACTTCCCTCGGATTGGATACTCCGGTTCACTCGCAGCAGAATCCCTTCTTCGCTTCTGATCCTCTCCAGGTCATCCTTTCGGTACTGGTTGAACTTCCGGGAAACATACAAATTTTTCGTCCTGTCTTCGAATGGAACTTTACTGTGGTTCCCTTTGATACATTCTTTTTTGTATGGGCACCCGCTGCAGTCTGCACAGCTGTAAACAGTCGTTTCCCTTTCGTATCCTGTTTTGGTTTTTTCTTTCTTTATCTTACTGACTTTCAGTCTTTTTCCGTTGTGGCAGGTGTAGGTGTCCTCCTGCGGATCATATTTCATATTTTCTGCTCTGCCGATGTCGTTTTGATAAGAACGCTTTTTCCCAATCTCATAATTAGCAGGCTTGATAAATGCCTCTTTCTTTTCTTTCTCCAGATAAGCGTAATTCTCTTCGCTCTCATATCCAGCATCCGCTGTTACTCTTTTGTATTTGAAGTTATCTACATATTCTTCCAGATCTTTGAAAAAAGGGATCAGCGTTGTGGTGTCCGTAGGCTGCGGCCCTACTGTTAGCCAGGTAATATATTCAGAGTCTACACCATGCTGGATGTTATACCCGGCTTTGAGCTGCCCATTCCCCATAGCATCTTCTTTCATCCTCATAAAAGTCGCATCATGGTCTGTCTTTGAATAACTGTTCCTGTCTCCGCAAACATAAAGTTTCTGGGTATATTCTTTTAGTTTGTCCAAATATTGCTCCAGTGTTTCAATACTTTTCTGCAATGGGGATTTCCTTTTCCCTGTCCCGTGTACAAACTCAATCCCTTCTTCCACTTTCAGCCTGTACAGCTTTTTTCTGAGCTTTTTCAAATGTTTTACGGTGACTTTATTCTGGTAAACAATCCTCAGGCCATACATTTCTTCGCAGGACTCTACAAAGGCCGCAAGTTTCTTCAGAAGTTTTTCCATATTCTTTGTTGTTGCCTTTTTCCAGACAAAAGTGTATTTATTCGCGTAGGCCTCGATCTTCGTTCCGTCGATAAAAATATCTTCTCCCGAAATCTCCCCAATACTGTAAAGGAACTTTGTGACAGCTGCCAGGATCTTCTTCGAGCACAGCGCGAAATGCAGGGTATGGAAACGTGCAAAAGTCGCATGGTCGGGCACAGGGGCGCCTTCCAGCAGATACATAAAGTTAATATCCCTGCGACAGACCTTCTCCATATCGCGGGAAGAAAAGTCCCCATTCATATACGCATAAAGCACAACCTTAAGGATGGTGCGCGGTGACGGATTTTCGGGTATCCTCTGATACGTCGAATATAAGTCAGACAAATCCATCTCCTCCACAAACTGACTCAGCAGCCGCACAGAATCGTCTTTCGGTATGATGCAATCAATATTTAATGGAAGTTTTAATTGATAACCGTTTTGATTCAAGGTATAATCTTTTTGTAAAATATTTGATTTTTCCATAACTATATTTTACACCTTTTGCCGGGCTTTGTTTAGCCCGGCATTTGGTTTGTTTGAAGAGGAAAGAGGCCATCGCACTAATTGCTTAGTGCGACAGCCCCTTTTGACTGCAGCGCACAGTTTCGGCCCTGCGATGGCCGCGATGAGGATCTTCACCGCGTCGCCTGCCAGATAAGGCAGCACGCCGACGGCGAGGGCTGATCCAAAAGTAAGCCCCATCTGTACGGCGAGCCAGGCGGTCCCGAAGAGATAGCACACGGCCATACCCAGGATCATGCCCAGGACAGCGGCGGTGTTCTTTCCGGGGAAGGCTTTCATCAGGAAGCCCTGGATGAGCGCCAGGAAGAGGAATCCCACCAGGTATCCTCCCGTTGGCCCTGCGACCTTGCCCGGTCCTCCGCTGAAGGAGGAGAAGACGGGGAGCCCGACAGTGCCGAGGCAGAGATAGACAAGCAGACAGACTGTGCTCTGTCTCACTCCAAGCAGGTAAACGGCGAAAAAGACAGCCAGGTTGGTGAGTGTGATCGGGACAGGACTCACCGGGAGCGGGATGGACAATGGCCCCAGGATGCAGAGCACTGCGGTCATGAGCCCGGTCAGAGTGATCTGCCGTGTGCGCGTCTTTGCCTGTTCAGACAGGGTTTCAGTTGGTTTCGTCATCAGATACACCTCTTTTGATCTATAAGTCCCGGATGCCCCGGTCTCCTGGAAGGTCCCCGGGAGAAGCCGGCGGATCCGAAGTACACTGTGCCCAAAGTATAAGGGAATGACGGCAAAATGTCAACCATAATACGAAAAACAGTTTACAATTAACGCGGAAAATGATTTCATCCAAGGCTGAAATGGCCGTCAGTGCGCGGCGGGTTACTGTTCATACTTAACCGCCGCCCGCATGCGCACTCGCCGCGCAAATCGGAATCTTGCATAAGTAAGCCGGCTGCGATAAAATGATTGAAAACAACAAGAATAAAAATAAAGAAGTGATAGAAAATGATGAAAAGAATCTTTTTGATCGTACTGGACAGTTTTGGGATCGGAGCGGCTCCGGATGCCGCGGACTTTGGGGATGAAAATACCAATACACTGGCGAGCGTGGCAAAAAGCGGAAAATTTTCCTGCCCGAACCTGCGGAAGCTGGGGCTGTTTAATATCAGCGGCGTGGCCTGCGGGGAGCCTGTGGGGATGCCGGCGGGCAGTTACGGACGGCTGAGGGAAAAGAGCCGGGGCAAGGATACCATCATCGGGCACTGGGAGCTGGCCGGGATCATCAGCGATCAGGCAATGCCTGTCTTCCCCGATGGGTTCCCTGCGGAATTTGTAGAAGAGTTTGAGAAGAGGACCGGCAGGAAGTGCATTTGCAACAGGCCTTATTCCGGGACGGAAGTGATAAAAAAGTATGGAGAGGAACATCTGAGGACCGGGAACCTGATCCTGTATACGAGTGCTGACAGTGTCTGCCAGATCGCGGCAAATGAGGCGGTCGTCCCCGTGGAACAGCTCTATTCGTACTGTGAAACAGCGAGGGAGCTGCTGACCGGGGACCTGGCGGTAGGGCGCGTGATCGCCAGGCCGTTTGCGGGCACCTCTGCGGATAATTTCACGCGGACTGCCGGACGCCATGATTTTGCGTTGTCGCCGCCGGCGCCGACCATGCTGGATCTTCTGAAAGACCACGGGAAAGACGTGATCGCTGTCGGGAAGATCCGTGATATCTTTAACGGAAAAGGGATCACAGAATCCTGCAAAACATCAGGGAATGCGGACGGCATGGAGAAACTCAGGGAGATCAGCGGGAGGGATTTTTCGGGCCTGTGTTTTGTAAACCTGGTCGATTTTGACATGCTGTACGGACACAGGAGAGACGTGGACGGATACGCGCAGGCTCTTACGGACTTTGACGGTTTCCTGACCGGATTCATACAGGAGATGCGGACGGACGATCTGCTGATCATCACTGCGGACCACGGATGTGATCCGGCGTACACAAAGACCACTGACCATACAAGGGAAGACGTGCCTCTTCTGATGTACAGTAAGAGCATCCCCGGGGGAAGGGATTACGGCGTCAGGGACAGCTTTGCCTGTGTGGCGGATACGGTCTGCAGACAACTGGGGGTGGAAAGTGATCTTGGCGGAGGTCCGCTGGAATGATCGGTTCCCGTTTGACCGGCAGGAGCACTGACGGGAGTACTGACAGGAGTATTACCGGGAGTATTTACGGGAATATTGACAGGAGAAAAAGATGTTTGGTTATGTGACGATATATGAGCCGGAGCTGAAAGTAAAGGATCTGAAAAAATATAAGGCTTACTATTGCGGGCTTTGCCGCGCTCTGAAAGAGGACTACGGATTTATGGGACAGATGACGCTGACTTATGACATGACGTTTGCCGTCATCCTGCTTACCTCCCTGTATGAGAGCACGGCGGAGGCGGAAAGGCACCGCTGCAAGGTGCACCCGGTGAAGAAGCAGCTGATGCTGAAAAATGAGATCACATCATACGCGGCGGCGATGAATGTCCTCCTGGCGTATTATCATATGGAAGACGACTGGCAGGATGAGAGAAAGGTGAGCAGCTTCCTTGCCAAAAGTCTGGTGCGGGGAAAGGCGGAGAAGATCATCAGGCAGTATCCCAGACAGAGCAGCGCGATCCGCTCCGCCCTGGAAGAACTGGCGCAGTGCGAGCGGGAGGAGAGCACGGATATCGACCGGACGGCAGGGTGTTTCGGGAAGCTGATGGAAGAACTCTTCGTGTACCGGGAGGACGCCTGGGAGAGAAACCTGCGGAAGATGGGCTTTTACATGGGGAAATTTATCTATCTGATGGATGCCTATGAAGACCTCCCCGGGGATCTGGAGAAGGGCAGATACAATCCCCTGCGCAGGCTCAGCGCCAGGGAAGACTATGAGGAGAGGATAAAACAGATCCTCTGCATGATGATCGCGGAGAGCACAGCGGAATTCGAGCGGCTCCCGTGTCTTATGGATGTGGACATTTTACGCAATATATTGTATGATGGAGTCTGGAATCGTTATAATAAGATACAGATGAAGAAAAGTGAGGATCAGAATAATGGCGAAAAACCCATATGATGTGCTCGGCGTTTCACCCAGCGCATCGGATGATGAGATAAAGAAAGCGTACCGCGACCTGACAAGAAAATACCACCCGGACGCTAATGTGGACAATCCGCTTGCAGACCTGGCGGAGGAGAAATTCAAGGAAGTCCAGGAAGCGTACGATACGATCATGCGTGAGAGACAGTCGGGCGGCTCCGGCGGCTATTCCTACGGCGGCGCGGGAAGCTCCGGCGGCTCATCCGGCGGCTATCAGAACGCCCAGGCTGACCCCAGGCTCCAGGCAGCGGTGAACTATATCAACAGCAGGCGGTTCCGTGAGGCGCTCAATACCCTGGACCAGGTGCCGGAACGGTCCGCGCTGTGGTATTATCTGAGCGGCTGCGCCAATGCGGGGCTGGGCAACAACGTGCTGGCCAGGGACCATGCGGCACAGGCGGTCAATATGGAGCCGAACAATCTCCAGTACCGCCAGCTCTTAAACCAGCTGGAATTCAACAGCCGGAGATACCAGAACAGCGGGTACGGCTCGGGATACGGGATGGGCGGCAGTTCCTGCGGCACGGGAAATCTGTGCTGTGACCTGTGGTGCGCGGACACGCTCTGCGAATGTATGGGAGGGGATCTTTGTTCATGCATGTAAAAGCAAAGACTTTGGCGTTCGGCGGCCTTCTTTTGGCGCTGTCTGTTGTTTTTATGGCGCTGGGGAGCATCATTGAGACAAGCACACTGTTCCTGCTGGCGGCGGCGTCCTATTTCGTGGGGATCGTTGTCCGGGAATACGGCCTGAGGGCAGGCGCTGCGTTTTATATCGCGGCAGTGCTGCTCGGGCTGATCACTGCGCCGAATAAATTCTATGTGCTTACATTTGCGGCAATGGGATTCTATATCTGGGGCATAGAGGCGGTTTGGAGATGGCTGGGAAAGCACCCCGGGATCGCGGGGCGGAGAGCGGTTTTCTGGGCTGCAAAGTATGTTGTTTTTAATATCGTTTACATCCCCATTGCAGTCGCTTTCCGGGACCTGCTTTTTGCGCGGGCGGTGACGGACGCCATGATGGCTGCCGTCCTGATCGGAGGGCAGGCGGCGCTCTTTATCTATGACAGGGCGTATGAGTATGTGCAGGCGTATATATGGGGGAAGATGCGGGGAAGGCTCATGGAGTGAGCGCGGGACCGCAGATCTGTCAGATACAGCGGATAAAAAAGGAGAGGATATCGCAGCGGATATCCTCTCTTTTTTATCTGTATCGAATCCTGCACAGCGGCAGCCATGCCGCATTTCTGTTTAACTTCCGTTTACAAAATCCATGGAACTTCGGTTTATAAAAAGGAAGAGTCACGTTGTTTACGTGACTCAAAGGGGGAAAAAGTTTATGAAAAAGTGTTCTTCTTCAAGAACAACTTTAGTATAAGGAAGAGTTGTGTAAAAAGTGTGATGAAGTTTTGAATGGATTATGAACAAACAGATAAAAAAATGTGAATCCGGCGTTTTTGTCGGATTAGGATGTATTTTGGCGAAAACACGCAGAGGGTAAGAAAAATATTTTAGATATATTTTGAACTTTTTGCAAATTATGGTCTTTTTGACAATATTTACAAAAATCCCATTGTTAATAGTATTTGGATAATATATAATAACTAAAAATAAGGGGAAATAAAATTTCAATGCCAGAAAAATAGATAAATATAGGGGAGTGCTGGAATCGGTATTGGAGGAAAGGTGGAAAAAGCAAGTGAAAAAGAAACGAAGAAAACTGCTGGCGGCGATACTTGCTGCGGCAATGCTGGTTCCGCAGTCGATCCTTCCGGCCAGTGCGGCGGATCTGTCAGCCGCAGAGCCGGTATATGAGGTGAGCGGTCTGGAAGCTGCTGATGTGCAGGATGTGTCTGCTTCGGTTGAACGTGTTTCCGCGCTGGAGCATGGCACTGTCAACATCCGGTATCGGATGGCAGCGCCTAATTCAGGCCTGACAGCGCTCTATTCAGTGTCGGATCAGTCTGAGGGAGCCTCATATGCTGCGTTCTATGTGAATAACAGCACAGTAGGGCTGGAACTGAGGAGCGGCGGGTCACAGCTCAACACATTTACAGCAGCAGACCAGGATGTCAATGACACGGACTGGCATACACTGACATGGGTGTTCGGAGATACATCTACTATATTATATGTAGATGGAGCCAAGGCGGCGGAAGCATCCACTACAGCATTTTTCTCATCCATCGCGGGTGCGGATGCAATGGCTGTCGGCGGATTGCTGCGGAGCGGGACGAACTGGCATCATGATCTGAGCATAAGCGAGATTTCTGTTTATGAAGAACAGTTTACGGCTGAAAATGTGACGGAATATGTGGATGCATTTGACCAGACAAAGGCGGATACAGCTTATGAGGTCCGGGGAGTGGATCTCACGGCAGGAGCGCCGCAGGATGTATCAGAGGGGCTGTCAGATGTCGCCGGACTGTCAAACGGAACAGTGAATATCCGTTATCGGATGAATGCGGCTGACAGCGGCCTGACAGGGCTCTACAGTCTGTCAGACCGTTCGACGGGCACAACCGATGCGACTTACGCGGCATTTTATGTAAACAATAATACCGTGGGATTAGAACTCAGACAGGCGAATGCCCATCTTAACAGTTTCTCTGCGAGTACTTATGCGGACGGGGAAGCGATCAGTATCAATGATACATACTGGCACACACTGACATGGGTGTTCGGCGAAACAGATACAAAGCTTTACGTAGACGGGAAGCTGGCGGCTGCGTCAGAGAAAACAGAGTTCTTCGCCTCGCTCAGTGATCTGGATACGATGACACTGGGAGGAGTTATCAGAGACAGTGTGAGCGGCATATGGTATCATCCCTGTGTAATAGACGAAGTGTCTGTTTACAGCGAAGTGTTTACGGCAGAGACTGTTGAAAAATATCATGCCGCTACCCAGTGGACCGCAGAACCGGAACTGGATATGGAGAACGCGTACAAGTCTGAGACGATCGACCTGTTCTACCCGGGATATAAAAATTCCCAGTACAGGATCCCGTCCCTGCTTACCACGCAGGAAGGGACCCAGCTCGCGTTTATAGATGAGAGGAATTCAGGGACACAGGACGCCGGAAATATCGATGCTGTGGTGCGCAGGAAGGAAGCGGGGGAAACTCAGTTCGCGGATTCGGTTACCCTGATCGACCTGCCGAATAACGGAGGTTCAGCCGCATTTACGATAGATATGGCGACAGTGCAGGAGCAGGAGTCGGGAAGGATCTTTGCCTTTGTGGATATGTTCCCGGAGAGCAGCGGCCTTATGAATACAAACCTGATCCAGCCGGGGGTCGGCTATAAAAAGGTGGACGGCGCTGACTGTCAGATCCTGTATACAAACCCGGAAGAAAAAGAAGAGTATGGTTATATTTCCGATGTGGAAGACGGGATCGGCCATGTGCTGGACAATAACGGAGAGGATACAGGCTATACGGTCATCGTATATCCGTATGCCGCAGGAGTCTCCCTGCAGGAGAAAGGCAATCTCTATAAAGACGGTGAGTATCGGGGCAATATCTATATGAAGAGCGGTCCGGATGCCGGGGAACTCAGAGTGCTGAATACGAGCTATCTCTGGCTGGTTACTTCGGACGACGACGGTAAGACCTGGTCAGACCCGGTGGATATCACACCGCAGGTAAAACCGGAATGGTGCGTATTCTTCGGCACAGGCCCCGGAGTGGGGATCCAGCTCCATACAGGGGACTACGAAGGCAGGCTGGTAGTGCCGGTCTACACGGCAAATAAAAATGTAGGAAGTTCCCAGTCGTCTGCAGTAATATACAGTGACGATAACGGACAGACATGGCATCTGGGAGAATCACCGCAGACTGTCAAAGGGAATGACCGTGCGACGATGAACAGCGGCGGTATGCTTACGGAATCGCAGGCGGTCCAGCTGGATAACGGCGACGTGCTTCTCTTTATGAGGACAAACTGCAGCGGCAGCAAAGTATACGTGGCGGTCAGCAAAGACGGCGGCGCGACATGGGCTTCCGCAGATACGATTGAAATCAAGGAAAACTATTGTCAGCTTTCCGTGATCCATTACACCAAGGCGGATGGGACCGAGTGGGTGCTCCTGAGCAATGCAAGCGGCAATGGACGTATGAACGGAAGGATGTATCTCGGACAGGTACAGGCTGACGGAAGCATCAGCTGGGATTACAACCGCGAAATCAACGGCGCGGATGAAAAATTTGCGTATTCCTGCCTGACGCTTACAGACAGCGCGGCAGATCCTGAAAATCCGAAATTTGCCATTATGTATGAGGATGATACAGACGGATCAATGCGCCTGAAATATTTCGAGTTTGATGAGAATTATCTCAAGGCAGGCACAGTGACGCCTGAGGAGATGGATGCCCCGCAGCTCGTATCGCATGACGTACAGATCAGAGGGGAAGGCACGGCAGAGATCGCCCTGACATTTGACCAGGTGATCATGGCAGCCGGAGAACCGCAGCTCACTCTGACAATGGGATCAGAGGAGATCACAGCAGATTATGTCAGCGGATCCGGTACGGATACGGTAGTATTCACAGTTGCGGTGCCGGTAGGAACTGTCGGCATCCTGAGGCTGACAGGGCCGGACCTGGAGAACGGAATGCTTGAAAATATCCAGGGTATGAGCCCGGCGCTGACAGCGATGGTCCTGTTTGCCAACACGGAGATCGATCTTGCAGGGACAGAGGTCACATATACTACACAGCACAGCAGCAGCACAGCGGAAAATACTGACGGAGCGGCTGTCAACGTGATAGACGGAAACCCGGCTACCTATTGGCATTCCACATGGGGGAATGATGAGATCACTCTTCCCCAGTCCGTGACTTTGAAACTTCCGGAAGCAAAGACGATCTATAAAGTAGATTATCTTGCGCGCCAGAACAGCTCCAGCGGACGCATTAAGGAATACGGCATTGAAGTAAGTACAGACGGTACGGAATTTACGGAAGCTGCCCACGGTACACTGGCTGATACTAAGGCATGGCAGGAGATCGAGTTTGTGCCTGTGGAGGCGCAGTATGTACGCTTTGTCGCGTATGAGGCATACAGTTCCGGTACGGAAAGCTGTTCCCTTGCGGAGCTTAAGCTCCATGAGTACAGCGATGGGGTGATCATACCGGGAAATACAGAGGAATTACAGGCGCTTGCAGACGGGGCGGCAGATCTGGCAGAAGAAGATTATTCTGACGTTACGTGGTCTGTTTATGCGGAAGCGCTGGCAGCGGCAAACGCAGTGCTGGATTCGGAGATGCCGGCATCCCAGAGCCTGATCGACCGGACAGCAGATAACCTGAAGGACGCGCAGGAAGCGCTCACAGATATTTCAAGGGCAGCAGCCCGTTTTGATGAGATCAGGAAGCAGGAAGCAGAGTATACACCGGATTCATGGGCTGCATTTGAGGCGTGGATGAATGAGAATGAGCCGAAACTGCAGGATGCAGAGTCATCCAGGGAAGTGACGGACCTGATCGCTGCGCTTGTTTTCCGGACCGGAAGTCTGGTGGAAAAAGCAGACAAAGAGGCTCTTCGGGATCTGTGGACACAGTATACGGTTACAGACCCGTTAGCAGAAGACGGATATGACAAAGAGAGCTGGGAGCAGTATGAGCAGGCTCTCGGCAGAGCAGAAGAGGTATTGGCGGATGAGAATGCGGCCGCAGACGAAGTGGCTGAGGCAATACAGGGACTGACAGATGCAAGGACTGCACTGAAGGCGGATATGTCGGAACTTAAGACGCTGTATGATCTCTATTCCGGGTGGACGACAGATCAGTACCTGCCGAACGGCGCATGGGATACTCTGCAGGATGTTCTGGGCAGGGCGGCAGAGATGCTGGAAGCAGGCACAGCAGCCCCGGCCGATGTAAAGGCCATGATCGGAGATCTGGCGGCAGCGGCTGAAGATGTGGAGGTCAGACCGGATACGGGAGGGCTGAAGGCATTGTATGAAAGCCTGAAAGCAGAGCTTGGCGATCTCTCCGCTTATATGAGCGAAGGGGCGGAAGCGATGAAGACAGCGCTTGAAAATGCAGAAAAGGTACTCAATGACCCGCAGACCGAACAGCAGGTAGAGGATCAGAAAGCAGCCCTGGAAGAAGCTTACGCCGGCCTTGTCCTGAAGGCAACAGAAGAACAGATCCTGGAGATGACAGGACTTGAGGAGTCTCTGGGACAGAAAGACCTGACAGGCCTGAGCGAAGAACAGCTCGCCCAGGTGAAGGAGATCAGGGATGCGCTTTGGGAAGCGATCAATGCAGACGAGATTTCCGCAGAAGATGCGGCAGAACTGATAGAAAAAGCGGAAGAGGCAATGAGCCTGAGCGGTCAGGAAGACGAGCCGCAGACACCGCCGGAAGACGAACCGCAGACACCATCGGAAGATAAACCGGCAGACGGAAAGCCGTCCGCTTCCGACGACAAAAATGATGCAGGGGATCAGGCAGTGAAGACAGGGGATACAGCGGGATACGGCTGGATCATCCTGATGCTGGCAGCAGGCACGGCAGCAGCTGCGGCGGCAGTCCTCCGCAGACAGAACAGGAGAGCATAGATCTCCGTCATACCAGGTTATGACCGGGGCGGGGACCGGATGGCCCCCGCTCCGAATCATAACGGCTGAGACGTACAAAAGTACGGATCAGCCGGAAATAAATAATAAAAATAAAAAAGAAGGGAGAATGTTATGAAAAGAGCATGGAAAAGCCTGGCATCTGTGATGCTGGCTGCCGCTATGGTGGTCACCACCGTAATGGCATATCTTCCGTCGCTGGAAGTGCTTGCTGCGCCGATCATGAAAGAGATGGCGCACTTAAAGTCCGGCAGCGGAAATGCGAATGCACATTTCGGCGGAGCAACGCCGGAAGCGTTTATCCTGTCGGATAACACAGATGTTACAGGCGAAGACTTCAGCTTTACGCTGAAAGTGGGAAGCACGAAAGATGACACCCGTTTCCGCTTTGTGAACAAATATGTGGATGATAACAACTGGTCATTCATCGCATATGACGGGATGTCGAACAACTGGTTTGTCCAGTATGCGGCAGACGGGGCAAGTGCATATCCCGGATTGTCAGGGCTTCCGGCCCTGAACCAGAACGATGTCGTGGAGTTTTCCGGAAGTTATAAGGACAGCGGACTTGAGCTTACGGTAAACAATACGACAAGCGGAGAGTCAGGAACCGCATCGGTTACGGATGCATCTTTTAATTCACTGAAAGATGAGGCCGGACAGATCGGTTTCGGAGCAGCTACATACAGCACGTCTTATACGGACATTTATTTCGCGGACCTTGTTGTCGGCGAACGCGAGTATACGGCGGATGACTACAGGAACTGGTCTCTGTACAAAGAAGACGCAGAAGGACAGACCTGGGAGCCGTCTGTATCCGTAGAAGTCGGCGATGACGGCGAAGGCGGGGATACACCGGACCCGGATCAGAAGGGAAGAAAATGGATCACCGTACAGGGAGGTTCCAATAACGGCGGCGGGCATGCCTACGGAAACGCCAATACAGCGGCTCCGGCGCTTCTGCTGGATCAGGACAGGACAATGCCGGTTGACGGTACGCTGTCCCTTACATTCCGTCCGGTTAACAGCAATAACTTTGGTATCTTCTATATGTATAAGAATGACAGCAACTGGCTCTATATCGGATATGATTCATCCAGCAAGTGGTACTATCAGTACAACCTGAACGGAAGCGGAAGCTATCCGCAGCTTGCAGGCCTCCCGGCTCCTGAGACGGGCGAGGAGATGACGATCGAGATCTCTCTTTCCAGGGAGCAGCTTGCGGTCTCCGTGAACGGCACAAGGACAAGCGTGTCCGCGCCGAACCTGCTCACACTTGCAGAGCAGCTGAACGGCACGGGAAAATTCGGCGTTAAGACAAACGGCGCGACAAAAGTCGAGTTTGCCGATCTGAAAGTCAACGGTACAGACTGCATGGAAGATAACTGGGACTGGTGCGCAGAGCGTAACGGACAGGTGACGGATACATATTACACAGCTGTTGAGGATGTATCCGGAACAGTGAAGAACGCAGACGGCGAACCCATCCAGGGCGCAACCGTCCGTTTCGGCGTAAATGCTTCCGAGACAGACGCGAGCGGTACATACGCATTTGCAGCTCTTGAAGTCGGAGAGTACAATGTGGCAGCAACCGCGCCGGGATATCAGGCATATGAAGAGACGGTGACAGTAGAAGAAGGCGGAGCGAATGTATTCGATATCCAGCTGGAGGAGAAGACACCGATCGATCTTGAGGATTATGACTCCATCGCATCTGACTACATGACAGTGTATGTGGGGAAAGACTTCCCGCTCGTGGCAAGATACGTGCTGAAAGATAAAGAAGAGACGATCTTCCGCGCGCAGGAGACGAAGCTCAGTGAGATCATGATCAACGGCGCTGCGATCACACCGGAAAATGTAAAAGTAACAAATGATAAAACATCACAGACATACAGCATGTCCCTGGCGGATGAAGAAGAAGCGATCGATCTGTCCATGACAGTGAAGATCAGTGTGGATGACAACGACCTGACATGGGAAGTGACAGAGCTTACGAAGAATGACGGATGCGCTGACATCGCGTCGATCGACATCCCGCAGCTCAATCTTATCTCCGTGGACGCGGTAGAGGCAGACGCGGTGTTTAACGGCGCGAAAGCATCCAACTCTACAGTCACAAACGGCGACAAAGAGATCACATGGGAGAAAGGGTTCAACCCGTCAACAACAGACGGATACCTCTATGCATTCCTCACAAACGGGAACTTAAGCGCCGGCCTCTGGAGCAATTCCGAGATCGAAGGCGATGAAAGAGTCGTCCTGAACAGCGGCGCAGATACCATGAGCCTTGCAAGCGCAAAATGGTATTATGAAGACGGAGACGCGAACGCTCAGAAAAAGAGCGATTATGAGTATCCTGTAAGCGAGCTTCCGTGCGCGAAAGTCTGCATCGCAGGCGATATGAACGAAGACGGCGACCTTGACTGGAATGACGGCGCTCTGGCATTCCGCGACATCATGAATGTCCCGCAGGATGCAGAGGATATCAAAAATCTTGTCAATTACCGCATTGTCATGAACTTTGCAAGTATGGTATCCAATCCGTACATGACGACAGCAGACAATATCAAGAAAGTTTACCTCGCGACAGACGGACTTCCGCAGGCAGTTATGCTGAAGGGATACGGAAGCGAGGGACATGACTCCGCGAACTCTGAGTACGCGCACATTGCGGACAGGGAAGGCGGCGTGGAAGGATTCCAGGAACTGATCAGGATCGCTCATGATTACGGCGCAGAGATCGGTATCCATATCAACGCGCAGGAGTCCTATCCGGAGTCCAAGTCATTTAATAACACAATGGTATCCAACGGTTCCGGAAACGGCTGGGGATGGCTGGATCAGTCCTATGTCATCGACAAGCTGTGGGATCTCGGAAGCCAGGCAAGATACAAGAGAATGGTGCAGCTGTTCGACCGTATCAATGAGACTGATTTCTACAGCGGAGACTGGGATAAGGGCGAGTATGTCGGAGAGTCCGAAGGAACACTCAACGCGACGATGGATGAGATCGCAGAGTATGCAGCAGGGCTGGAAGACAATATGGACTTCATCTATCTGGATGTATGGTACCAGGATGCCTGGGAGACCAGAAGGATCGCTGAGCAGATCAATTCTCTCGGATGGAGATTCACGACAGAGTTCCCGTACGAGGGCGAGTATGACTCCACATGGTCCCACTGGGCGACAGACGCGGCTTACGGCGGCAATACCACAAAGGGATACAACAGTGAGATCATCCGTTTCATCCGCAATGACCAGAGAGACGTCCAGGTCATCAACTACCCGTCCTTCGGCGGCGCGGCGGACAACCCGCTGCTCGGCGGATTCAGGCTGTATGGCTTTGAAGGCTGGGGCGGAGACCAGGATTTCAACAAGTACATTAGAGAGACATTCACAGAGAACCTTCCGACAAAGTTCCTGCAGCACTACTATGTGACTGACTGGGAAGACTACGAGGACGGGGAGTCTCCGGTAGGCAACCAGGAGAAGCAGATCACTCTGAAGAATGATGACAACGACACTGTAGTAGTGACAAGAAACGAAGAGCAGAGAGCGGACAGCTATATTGAGCGTACGATCACTCTCAATGGCAAAAAGGTTCTTGACGATGTAGAGTACCTGCTTCCGTGGACAGATGATGAGACAGGCGAAGAGAAGCTGTATCACTGGAACCTGGAAGGCGGCACGACGACATGGGAGCTCCAGGACGACTGGGCAGGACTTGCGAATGTAGTCGTATATCCGCTGTCTGACCAGGGCAGAGGAGAGGCTGTAAATGTTCCGGTTGAGAACGGTCAGATCACTCTGACAGCAGAGGCAGAGACAGCTTATGTTGTTCTGAAAGGCGAGGCATCAAAGACACTCAAAGATGACTTCGGTGACCAGTATGTGACAGATCCGGGCTTCAACGGCTATGCAGGCGCAGGCGAATCCCTTGACGGGGCTGACTGGATCGGAGATATCGATGATCCGGCAGTGGTGGTAGAAAAAGCTTCCACAGGAGACCAGAGGCTTGCGTTCAACAGCCCGTCAGCGGATGTGGCAGTAACGACTCAGATTTCCGGGCTTAAGACAGGCGTGGAATATGTGGCGGAAGTATATGTGGACAATGCAAGTGATTCAAAGGCGGAGATCGCTGTCAATACAGGAAGCAGCAGCGTTTCCAATTACACGATGAGGTCGATCGCGGCCAACTATGTAAAGAGCGACCAGAAGCACGGTACGAACATGCAGCGCATGCAGGTATCCTTTACAGCGGAAGGACCGACCGCGAACCTGACTCTTTTCAGGGAAGCAGGACCGGGATCCACATATATGGATGATATCCGTATCGTAGAGATCACGCTGAATAATTTTGATGAAAACGGTAGCTTTAAACAGGATTTCGAATCTGTTGTCCAGGGTCTGTATCCGTTTGTGCTCAGCTCAGCCCAGGGTGTTTCCGATCCGGTAACCCATCTGGCAGAACTCCACGCTCCATATACACAGGCAGGATGGCAGAACAAGAAAGCGACAGATGACGTCATTGACGGCGAGTGGTCGCTGAAGCATCACGGCGCGAATACGGGGATCATCTACCAGACGATCCCGCAGAATTTCCGCTTCGAGCCGGGTAAGGTCTACACGGTTGAGTTTGACTATCAGTCAGGACCGGACAGGGCATACGCCATGGTAGTCGGAGACGGCACGACATATACACTGCCATCGGAAGACCAGTACCTTGCACAGAAGACCGGCGGCGGAGAGGCGAATACAGGCCATGTAACGATGCAGGTGATCGGAAGCGGCAGCGGCCAGACATGGATCGGTCTCTATGAGAACGGCAGCCGTGCGACAGGCGCGACTGCAACCGGCCAGAACGACTTTATCCTCGACAACCTGGTGATCACAGTGGATGAGGATGCCGTTGCGGCAAGCATTGACAAGACAGAACTGTACAAGGGCGAGACGGCAGCGATCTACGGAAGCAACCTTGAGAAAGTAGAGTGGACATGCACTGGCGATGAAGGAGTCGTAGATTTCGATCAGGAGACTCTCACCATCGGAGCGATCGGAGCAGGTAAAGTGACGATCACGGGTACAGTGGGTGAAGAAACCATCGCAGAGTTTGCGATCACAGTGACCGATCGGGTGATCGTGGAGATCGCAGACCAGCTTGAGATGTCCGCGACAGCGAACACAGAGGAGACTGGTACGGCAGCGTATGCAGTCGATGGGAATACTTCAACAAGGTGGCACTCCAACTGGAGCACCACAGGATTTAATGTAAGCCCGGACAATCCGGCGATCCTTACGATCGATCTTGGGGACACGGTTTCCTTTGGCGGATTTAACTTCCTCCAGAGAAATGACGGTAATATAAACGGAAGGATTTCCCAGTACCGTTATGTGATCCTGGATGCAGATAATAATGAGGTCTATGCGAGCGAGTCCATTACAGTGCCGGATGAACTGTATACATCCGGAGCGTGGGTGACGACGGAGTTCCCGGAGACGCTGACAGGAAAATATCTTGTAATCTATGTTGAGCAGGGCGGCTATAATTTTGCAAGCCTTCAGGAAGTAGTTCCGTTTGAAATCCAGAAGGTAGCGGATTCCGCTTCTCTGGAAGACGCGGAGATCAGCGTTGGAGAAATGATTGCCCTTGAAGTGGGACACGAAGAGGGGACGCTGCTCAAAGGTCTCGTGTGGAGCTCATCCGATCCGGAGACAGTGTCTGTTGACAGTTTTGGAAACGTCACAGGACTGAAAGCAGGAGAAGCAGTTATCACTGTATCGAATGCAGCTGGATTAAAGGCAGAATGTACGGTGACAGTCAAAGGATCAGCGGTTGAGCCGGATGTGGATACAGAAGCACCCACTGCTCCCGAGAAACTCGAGGCCAAAGAGGTTACTTCCTCTACAGTCACAGTCAAATGGTCCGCGTCGAAAGACAATAAAGGCGTGGCAGGGTACGTGATCTATGTAGATGGCCTGGAGATCGGAAAAGTGGCTGACACAGAGGCAGTCATCAAAAACCTGAAAGCGGATACAGGATACGAGATCAGCGTAAGGGCTTATGATGAAGCCGGAAATCTTTCGGAATCAGCAGTGATCACAGTCCGGACAGAGAAAGCATCCGGTTCCGGCAGCGAAGGCTCAGGAAATACAGGCACAACAGGAAGCCCGACTGTGGAAGCAGTACAGACAGGAGACGCGGCACCGATCGTGATCATGATCATCGTGGCAGGCGCTGCGGGCGCAGCTGTAATGGCAATGATGAGCCTCAGGGCAAAAGTTGTCAGAAGAGCGCGCAGGAGAAACAGAAGGACAAGATAAGCTTTGGCCTGATCGGTTTTTTAACAAAACTCTTGAAATCGCGTTTCGAAAGAGTTATAGTAGACTGGTAAAAGGAATAAAGTCTTCGGGGTCGGGTGCAAGTCCCAACCGGCGGTATAGTCCGCGACCCGCACGATGTGCGGCTGAACCGGTGACTCTCATATGAGGGGATTCCGGTACCGACAGTATAGTCTGGATGAGAGAAGAGAACATACTTATCGGAACGCAGTTCGCAGTTGTTTCGTAAGCAGCTTCGCAGAGGAAGAACTGAAAGCCCCGGACATGAATGTCCGGGGCTTTTTTCTGCGGCGCTGTCTCTCCTTGGAAGAAGTTCCTTTTTCATAATATGAAGCTCCGGGAAAGGAGCTCAAAAGAAGGAGAGGTTCAATATGACAGAACACACAGGCCAGCAAAATCTGGCAGCAGCAAACAAAACACTGAAAGTCGTGAAAATGGGAGTGATGGTGGCGATCTCGGTCGCACTGGTGTACCTGATCCACTTCCCGATCTTCCCGGTCGTATCGTTCCTGGAGTATGATCCGGCGGACATCCCGATCCTGATCGGCACATTTGCCTTCGGCCCGCTGGCGGGGCTCGTCCTGACAGTGGTCACGTCCGTGGTGCAGGGACTGACAGTGAGCGCGGGCAGCGGACTCTACGGCATCCTGATGCATGTGATCGCCACAGGCGTGCTCGTAGCAGTGTCAGGCGGGAGCTACAGCAGGAATAAGACGAGAAAGACAGCTGTGATCGCACTCGTATGCGGTATGGCGGCGATGGCAGTCGTAATGATGGGCGCGAACATGGTCATCACGCCGATGTTCATGGGAGTCCCGGCGAGCGCGGTCTGGGATCTGATGCCCTTTATCGTAGGATTTAATGTGATCAAGGCAGGGATCAACGGGGCAGTTACATTTGTCCTGTATAAAAGGATCGCAAACTTCCTGCGCAGATAAAGTGTGAAAAAAATGTGAACGGGGTCAGACCCCGTTCATTTTTTGATTACAGCAGAGAGACCGAATAAAAAGTACAATAAAGAAAGTGGAAAAAAGAAGTAAATAAAAAAGTTGACAAACGGAAAATCCTGTATTATAATGCCACCCGTAACACTTTTGTAATATCTGTAATATTATTTTAAATATATGCATATATTTTAAAAGATATCGTAATGATATTGCAACAGGTTAGAGGAGGAGTATATGAAACATAATTACAACAGGCGCGTCCTGCTGTCTCTGTATGCAGCAGCGGCGAGTGCCTTGCTGCTTACAGGATTTACCAGTCTGGCGGCAGAAAATGACAGAAATGCAGAACAGAGTACGTACATTCGGGATGAGATCTTTCAGTGGGATCCTGCTGAGACCGTAGGCGGGATCAGCGGGGAGGCTGTACAGGATACGAAGGATGCGGTCAACGCAGCACATACGGCGTATCTGATCAAAGTTGAAGAAGAGCGCAGAGCGGCGGAAGAAGCGCAGCGTCTTGCGGAGGAGCAGGCAGCGGCGGAAGCTAGGGCTGCGGAAGAGGCAGCGGCCGCCCAGGCGGCAGCGGAGGCACAGGCTGCAAGTGTGGCGGCTTCCGAGCAGGAACTGCTCGCCGCGCTGATCTACTGCGAGGCAGGCAATCAGCCTTATGAGGGGCAGGTCGCTGTGGGTGCGGTGGTCATGAACCGGGTAAAGAGCGGGGCATATCCGAATACGATCACGGACGTTATCTATCAGTCCGGGCAGTTCGGACCTGCAATGACGGGATGGCTGGATTCCGTACTTGCCAGCGGAAGCTATTCGGAGACCGCAAGGCAGGCTGCTGCGGATGCAATTGCGGGAAGCAACCCGGTCGGCAGCTGCCTCTATTTCGGAAACGGAAACTGGGGAATACAGATCGGAGACCATTATTTCCACTGATGAACATCACTATGCAGGGAGAGGAAGAAAATGGATATCAGGATAAAGCCATATGAAATCAAATATCTGGGGAGCGCGGTTATGATCTGGAATCAGGTTGTAGAGGAAGGGGTAGCATTTCCGCAGACAGAACCCCTGACCAGGGAGAACGGCCATCTGTTTTTTGAAGAACAGTCTTTTACAGGGATCGCACGCGATGAAGGAACAGGACAAGTCCTGGGGCTCTATATCTTGCACCCCAATAATGTCGGGCGGTGCGGACATATCTGCAATGCCAGCTACGCAGTGCGCTCAGACATGAGGGGACAGCATATAGGGGAAATCCTGGTAAAACACTGTATGCGAAAAGGAAGAGAGCTCGGATTCCGTATCCTTCAGTTTAACGCGGTGGTCAGCAGCAACACATACGCCCTCAGACTTTATAAAAAGCTGGGCTTTGTGCAGCTTGGGACCATACCGGGCGGCTTTCTGATGAAAGACGGGCATTATGAAGATATCATCCCCCATTACCACAGGCTGTAGATACAGCGGATAACTGCATACTTATACACTATGGAAGCCTTTGCCTATGATCTCGCTTGTATTGGAGATCAGGATAAAGGCTTCTTTGTCATTTTCGCGGATATAATTTCTCAGCTTGACTGCCTGGACTCTGTTCAGTGCAGTCAGGATAATATATTTATCCTTGCCGGAATAAGCGCCTTTTGCATGGCAGACGCTGGCGCTGCGCCCCAGAGTGTGAACGATGAAGTCGCAGATCGGCTCCGGGTGGTCGCACACGACATTAAAGTATTTGGACAGGTTAAAGCTCTCGATAAAAGTATCGATCATGAAAGAACGGATCGCCAGGCCGAGAAGCGAATACAGTCCGGTCTCTATATCAAATACAAAGAATCCTGCCCCTGTGATCAGCGCGTCCGATACGAGCAGGGCGCGCCCGATATCAAAGCTGGAATATTTCTTCAGGATCATGGCAATGATATCCGTGCCTCCGCTGGAAGCCCCGATATTAAAGAGGATGGCGGAACCCAGCGCCGGAAGCGCAATGGCAAAGCAAAGCTCCAGCATAGGCTGGTCGGTAAACGGGCCGTCCATCGGGAAAAACCGTTCCATCGCCGAGAGGGCGACAGAAAGGAGGATGCTGCAGTATGCGGTTTTTGCGGCAAATCCTTTTCCGAGGATGACCAGTCCGATCACCAGGAGGATCATGCTCATGATCAGGTTGAAATCCCCGGCGGAGATGGCGCCGGTTTTTGCCACGAGCACAGCAAGTCCCGTAATGCCTCCGAATGTGAAGTTATTTGTGAATTTGAAAAAATAAGTCCCGGCTGCGATCAGCAGGGTGCTGAATGTCAGCATGAAAAAATACTGGAATCTGTTTTTCATATTGGCCTCCTGTCCCTCTACCCGAATTGTAATCTCTGGAATCTAAAAAGTCAACGCATTAAGGCGGCGGACTGGGGAGAAACTATATCACACACAGATTTTACAGGGCAGGAGGATACGGAGCATGGAGAGGCAGCTTTTGATCAGGGACGTATACGCGAGAGAGATACTGGATTCCAGAGGGAATCCTGCCATTGAGGCAGAGGTGCTGGCCGGGGAGGATGTGGTCGGAAGGGCGTCAGTGCCATCAGGAGCTTCCGGCAGGCAGAATAATGCATCAGAGCCGGGCGAGGGCGGCAGAGGTCGGGAGTGCGGGATCAGGCAGGCGGTGGAAAATATAAACAGCAGGGCCGCGGAGGAGATCATCGGCAGGAATGTATTCTGCCAGGCGGAGATCGACCGGGCGCTGCTCCGGGCAGCAGGCGGACCGGGGGAAAGAGATCCGGAGAACAGCGCCCTGCTGAGCGTTTCCATAGCGGCGGCGCGTGCAGCCGGCAAGGCGCTGAGGCTTCCGCTGTACCGTTACCTGGGCGGCGTGCGGGCAGTGAATCTGCCGGTGCCTGTGATGAATATAATGAATGCGGGATCCTGCCGGGACAGCCAGCCGGGCATCCGGGAGTTTATGATCGTTCCGGCAAGGGAGGGGCGGTCTTTCTGCGGGCAGCTCCGGATGTGCACCGAAGTCTGTCATTCTCTGCAACATGTTTTAAAAGACAGAGGATATTTCGCTGCCGCGGGAGAGGATGGCGCGCTTTCCGCGGCGGTCCGGGACGTGCGGGAAGCTCTGCGGATGATCCGGGACGCTGCTGAGCGGCGGGGATACCGCATGGGAAAAGATCTGTGGTTTGCCCTTGGCGCATCGGCGCCGGAGGGGGATGACCCGGACCGGCAGGCGTACGCACCGGGCGTGGAGAAGCAAAGTCAGGTATGGACGACAGAAGAGAGGATACGATATTATGAAGAGCTGATATCCGAGTTCCCGGTCTGTTCCATAGAAGACCCTCTGGACCGGGAAGACTGGGACGGCTGGCGGATCCTGACTGAACGGGCGGGAAACCGGGTGCAGCTTGTGGGAGACGCGCTTTTTGCCGCAGATGCAGAGCGGATCAAAAAGGGCCGCAGCCTGGGCGCGGCGAATGCAGTCCTGGTCAGGGCGAACCGGATCAGTACGCTGAGCGGCGTGTTTCAAGTGATCAGGACAGCGCAGGAAGCAGGTTACCGTACAGTGATCTCCCGCTCCCCGGGGGAGACGGAGGATCCCTTTATCGCAGATATCGCGGCAGCGTTCAATGCCGGTCAGATCAAGGCAGGAGCGCCCTGCCGCTCTGAGCAGACGTCGAAGTATAACCGTCTGCTCCGGATCGGGGAAAAGATGGAAGGGCCGGAGACAGAAAGAGATTGACAGAAGGAGTGACATCCCGTATTATTGTATTAAACTCATAGTACAATATGCGGGACGCCTTTTATTTCCGCAGAAACGGAGGAAACAACAATGTATGAGAACTTATCGAAACGTGCTCTGTACTGTATGTATGTGGCGGGGATCATCACCGGCGCAGTCGTCCTGGCGGTCATCGGCGCGGTGGATTATTTCTGGATCTTTCCCGAAGATCTGACCGCAGGGAAATGGATCTCGCTGATCCTTGCCGTGCTGATCCTTTTTGACGTCGCGGTCAGCCCCTATTTCCGCTACAACCGCTACCGGTACAGCATCAATGACGAATGCATTGACATCATAGAAGGGTACCTGTTCGTGAAACGCAACATTGTCCCGATCGAGCGCCTGCACAAGCTGCAGACAAAGAAAGGGCCGATCGACCAGATGTTCGGCGTGGCAAAGGTGATCGTGACTACAGGGGGCGGCGATGTAACGCTGGAATTTCTCGAGGAGGAGCGGGCAGAGCAGATCGCGGAGACCCTGCGCAGGAGGATCAATGAGATCGCCGCAGGGCAGAGGGCAGGTGAGAGCGAATGAATGTGAAAGACAAAGAAAATCCGTCAGGCGGACAGGCGGAGGCGAAGACAGAGAAGAAACAGACAGAGAAAACACAGGGCATGCGGTTCCGCAATCACATTTCTATCATCGCGGAGCAGACAGGCGGGCTTCTGATCGCGCTTCTGATCGTGCTGGTCCCGTCCCTGCTGGAGAATATCGATGAACTGATGGAGTCAGGGCTGGAATTTATGGACGGGAAATGGCTGCTGGTCAATCTGGGACTGATCCTGTTTTTCCTCGCTGTCATCGCGCTCCAGTTTGCCGTCTGGTCAAAGACTTACATATCTCTCCAGGACAACGCGGTCGTGATCGAGAGGAACACTTTGAATAAAAAGAAAAATACCATTGGCATCCGGAATATTTCCAATATTAATACTGAGCAGAATCTCTTTGAGATGCTCCTGGGAACGTGCAAGGTCAAGCTGGATACAAACAGCCGCTCCACCGCGGACAGCACGGATGTGAGGATCGTCCTGAAAAAGGCGGAAGCCCTGGCGTTTAAGCAGGAGGTGACGAGGCGGATCCGTGACGCGGAGTCGGGAGCCGGGAAGGGTTTTTCTGCGCAGCAGGCGGCAGCGGGCGCGCCGGGGGAGACCCTGAGAGAGGCGGGGATGACGCCGGCCGGGGATGCGGCTGAGACTGAGGATTATGACGTGCGCTCTGATCTGGCCGATATCCTGCAGCATGGATTATTCTCGGTGAATATCCTGTCTGTAGCGGTCATCATACTCGGTATCGCCGGGGCGGTGGGCACGGTATTCCGGATCGTGGGAAGCCCGGATGCAGCTCAGACACTGATCGGCGCGGCGTCAGGTGTTCTTGTGGCAGCCCTGATCGTTGCGTCCGCCCTGTGGGATACGGTCAAAGACTTTGTCAGGTATTATGATTTCCGTGCGAAACGGCGCGGGGATAAGATCTATATCCGATACGGATTTTTCAAGAAAGTGGAGTACACGGTCCCTGTGGATAAGATACAGGCGCTGCGGCTGAAGCAGTCCTTTGTCGCGCGTCTCGGGAAACGGTACATGGCGGAGATCGTCAATGTGGGGATGGGCGATGACAATGATGAGAAGAATTCCTTCCTCATCCTGTATTCGACAGAAGCGAAGCTGAATGAGCGGCTGACAGCCCTGCTCCCGGAGTTTCTGGATGCGGCGGGCGCGGCGGTGGAGCGCCAGCCTTCCTCTGTCTGGGCGGCATGGTCTGTCCCGGCGCTGATCTATACGGTGATCGTGGCAGCCTGCGCGGCAGTGTGCGCTTCCGCGATGCCGGAATATGCCCTTTGGGCAGCCGCGGGGGCAGCAGCGCTTGAATTCTGCCTGGCGGCGGGAATGATCCTGAAATATCTGACGGATGGCTCGCTGGCGGGAAACGACTTCCTGAAGCTGGCGAAAGGGTATTTCGCAAGGACGTACCTGATCGTGAGATACCGGAAGATCCAGTACGTCTGCTTTTCCAGAAACCCTCTGGCAAAGGCCTGCGGTATCCGGAAAGGAGAGATCCATCTGCTCGCTTCGTCTGCAAATACATCGCACTCGATCCCGTATTTTAAAGGAAACGGGGAAGAGATCATAAAAGAAGGGATGCTCCGATGAAGACATCCCTTATAATATTGCGGCGAAGATATTGTGGTGCACGATTATGTTTTATAACTTCAGGTTTTTAAAAGCTTCTGCGAACGCGTTGTTGATCGGCGCGTTCGTTTCTTTTTCCTGCTTCCGCATATAGGCGGCCACATCCCGTTTGCCTGCACCTTTCCCTTCTTTCTTTTTCCGTTCCTGGAAAGCGCTCAGTTTTTCTTTGTGTCCGCAGGAGCAGACGAACCGCTGGGCGTCCCCTTTTCCGACCAGTTCCATTTTCTTATGGCAGACCGGGCAGCGGGCGTTGGTGCGGCGGGAGATGGTTTCCCGGTATCCGCATTCGCGGTCCTGGCAGACGAGCATTTTTCCGTGTTTCCCGTTTGCTTCCAGCATGAGCTTCCCGCACTGTGGGCATTTATGCCGGGTCAGGTTATCGTGCCGGAATGTTCCGTCCGCATTCTTGATCTGGCTGATCAGTGACCGGGTGTAAGTTTCGATTTCGGACATGAATTTTTTATCGGACTCTTTTCCCTGGGCGATGGCTTTCAGGCGCAGTTCCCACTGGGCGGTAAGCTCAGGGCTTTTCAGGTCTGCGGGCACCAGAGAGAGGAGCTGTTTCCCTTTGGAGGTGAGGTGGATCTCGCTGCCTTTTTTCTCCATGAGGAAGCCGGCAAAAAGTTTCTCGATAATGTCGGCCCGGGTGGCGACGGTCCCGAGACCGCCGGTCTCTCCGAGGGTTCGGGCCAGGGTGCGGTCCTGGTGCTGCATGTAGCGCACCGGATTTTCCATGGCTGCGATCAGGGTGCCTTCGGTAAAATAAGCGGGCGGTCTGGTCTGTCCCTCCGTGATCCGGATGGCGTCTGCCGCAAGGTCCGCCCCTTCTTTAAATGGGATGGATGCTGATCCGGGGAGCAGGCTGTCTGCCGGGTCATTTTCAAAGCCTTCTTCATCATCCGACTCCGGATCCTGCCAGCCGGAGCCATAGATCTCCCGCCATCCGGCCTTCAGGATCACATTTCCCTTTGCGCGGAATGTTTCGTTTCCGATCGACCCGGTCAGGGTTGTCTCCTCGTATTCGCATGCCGGGGAGAGGACGGCAAGGAACCGGCGGACGACCAGATCGTAGATCCTGCGCTCTTCGTTTGACAGCTGCTCCAGGCGGATGAACTGCTCGGTCGGGATAATGGCGTGATGGTCCGATACTTTTGCATTATTGACAAAAGATTTATCCGCCCGGATGTCATGCCTGGCAAGTTGTGCCGCGGTCTTTCTGTAAGGGCCGACGGCGCATGCCTGAAGCCGTTCTTTCAGTGTGGGCACGATATCGGAAGTGAGATAGCGGGAATCCGTGCGCGGGTAGGTCAGGACCTTATGATTCTCGTACAGGCGCTGCATGATGTTCAGCGTCTCTTTGGCAGAATATCCGTACCGCTGGTTCGCTTCCCGCTGCAGCGCGGTCAGGTCGTAAAGCGCCGGGGCGAAGGATTTCTTTGATTTCTTCCGGATCTCCGTGACATGCAGTTCTTTCCCGCGTACCGCTTTCTGGACGGCCTCGATCCGGGCTTTATCAAAGGTCCGGTCTGAGTTGGATTTCGCGTCATTCCAGATAAAAGTAATTCCTCTGCAAGAGATTCTTAATCCATAATAAGATTTCGGAACAAACTTTTTAATTTCTTCTTCCCGGGCTGCGATCATTGCCAGGGTGGGGGTCTGTACCCGGCCGCAGGAAAGCTGGGCGTTATATCTGCAGGTGAGCGCACGGGTGGCATTGATGCCTACGACCCAGTCGGATTCTGCGCGGGCCACGGCGGCATGATACAGATTTTCGTAATCTTTCCCCGGCTTCAGGTGAGCGAAGCCTTCCCGGATCGCCTTGTCGGTCACGGATGAGATCCAGAGACGCTTCACCGGCTTTTTATTCCCGGCCTTCTCGAGGATCCACCGGGCGACCAGCTCGCCTTCCCGTCCGGCGTCGGTGGCGATGATGATATCAGATATATCCCTGCGGAAGATCTGTTCTTTTACGGCGCGGTACTGGCGGGCGGTCTGGCCGATGACGGCCAGCTTCCAGGGATCGGGAAGCATGGGCAGTGTATCCATGCTCCAGGTCTTATACTGACTGCCGTATTCTTCCGGATCGGCCAGCGTGACCAGATGGCCAAGCGCCCAGGTGACAACGTATTTTTCTCCTTCCATACAGGAATTGTTTTTCTTTCCGCAGCCGAGTACCCGCGCGATGTCGCGGCCGACGGAAGGTTTTTCAGCAATGACAAGATGCTTCATCTCAAATTCTCCGTTTCGATCGATGTTTTTAAATTCTGCTATCCGAATTGTAATCTCTGGAATATCGAAAGTCAACGGAAGAAATGTTGAAAACCGAGATGCTCGTCTTTTAAACATGTGAAGATAGTGCTATACTAATAGAGCGATGCGTGGAAGAGATCCGGATATGCACGGTGCAGAGCGGATCCTGAACGGCATCCTGTGAACAGAAAAAGAACAAGGAGATTTGGATATGAGCATATATGACCTTACATCCTATGAAGTGATACAGGATAAGGACCTTGCGGACCTGAAATCCCGCGGCGTGCTGCTGCGGCACAAAAAGAGCGGGGCAAGAGTCCTTCTTATGGAAAATGACGACGAGAACAAGGTGTTTGCCATCGGCTTCCGGACACCGCCCTCAGACAGCACGGGAGTGCCGCATATCATGGAGCATTCCGTGCTCTGCGGGTCCAGGGAGTTCCCGGTGAAGGATCCGTTCGTGGAGCTGGTGAAAGGTTCGCTGAATACATTTTTAAATGCAATGACCTACCCAGATAAGACCGTGTACCCGGCGGCGAGCTGCAATGACAAGGACTTCCAGAACCTGATGCATGTGTATATGGACGCGGTGTTCTATCCGAACATCTATCAGAGCGACAAGACATTCCGCCAGGAGGGATGGAGCTATAAACTGGACAGCGCGGACGCGGACCTGGAGATCAGCGGCGTGGTCTACAATGAGATGAAGGGAGCGTTCTCCTCGCCGGAGGGCGTGCTGGACCGGGTGATCCTGAACTCTCTTTTCCCGGATACTTCCTATGCAAATGAGTCCGGCGGGGATCCCGAGGTGATCCCGGAACTGACTTACGAGCAGTTCCTTGATTTCCACAGGAAATATTATCATCCGTCCAACAGCTACATCTATCTCTACGGGGACATGGATATGGAAGAAAAGCTGAGGTGGCTGGATGAGAAATATCTGTCAGATTTTGATCAGATCCAGGTGGATTCCCAGATCCGGTATCAGGAGCCGTTCGCTGAGATGAAGGAGATCGTCCAGGAATATTCCATAGCAAGCGATGAAAATGAGGCGGATAATACCTACCTTTCGTACAATAAGGTGATCGGCACTTCTCTGGATGAAAAGTTGTATCTGGCGTTCCAGATCCTGGATTATGCGCTCCTGTCAGCGCCCGGCGCTCCTCTGAAAAAAGCGCTCCTTGACGCGGGGATCGGAAAGGATATCATGGGCTCTTATGACAATGGGGTCTATCAGCCGATCTTCTCTGTGATCTCAAAGAATGCGAACATGGAGCAGAAGGAAGACTTTATCCGGGTGATCGAAGAGACACTGCGGGGGATCGCGGACAACGGCATCGATCACAAGGCGCTGCGCGCGGGGATCAATTACTATGAATTCCGTTTCCGCGAGGCGGATTTCGGCAATTATCCGAGGGGGCTGATGTATGGGCTCCAGCTCTTTGACAGCTGGCTTTATGATGAAGAGAAGCCGTTTATCCATATGGAAGCGATCCCGACTTTTGAATTCTTAAAGGAACAGGTGGATACCGGCTATTTTGAGGGGCTGATCCGCACCTGGCTGCTGGACAACCCGCACGGAGCTGTGGTGATCATCCGCCCGGAAAAAGGGCGCACCGCCCGTATGGACAAGGAGCTGGCAGACAGACTGAAAGCGTATAAAGAGAGCCTGTCCGCGGAAGAGGTGGAAGCTCTCGTGCAGGCAACGGAAGAGCTGGAAGCATATCAGGAAGAGGAGTCTGCGCCGGAGGACCTGGCGAAGATCCCGGTGCTCAGGCGGGAGGACATTTCCAGGGAGACTGCGCCGATCTATAATACGGAGATGGATGCAGGCGGAGTGAAGATGATGCATCACAATGTGGAGACGAACGGCATCGGATACGCGACGCTTATGTTCGACCTGTCCGGCATCTCGGAAGAGAAGCTGCCCTATGTGGGCATCCTCCAGAGCGTGCTCGGGATCATTGACACAACGAATTATGAATACGGCGCGCTGTTTAACGAGATCAACGTCCATACCGGCGGGATCGGTACATCATTGGAGCTGTACCCGGATGTCACAAAGGTAAAAGAAAAAGAATTCCGCGCCACGTTTGAGATGAAAGGAAAGGCGCTGTACCCCAAGATGGACGTGCTCTTCTCCATGATGCGGGAGATCCTGATGGAATCAAAGCTGGATGACGAAAAGCGGTTAAAAGAGATCATCGCCATGCTCAGGTCCAGGCTCCAGATGTCTTTCCTCTCCTCGGGACATACGACGGCTGCGCTGCGTGCCCTGTCATACACATCGCCCATCGCCAAGTTCAAGGATGATACGGACGGCATCGGATTTTATGAAGTGGTGAAAGCGATCGAAGAAGATTTCGATGGACATAAAGCAGAACTGATCCGGAACCTGAAAGAAATCTCCGCGAAGATCTTCCGCGCGGACAACCTGATGGTCAGCTATACGTCCGCGGAGCAGGGGCTGGAACCGATGCTGGCGGCGTTCGGCGCGGTGAAGGACAGCCTGAATGACCGCTGCGGGACAGAGGCGTCGGCAGGTGTGCAGACAGGAGAAGGCGTGCAGGCGGGAGAAGGAGCGCGGACAGGAGACTTGCAGGCGGCAGCAGATGGAGATCCGAAGACTTCGTGTGTGATCCACTGCAGGAAGCGCAATGAGGGGTTCAAGACCTCTTCCAAAGTACAGTACGTCGCAAGAGCCGGAAATTTTATCGACGGCGGGGCGGAATACACCGGGGCGCTGCAGATCCTGAAAGTGATCTTAAGCTATGATTATCTCTGGCAGAACATCCGCGTCAAAGGCGGCGCGTACGGATGCATGAGCAATTTCAACCGCATCGGAGAGGGGTACCTGATCTCTTACCGCGACCCGAACCTGGAGAAAACCATGGAGATTTATGAGGGCGTTGTGGACTACCTGGAGAATTTCAATGTAGATGACCGCGACATGAACAAATTTATCATCGGCACCATCAGCAATATCGACCGCCCCATGAACCCGGCGGCAAAAGGCAGCCGCTCCATGAACCTGTACATGAACCATGTGACAGAAGAAATGATACGCGAAGAAAGAGAACAGATCCTGACAGCAGGACAGAGCGACATCCGTGCGCTTTCAAAAGTGCTCAGGGCAATGCTGGACGCGGAACAGGTCTGCGTCATCGGAAGCGAAGAAAAAATCGAAGAATGCAGAGAAATGTTTGGGGAAGTGAGGACATTGAGTTAATTGTCTGACAGCTTACCGAAAAGGGGTCTGACCCCTTGCACAAAAGGAGATGCTATGAACGAAAAGTACAAATCCGGCTTTGTCACACTGATCGGCAGGCCGAACGTGGGGAAATCTACATTAATGAATCATCTGATCGGGCAGAAGATCGCGATCACGTCTAATAAGCCGCAGACGACCCGCAACCGGATCCAGACGGTCCTGACAACAGAAGAGGGGCAGATTGTGTTTGTGGACACGCCGGGCATCCATAAAGCGAAAAACAAGCTGGGAGAATATATGGTGAACATTGCCGAACGTTCACTGAACGAGGTGGATGTGGTGCTCTGGCTGGTAGAACCGTCTACGTTTATCGGCGCGGGCGAGCGGCATATCATTGACCAGCTGAAGAAGGTGAAAACGCCTGTCATCCTTGTCATCAACAAGATCGACATGGTGAAAAAGGAGGAATTGCTCCCGGCGATCGACATGTACCGGAAGGAATATGATTTCGCTGAGATCGTGCCCGTGTCTGCGAGAAGCGGAGACAATACGGATGAGCTGGTGAAGGTGATCATGAAATATCTTCCATACGGCCCGCAGTTCTATGACGAGGATACGGTGACTGACCAGCCGGAGCGGCAGATTGTGGCGGAGCTGATCAGGGAAAAGGCGCTGCACTGCCTGAATGAAGAGATCCCCCACGGGATCGCGGTCGCCATCGACCGCATGAAGATGGAGCGAAAAGTCATGCACATTGACGCCACGATCATCTGCGAGCGGGATTCCCACAAAGGGATCATCATCGGGAAGCAGGGCGCTATGCTCAAGAAGATCGGCAGTACGGCGAGATATGAGATCGAGCGCCTGCTGGACTGCCGGGTCAACTTAAAGCTGTGGGTAAAGGTGCAGAAAAACTGGAGAGACAGCGATTACCTGATGAAGAACTTCGGATATCGGGAAGACGAATAAAAGAGAACGATAAAAGAGAACGAAAAAGAAGATAGAAAGTAAGGGAAAAGCCAGAAAATGCCGGCAGCAGAAGGCGTGACATCGAGAGTCCATGCCAGGATGCTGCCGGCATTTGATTTACTTTACCGATTTACTTACCTTTCGGGACAAAGTGTATGCTCTTGCTATGCAGTAAAGCAGAAGAACAAGGGTAAACAGTGCAAGAGCCAGTATTAAAAGGTTCAATGCGCCGCTCCTTATCAGTGCAAACGGTGTTTCAAAAATCAGTGCAGACCAGAACTCGATCCCTTCCATCTGCCAGAGCCCGGGCGTCAGATACTGTGCTTTTATATTGAGCAGATCCTGAAGGTGAAATGGCATTGACAAAAAGCAGGAAAAGGAACAGGCGGCCAATACAAAGAGCGAGGCAAGCCATATTTTTGCCTGCCGCATATAGCGGGCGGCTTTTGAGGCATCATCGGAGAAAAGCTCTTCTGATGCATTGGGGCTGATCCGCTCAAAATAGTGAGTATCCTGCTTCCAGTCTCCTTTGATGTGTCTCCATCCGGCGTCCAGAAGAAATGTAATATATTCCTGGAAATCCGTTCTGGTTTTAAAGCTTCGCGCGTCGCAGCGGACAAGAAATGCGTTCTCATCCGGCTCGGTTTCACCTGGTCTTAGTGCGGTATCAGTTTTTTTAGAAATGAATTCATATCGAAGAAAACTAATCCGTTTCAATCTCCATCCCTGCCGAATGTATCTGTTGATCCAGTTCTCTTCTTTTTCAAGGTCAATAGAGGGAATATGATATTTGACCATAATCTTGCCTTCTCCTTCCTTTTTCCAAACTCATATTTGAATTCCGGCTGCAGGACGCAGCAGGTAAACGTAAATCATCATGAAAAAGTATAAAAATATTATGTGTTACAGTTTTAGTCTGTCGGCAACACCCGCGAGATATCTCAGGCGCTCTGCTTCTGAATGGAGGATTTCCCGCCCTAAAGGGGTCGTCTGGTACAGTTTGCGTCTTTTGTCCGGACCGGGGACGGGAGCAATGAGTCCTTGTGATTGGAGATTCTCGAGAGCTCCGTACATCGTTCCGGCGGCGACCCGTACTTTTCCGGAACTGAGATTTTCTATCTTCTGCATGACTGCGTATCCGTGTCCGGGAACCAGCAGTGCTGTTAATATATAGAATGTGGTTTCTGTGAGCGGCAGATATTTATTTCTGTTCATCGAAAACAAACTCCTCTTGTAAATACTTATCATTTAACTTTTATAAATACTTTGTCCCTGCCGGGGAGTCAAAGATATATACAGCACAAATATACAGTTCAACTGTATATTGTAACTATATAATAGTTGCACACAGATGTCAAGACTATTATTCTATGACCGAAACAGTTAGGTAACCAGGCTGTACGGGCGAGAAAAACGTGCCTGTATGATTTTTCAACCGGTCAGCCGGATGAATTGAGCACCTGTTAATGAGGAAAACGGCGGCAGCCTCGATCAGCACATCAGTGCGGTCTCCCGAATGGCACGGCTGTGTTCTATGCGATCCGGAAAAATTAGGGGAAAATGTTGTCTGTCAAGGCATTTTCGGGTAAAATCCTGTCTTTGACAGTTATTGGAAGAAAAAATCGCTGTATCCCTTGTATTTACTGGGGTGCAGCGATTTTTTCCGTTTGTGTAACAGTAAAAATGAACCCCCTGCTATGCAGGGGGAGGGCAGATCTTTAGATAAAAGTATGAACTCCTGTGCTAGAATAAAAGTGGGTCTGCAAAACCACAAATAAAATAGCACAGGAGGTCCTAAGAATGGACGTAAATAGTTTAGCTCATACGAAATGGGAATGCAAGTATCACATCGTTTTTGCACCGAAATACCGCAGACAGGTAATCTACAAACAAATAAAAGCCGATGTGGGGCAGATATTGGGAACGCTATGCAGAAGGAAAGGAATAGAAATCATAGAAGCAGAATGCTGCCCAGATCATATCCACATGCTGGTAAGGATACCGCCGAAGTATTCTGTATCAGAAATCGTGGGGTATTTGAAGGGGAAAAGTTCGCTCATGATATTTGAAAAGCATGCGAATCTAAAGTATAAATATGGAAATAGACATTTCTGGTGCCGAGGATATTATGTAGATACTGTAGGGAAGAATACGGCTGCAATTAAAGAGTATATTCAGAATCAATTAAAAGAGGATTTAGAATACGATCAGATGTCATTAGTAGAGTATATCGACCCGTTTACGGGTGAGCCGGTGAAGAAACACAAGAAATAAACCACTTGGAGTGGTAGTGGAAAGTCAAAGCAAACCAGTAAGCCCCTTTTGGGGCTGCGCCGGAAAAATGAAGCACTGAGTAAGGGGCTGTCGCATGAGGAATGAAATTCCTCATACGGCATACCCTTTTTTATCACTGGTTTCAGAGAAATATCCAGGTAATCCGTCTGTTTTTGCCCTTCCTGCCTGGAAAAGCGCAGACCTCCCCTTTCCTGTCTATTTGGCGTTTTGAACCTTCTAAATTTATGCGCTCT
>DWUV01000143.1 GCA_019120595.1 Candidatus Mediterraneibacter tabaqchaliae | reverse complement strand
ATGATATAAAAAGCTTTAAAACACTGGATAATATCCCTTATATGAGGCAGCGGGCGGTGGCGTTCTGCAAAAGGGAGACTGGGATGACGGAAGGAAAAATAGAGAATTTTTTGAAAATATTGGCCACTGGGGTCAGACCCCTCTGAAAAGGGGTCTGACCCCTTTTGTCGAATTCGTCTGACAATAACTGATAAAATCGTCTTTTTCTGTGTGCTATCCTCATTACGACGCCGGGAAATTATTTTTTGTCAGGAGGATGAGTATAAATGGAAAGACAGTTACCTAAAAATGTCAGACAGATCGGGAATGTGAGCGACAGCCCGAAGATTTATGTGGAAGATTATGTGGATACGTTTTTTGCGCAGTTATGTGAGAAGTGCGAGAAGGCGGGCAAAGGTCCCGTGGGAGCGTTCCTTGTGGGAGATATCCAGCCGGGGACGGATGAGGAATATGTGTACATATACGGAGCGATCCAGATGCATGATCTGAAAATGTCAGGGAATGAATATGTGATCGATGATGATACATGGAAACGGGCGTACGAGGACTGCAAGCAGTATTTTGAGGAAGGCGAGATGCTCGGCTGGTTCGTGGCGCATCCCGGGGTGCCGCTCATCCCGGAGGCTTCCACGGTGAAGCTGCACAAAAAATCTTTTCCAAAGAAGAATACGGTGTTTATCATGAAGGATCCTGTAGAAAAGGATGAGACCTATTATGTCCATAAAATGAATGACCTGATGGAGATCAGCGGGCATTACACGTATTATGAGAAAAATCCGTGCATGCAGAATTATATGATCTCCTCGCGAAAAAAAAATGGGGCGTTTCCCACGGAGACTGTTGAGGACAGAGCTGCGAAGGACTTTCGTAATATGGTTAGAAAACGGGGGGAGAGCCGGAAAGGAAGAAAAACAGGGGGCATGATGTATGCTGCCAGCGCCTGCCTGGTGCTCGTGCTGATCATTATGGGAGTATCCATGCTCAACAGTTTTGACCGGATGAAATCCGTACAGAATACACTGGATACGCTGGCAGGGGCATCGGATAAAGTGGAGACTCAGGAGACGAGCGGGGCAGTGACCGCGGTGACAGAGGAACAGGATGGAGAGGGACAAGCCGGAGACGGGCAGGTGGCCGGTGATGGCAGCGCTTCAGATGGAGATGCAGGCGCGGCCGGAGAGCAGGCAGCAGCTACCGGGGCAGAAGGAAAAAGTAAGGAAAATGACACTGGTGCTGCTGTGCCAGACAATGACAGCAGTACAGGAGAGGATGACGGCACGGCAGAGGAGGACAAAGCCGCGGGCAGCGGCGCGGACGGGGATGCCCAGATTCTCGCGGCTCCCGGAGAGAATGGAAGCGATGGCGTGTATATCGTAGAGGAAGGTGATACACTTGCTATCATCAGCCGCAAAATGTATGGTGATGTGTCACATGTGGATGCAATCTGCAGGATGAACGGCATCACAGACGGGAATCTGATTTATGTGGGACAGAAATTGCTATTACCGTAAAGCCATGGTATAATGATTGCACGTTGTGCAATCCGAAGCGGATTCTCCGCTTCGCCCTGCTTCGCAGGGATTCTACCGGGATCTACGGCTTGGAAAGAAAATGCCGCTGCACGGCGCTTCCTTTCCAAGCTCGTAGCATACCAAACAGGAGACTAAGATCAGAAATAAGGGGAGTCATATGTCGCAAAAGAAAAAAACACAGTTTAAGATCTTAACACCCCCGGAAGATCTGAGCGAGATAAAACACAAAATATGGAAATTCCAGATCGCAAAAGTGAGAAAAGTCCTGGTGCTGTTTGTCCTCATTTTTCTGGCCGTATGTGGCACTATCCTTATGCTGGATAACCAGACATACACCAGGGCACGGACTGCATCGCAATACCCGGGCGGCCGGACAGGTTCCGGGAACTATGCGCGGTTTGCGGACGGGATCGTACGCTACAACCGGGATGGAGTCGTCTTTCTGGACAGGAAGAATGAAGAGCAGTGGATACAGTCTGCGCAGATCCAGAACCCGGTCATCAGCGTGAGGGATAGGGCTTTTGCCGTGGCAGACAACGGCGGGAACACGATTCTTGTATTTACTGAGGAAGGGCTGAAAGGCGAGATAGAGACAACGCTTCCTATTGAAAAGATCGCTGTCTCAGATCAGGGGATCGTCACTGCTGTCCTGAGAAATGAGAGCTCACCGGAGATCATCTCCTATGATGCCGTGGGAAATATCCTGGTAGAGCAGCAGGCCGCCATGGGCTCAACGGGATACCCGGTCGCAATAGAAATGTCGGACGATGGAAATACGCTGGCAGCAGGGTACCTGTATATAGACGGGGCATCCGTTAAGTCCAGGGTTGTCTATTATAATTTTGGAGAGACAGGCCAGGAGAAAAAGGATAATATCGTCGCATCCGATGATTATGATGATACAGTAATGGCGGAGATCTTTTTTATGGGAGATGACCGGTCAGTTGTTGTCGGAGATGACCGTTTTGTCATTTACCGGGGGAAAGATGTACCGGAGAAGGAAAAGGAGATTGAGCTGGACCAGGAGATACAGAGCGTATTCCATTCAGACCGGTATATCGGATTTATCCTCCTGAACCAGGAAAAGTCAGGCTATGAGCTGCGTCTGTACAACAGGCTTGGAGAACAGGTCATCAGCAGGGATATTTCCGGAACCTACAGCAATGTAAAGCTCGATGGGGATGAAGTTATTATGTATGACGGCAGCAGATGCTGTATCATAACGGCAGCCGGGATCATAAAATTTGAAGGAGACATTAATGTGGAGGCGCTGGAGATATTCAAGGCACCGGGATTAAACAGATACTATGTGATGAGCGTCGATGAATTGCGCGTGATTTATCTGACGAAATAGGAGATGTTATGGATAACTGGCTTTTGATCATTGTTGCAACAATATTTATTGTCTGTATAGCAGCAGGCTATATCAGGGGATTCCTTAAACTGGGGCTTTCACTTCTCTCCACGGTGCTGACTCTGGTTATCATCCTTCTGTTCTCGCCTTATGTGGCGGACGCGCTTGCTGAATATACGCCGGTGGACGATTTTATTGAAAAGAAGGTCATGGAGACATTCATGCCGGAGATACCTGCCGAACAGATCGCAGAGCTGGACCTGAGCGGGACACCGCTGGAGGACCTCACTCCCGAGCAGCTGGCTGATCTGGGCAGCCTGAACTGGGAGATGCTGGGCATCACATATGAAGATGTGCTGGATATAATCGGGGAGATCCCAAAAGATACCCAGATACAGGAAATACAGGATGCGCATGTACCGCAGTTTTTAAAAGATCAGCTCATGGAAAATAATAACAGCGCGATATACAGCGAGCTGGGGGCGGAGAGTTTTCCGCAGTATGTGGCCGCATATATATCGAGAATGGTGCTCCAGCTTGTATCATTTCTTGTGACCTTCCTGCTGGCGATCATTATCGTCAAGGCGCTTATGTTTGCGGTAAATATTATCGGAGAGCTGCCTGTGCTGGGGCTGGTGAACCATATAGCAGGCGGTGTGCTCGGTCTGGTGCTGGCTGTAGTGATCGTGTGGATCGGATTTTTGGTAATGACACTCGCCTATGCAACAGATGCGGGAGCCGCATGTTTTGAGATGATGGAGAAGAGCAGGATCCTGCGGTTCCTGTATGAGACAAATCCCCTGATGCTCAGGCTGCTGGGATTCTAGCTGGATAGCCACGAAGGAGTTACGAAGAGGATCCTAGGGCAATCGCAAAGTCATAATTAGAAGAGAGAGTGGCGGAAAAGCAACATTTTTCTGCTGCTCTCTTACTTTTTGCTTGCATTGTATTATATATTATGATAATACATAGGTATGAAATATCCAGATTAT
>DWUV01000142.1 GCA_019120595.1 Candidatus Mediterraneibacter tabaqchaliae | reverse complement strand
TGTGACGATCGGCGGCAATGCCCAGGAAGTGGCGGACGGCGGATACGCTGTTAGGCCGGAGACAGACCCGACAAAGCCGGGACATGAGTTCCTCGGCTGGTTTGCAGAGGGCAGTGAGACTGCGTTCGACTTCAATACACCGATCACAGGCGACATGACGCTGACAGCGAAATTCGAGGCCTATACAGTAATACCGTACAATGACGGCAACGGTTCAGTCTCTGCGACTACCATGGATGAAAACGGATATGTGACTGTGGCAGCAGAAGCGAATGACGGTTACATATTCAAGGGATGGGCAATTGACGGCAAGATCGTCTCCTATGACAAAGAGTATGCCTTTATCCCGGTAAAGGATACAGTGATCACGGCGGTGTTTGAGGCTGTTGAGCCGGAAGTGACCTACCATACGGTAACGATCAACGGAGAGACGGTGCAGGTTGAACACGGGCAGACGCTCGCTCAGCCGGCAGATCCGGTAAAGGAAGGATACAAGTTTATCGGCTGGTATGTCGGAGATGCTGAGTACGATTTCAGCCAGCCTGTGACATCTGACCTGACGATCACAGCGAAGTTCGAGAAGATCGGGAATCAGGAAGATGGGGACTCTGATCAGGATAAGCCGGGCACAGATAAGCCGGGTGCAGATACCCAGAAGCCAGGCAGCGGCAATACAGCAGTGCAGACCGGCGACCAGAGCAGCCCTGTGATCTGGGCGGTTGTTCTTATCGCGGCATGCGCGGCAGCAGCGGCAGTGGTCGTTGTAAGAAAGAAAAGAAAATAGAAGGATCAGATAAATGATCCTGTCCGCTGAGCGGATAAAGGCCAGGAGGATACGGTTTAAAAAGCGGTATCCTCCTGGCTGTTTTTTTACGCGGCATGACGGGCAGGCAGCCGCCATGCCCGGATGAGCGGATATCTGCGGGCATGAGGACTGCGGACTGGCGGAATGCTGACAGATGGAAAATAGTGTTAATGCACTCAGGGACGTATTTGCTTGAATCTGTGCGGGCATTTGAATATAATAGGTATAGTGAGTTTTGGATTTGGAGGTTGAGATGAGAAGTTACAGGCGTACTGCGGCAGCGGTCCTGGCTGTCTCTATGACGGTCTTACTGGCGGCTGATGTGCATGCAGACGATACGATGACATACGAAGAAGCATTACAGGCAGCATATGATATTGTGCCGGATACGAACAATATCCGGGGGTGGCCTCAGGGGCCGCATGTCTATGGGAACTCGGCTGTGGTGGTGGATATGGACAGCGGCGCAGTGCTTTATGGCAAGAAGGCGGATGAGCGGCATTATCCGGCAAGTATCACGAAGCTGATGACTGCCCTGGTGGCACTGGAGAATTCGGAGCCGGATGATGAGGTGCTCTTTTCGCAGGACAGCGTATCGTTTCTGGAGTATGGGGACGCCAGCATCGGGATGACTCCCGGGGAGATCCTCAGCATGAATGATGCCATGTACGGCATGCTCCTCGCGTCAGCCAACGAGGTGTCCTATGCCATCGCGGAGAGTGTGGGGAAGCTGATGGGCGGGGATTACAATACGTTTCTCCAGGCCATGAATGACAGGGCTGAGGAACTGGGATGTACGGATTCCCACTGGATGAATGCAAACGGGCTGCACAATGACCAGCATTATACGACTGCCCATGATATGGCGCGGATCGCATCGGCTGTCTATCAGTTTGAGGAATTCCGTACGGTCACGCAGACGCTGAACTATACGATCGGTCCTACGAACCTTGTGGGAGAATCGCGCACATTCCAGCAGAACCATAAGATGCTCTGGCCGGGAAATCCCAATTATTACGAATACTGTACCGGGGGCAAGACGGGATACACGGACCAGTCCAGGACTACTCTGGTCACGATGGCGGACAATGGGAATATGCGGCTTGTGGCAGTCCTGCTGCAGGATGACGGGGATGTCTATGCAGATACAAGGGCAATGTTTGATTATGTGTATTCTAATTTTTCCAAGGTGCAGCTGAAAGGCCAGCCGAAAGCGGAGGGGATAAGCTCCTACGAAGACGATGCGGCATATGTAGTGCTGCCTGCGGGGATCGACTTTTCCTCTCTTGACAGTGAGATAACGATCACGGATAAAAAAGAAGGTACAGGAAAAGTCACCTACTTTTATGAAGGGCAGGACGTGGGAAGCGCGGATGTGGTCCTGACGCCGGAGTATGTGAAAGAACAGACCGGATATGATATCACGCCCCGGATAACGGAAAAGGGCAGCGCACTGGCGGGCGGTTCAGAAGACGGGACGGGCCTCCCGCTCCCGGTTAAGATCCTGATCGGCACAGGAGCGGCTGCGGCGGTGCTTTTCCTGGCTTTCTGCGCGTGGGTCAGATACCTCTATATCAAGAAAAAGAAGCGCCGCATGGCCATGGCAAGGCGGCGCAGGAGGCGTTATGCCCGCTATGCCATGGAAAGGGATCCGCATCCTTCCAGGCGGAGGCGCAGGAGATAAATTGGAACAGAGGGATATTTAAGTATACTGTCTGCGGTAATCCGTGGGCAGTATTTTCATGATGTCTTTAAACGCAGCCGAAAATTTGCTCTGGCTCTCATAACCGACTTCTGAGGCGACCTCGGATACGCTTTTGTCAGTGCTGAGCAGCAGTTCCGCTGCCTTCCTGATTCGGTACTGCTTCATATATGACGCCACAGGCATCCCGTACACGGATTTGAAGACGCTTTTGAGCGCTGCCGTATTGATCAGGTACTGCCGGGAAAGCTCCTCGATCGTATACCTTTTTCTCAGGTCCGAAGTCAGTGCATCGTGGATACGGCGGACAATTTCCGCCTGTTCGGAGTGAAAGGAGCCGAACACGGCATCCTCCGATGGTCCGGTCATGCTCAGGAAGAGCAGGAGCTCCTGGCATTTCAGCTTGAGATAGGGGCGGCGCATCTTTTCCGGCAGGTCGTATACTTCTGAAAAAATGTGCCCGATCCGCGGGCTGGCGGGCAGGGCGGCGGTCTCCCTTTCTCCGCAGAAGGCGCGGCACAGAGCGCAGACGTCCAGGTCCGCGTCTCTGAGCAGCTCGGGAAGGGTGTCCCTCAGTACGGAGAGATCGAGAGAAACTGTCAGCCCTTCATAATAGCCAAGCGGCAGGGTGATGACAGAGTCCGCGCATTTGTCTGTGGCGTGAAAGGCCAGGTCCCCGCTTCCGAAATACAGGCTCAGTCCGTCTTTCATCTCCCAGCCGATGCGCCCCCGGCAGCAGTGGTCGATGGAGAGGACGCAGTCTTTGTGCCTGTGGTGGAAGCGGAACCGATCCCCGAGAAAATAATTATAGGAAAGCTCGATCCCGGGATACAGCAGATAGGTTTCCGCTTTCAGCCTTGTGTCAGCGGGAAGTTCCGCGTCAGAGAACTCCCTGATGAAGTCTTCGCCGGACAGCGGATGCCGGATCATCAGGAATTTTCCGGGCGGGACATCGCGCAGATGACTGCTGATCTGGCAGTCTTTCCGGCAGTCTGTTTTTTGGCCTATCATCATAAAAACCTCCGTTTCATAAGGATCCGACAGCAGGGAAACTGCTGTCAGGCAGGTCAGCTGTGCTGTTCGGGGCAGGTGATCTGTCCGAGTTTTTCAATCGTATGGTGGAGTACCTGTGCAAGCTCGGTATCCGCGGTACGGTAGTACATTTCTTTTCCTTCCCGCCTGCTCACGATGAGCCCGCTGCTTTTTAAAAGGCGGAGATGGTGGGAGACGGCGGGACTGGTCATATTGACGATGGCAGCGATATTGAGCACGCATTCCTCACAGTGGCACAAAAGCCAGAAGATGCGCAGCCGGCTCGGGTCCCCGAGCTGTTTCATCGCTTCTGATACGCCGGCGATCTCCTCCTCGCCGGGCATGTGTTTCAAGATCTCTTCTTCGTTATGATGCCCATGGTCATGGGGCAGGGCTTTGGGTTCCATCGGAGACCTCCTTTATGTTCTGAGTGTAGTTTTTGCGCTGTTTCAGACTGATTGCTCCAATCGGGAATATTTTTCGCCCAAACGGGAGAATGAACAGTCTTTCTATTGACTTATTATACGGTCTGGATTACATTATAGTCAACAATTAAATAATTGTTTAATCGAAATAAATGATACTGAGATAAACAAGGAGTGAGAAAACATGAAAAAGAGTTATAAGATCGATGTGGACTGCGCGAACTGTGCAAATAAGATGGAGCAGGCGGCGAAAAATACAGCCGGCGTGAAAGACGCAGTAGTAAACTTTATGACACTGAAGATGAACGTGGAGTTCGAGGAGGGGCACGACGCGAAAGCAGTCATGCAGGAAGTGCGGAAGAACTGCAAGAGAGTGGAAGACGACTGCGAGATCTTTCTGTAAGAGATGAGCCTGTAAGCGGGCTCTCTTCCTGTTACGATATAATTAAAAGATTGTTTAATTGTTTAAGAGAAAAGAGGAAAAGATATGAGCAAAAAGCAGAAAAAAATGCTGGCGAGGATACTCATAGCGGCAGCGCTCATGATCGGGCTTCATTTTGTGCCGGCCGGGGGGATGGCAAGATTTATCCTCTACCTGGTGCCCTATCTGATCATAGGCTATGATATCCTGCTGAAGGCATTCAAAGGGGTCAAAAACCGGCAGCCATTTGACGAAAGCCTGCTCATGGCAGTCGCCACGGTGGGGGCGATCGTCATAGCGCTGACAGACAGCGGGGATTACACGGAGGCCATCGCGGTCATGCTGTTTTATCAGGTGGGCGAGTGGTTCCAGAGCTATGCGGTCGGGAAGAGCCGCAGGAATATCAGCGACCTTATGGACATCCGCCCGGATTACGCCAATATCGAGACAGACGGGAAGCTGACGCAGGCTGACCCGGACGAGGTGGAGATCGGCTCAGTGATCGTGGTGCAGCCGGGGGAGAAGGTGCCCATCGACGGCATTATCATAGAAGGGAGCACAGCGCTGGATACAAGCGCCCTCACGGGAGAGAGCCTTCCGAGAGAGGCGGGCGAAGGCGACGAAGTGATCAGCGGATGCATCAATATGACCGGCGTCCTGAAGATCAGGACCACAAAAGAATTCGGGGACTCAACGGTGTCGAAGATCCTGGATCTGGTAGAGAACGCCAGCTCCAGAAAATCAAGGTCAGAAGCATTTATCACCAGGTTTGCCCGGATATATACGCCTGCCGTCGTGTACAGCGCCATTGCCCTGGCGGTGCTGCCGCCGCTTGTGCGGATGTTCGGCATGGGGCTGGACGCCCAGTGGGAGACGTGGGTCTACCGGGCGCTCACCTTCCTTGTCATCAGCTGTCCGTGCGCGCTGGTCATCAGTATCCCGTTAAGCTTCTTCGCGGGGATCGGCGGCGCCAGCAATGCCGGCGTGCTTGTGAAGGGCTCCAACTATCTGGAGATCCTGTCGCAGACGAAATATGTCGTATTTGACAAGACCGGCACACTGACCCAGGGTGTGTTTGAAGTTAATGAAGTCCATCACAACGAAATGGACAGAGAGCAGCTGCTGGAATACGCGGCGCTGGCGGAGAGCGCTTCTTCTCATCCCATCAGCAGGAGCCTCCAGCGGGCTTACGGGAAAGAGATCGACCGGAGCCGTGTGACAGAGATCCGGGAGATCAGCGGAAACGGCGTCACGGCAAAAGTGGACGGCGTGGACGTGGCGGCGGGCAACTCGAAGCTTATGGACAGGCTGGGCGTGAAATGGATCGACTGCCATCAGTCAGGGACGATCATCCACATGGCAGTGGACGGCAGATACGCCGGGCATATCGTGATCTCGGACATCGAGAAACCGCATGCCAGAGAAGCAGTCCGGGCGCTGAAGCGCTCAGGCGTAGAGAAGACGGTCATGCTGACCGGAGACTCCCGGAAGGTGGCAGAGCATGTGGCAGCGGATCTGGGCATCGATGAAGTCCACGCCGAGCTGCTTCCGGCGGATAAAGTGGCCAAAGTTGAGGAACTGCTCGCGCGGAAACCGGCCAAAGGAAAGCTCGCCTTTGTCGGAGACGGCATCAACGACGCGCCGGTTCTCTCCAGGGCGGATATCGGTATCGCCATGGGAGCCATGGGCTCGGACGCGGCAATCGAGGCGGCGGATATCGTGCTCATGGATGACGATCCGCTGAAGATCGCCAAGGCGATCCGGATCTCCAGGAAATGTCTGCGCATCGTGTACGAAAACATCTGGTTCGCCATCGGCGTTAAGCTCATCTGCCTCGTGCTCGGCGCGGTGGGCGTGGCCAACATGTGGCTGGCCATCTTCGCGGATGTGGGCGTCATGATCATCGCAGTGCTCAATGCGATCCGGGCGCTGTTTGTGAAAAAACTTTGAAAAGTTTGAAAAGGGACAGGGTAAAACTTGATTGGGGACGTAGTAAAATCGGATTTTACTACGTCCCCAATCAATGTTGACATTTTTAATGAATGATATTAATATAATCGTAAGATACTAACTTGCGAGATACTAAATAAATCCAAAAACCTGACAGAATGGAGATGAGATGATGTTTTATTGTCGTGATTCGGAATTGGAAAAGATGAACAGGCGCTATGACAATGGTCAGTTTGAGTGTATTGTCATATATGGAAGGCGGCGCGTTGGAAAAACTGCGCTGATCAATGAATTCTGTAAAGGGAAACCAACGATCCTGTTTTCTGCGCTGGATTCGACAGAACAGGAAAATCTTGAGACATTATCCCGCGCGGTCTTTGCGTATAAGTATCCGGGATCGGATATGGGAGCTCGATTCGATACGTATGAGGATGCATTCAATGAGATCGGCAGGATCGCATCAGAGGAACGACTTGTGTTTGTGATCGATGAATATCCATATCTGGCGAAAGCAAAATCAGCTGTTTCATCCATTCTCCAACATTTGATAGATCACCGCTGGGTCCATACGAAACTGTATCTGATCCTCTGCGGGTCGTCTATGAGCTTTATGGAAAATCAGGTGCTCGGTCATGAAAGTCCTCTGTATGGCAGGAGAACCGGGCAGCTTAAGATTGAGCCGCTGAATTACAGGGAAACCGCTGTTTTTCATCCTGAACTTTCCGAAGAAGATAACGCACTGATCTACGGGATCACAGGCGGAGTTCCTCATTATATCAATAAGCTGGGTGTGCGCGGATCGGTGGATGACGCTTTGCTGGAAAATCTGTTTGACCGGTCGGGATATCTGTTTGAGGAGCCGGAAAATCTGCTGAAGCAGGAACTGAGAGAACCGGCTGTTTATAATGCTGTCATCCGGGCGATTGCAGAAGGCGCCTCCCGAATGAATGAGATTGCTACGAAGACGGGAACAGAGACCGGTCCTTGTTCAAAATATATCCATACGCTCATGGAACTGGGAATCATTAAGAAAGAAACCCCTGTTACAGAAAGACCGGGAAAGAAAACGATTTATCTTCTTGCGGATCAGTTTTTCCGTTTCTGGTACCGCTTCGTGCCGAAAAATATCATTGCTGTGGCGTCCGGGCGTATCGGTGAAACATATGACCGCGCTGTAAAGGCGCATTTGGCTGATTATATGGGACTGACTTTTGAGAATATGTGCCGGCAGTATCTGCTTTACTATGCAGAGGATCTCCCGATAGCTATGTGTGATCTCGGTCAGTGGTGGGGCACAGACAGGAAGACAAGAAGACAGGTACAGATCGATATAATAGGATGTCCGGCAGAGGGCAGTGAATATATCATAGGTTCCTGCAAGTATAAAAAAGAAAAGACCGGGCTTGATGAACTGGAACGGCTCAGATCATATGCTGCTGTATTTGGCAAGGGAAGCAGGTATCATTATTATATTTTTTCAAAGACCGGATTTACGGAAGGGCTGGAAAACGCCGGGCAGCGTGGCGAGGTGCGGCTTGTCACGTTGGAGGAGATGTATTCGATGAGTTAGTCGCCTTTCTTTTCATAAATATTTGTGGTATGCTATAAACACCAAAATAATAAGCAAGATAATAAGTAAGTCTCGAGCAGGAGGATCAGGCATGTCAGTTTATCAGCCGCCTTTTCATATAACGGATCTCTCTGTCATCTGAACCCGGCAATGGAGATGTTAAACACAGACAGTCTGGAATTCTGACAGGGGGATTGAGCGATGTTTACAAAAGAGATGATGGATACGTTTACAGACCTTGACCTTGCGGTCTATGACTGCATCGTGAAGAACCGGGGGCGGATCAGCAGGATGCCGATCAAGGAGCTGGCTGCCATGGCCCATGTCTCCACGGCCACGATCCTGCGCTTCTGCCGGAAATGCGGGGCGGACGGATACAGTGAGTTCAAGCTCAAATACAGAGAACATCTGGAGGGCAAGCGGGACGCGCTGAAAGACGACGGCACTGCGGAGCTTCAGAGCTTTGTGAACCAGGTCCGGTCTGAAGATTTTCAGGAGAGCATAGAGAAGGCATTCCTGTATCTGAGAGAATCCCGCTGCACGATCTTTATCGGGGTGGGCTCTTCCGGCATGCTTGGAAAATACGGCGCGAGATATTTTTCCAATGTAGGGCATTTCAGCCTGTTTATCGACGACCCGTGGCTCCCGGTCCTGCAGGATCTGGCGGAGAACACGGTGACGATCGCGCTGTCGGAATCCGGCCTGACGAGCCAGACTATTACGATCGCGTCGCAGCTTCAGGAGCGGGGCAGCAGGCTGATCTCCATCACAAATAATGCTAATTCGGTCCTGGCAAGGATGGCGGACTGCAATATTTCATATCATGTGGCGGAGGCGCTGGTCAATGAGCGGAACGTGACGACCCAGATCCCGGTGATCTACATCATCGAGACGCTGGCCAAGAAACTGTACAACAGCGATAATCCGTAAATCGTCAGACGGAGGCAGGAAACATGTCCCTTTTCGATCCGGAACAGATCCGGCAGATGAAGCCGGGTGAATTTAAGGTCTATAATTACATTACTTTACATATGGAAGAGATCCCGAAGATGAACATCCGCCAGCTCGCGGACGCCGCGGGCGTCTCGACGACGACAGTCCTGCGCCTGTGTGAAAAAGCCGGGTGTGAGGGATATACGGAACTGAAATACCGGATCCGGCAGGAACTCGGATACCGGGAGAGAGCGTGCGGCTATGACGCTGTCCCGGCGACGCAGTTTATCCGCAGCTCGGAACAGGACGGGAAGTTCTTAAGAGAGATGGAACTTGCCTCCGGGATCTGTGAGAAAGCGGGGCTTATCATCCTGTGTGGAGACGGGGAGAGCGGGATGGTCTCAAGGTACGGGGCTTTCCTTCTGAGCAGCGCGGGGAAAGCAGCATTCTCTGCGGAGAACGGATCCGGCCTGTCCTGTCCGGAACTGGATTCCGGGAGCGTGCTACTCGTCCTCTCCGCGTCGGGAGAAGCGGACGAGACGGTTGAGCGGATCAACCGGTACAAAGCGGCAGGCGCGTCCGTGATCAGCATAACGAACACCGCCCAGTGCCCGGCGGCGCAGATGTCGGATATCAACTTTGCCTGCTATATGCCGGAGATCTATGGGGAGACGGATCACATAAGCAGGATATCCCAGATCCCGGCGGTATATATCCTGGAACGGCTGGCGGCAGCAGTCCAGGGCACGAAAGCGGAAAAGTAAGGTGAAAAACAGACTATACGGCAGCAGAGCAGTGCAGAGTATGCCGCAGAGTCTGTTTTTTTTATGTAACAAATGATATTCCGGCAAATATGTGTCAGAATGACCAAAAATAATTGAAAATTTAAAGTGTTATGATAAGATTTGCATAGTACATGAGCGCTCATGTGGACCCAAACCTAACTTGGAAAAGGAGATCAGGAAGGTATGGAAACAAGAAAAATTCCACATGATTTTTTATGGGGCGGTGCAGTAGCTGCGCACCAGCTCGAAGGGGGATATGACAAAGGCGGCAAGGGCCTGTCCATCGCGGATGTGATGACCGCGGGGGCGAACGGCAAAGACCGGGAGATCACTGACGGGATCCTGCCGGGGCGCTATTATCCGAATCACGAGGCGATCGATTTTTATACAAGATATAAGGACGACATCCGGCTGCTCGCAGAGATGGGGTTCCGGTGTTTCCGCACATCCATCGCCTGGACCCGGATCTTTCCGAACGGGGATGAGGACGAGCCCAATGAAGAAGGGCTTCAGTTCTACGACAACCTGTTTGATGAGCTGTTGAAATACAACATCGAACCGGTCATCACGCTGAGTCATTTTGAGATGCCGTTCCATCTGGTGAAAAAATATGGCGGATGGAGAGACCGGAGACTGATCGGCTTTTTTGTTAAATTTGCCGGTACAGTCATGAGACGCTATAAAGATAAAGTAAAATACTGGATGACATTTAACGAGGTCAACAACCAGTCCAGCGTCCAGAACGCCTGGGGCGGCTGGACGAATTCCGGGATCCTCTACCGGGAGGACGAGGATGTACAGACGGTTCTCCAGCAGGCGGTCCACTATGAGATGGTGGCCAGCGCGATGACCGTGAAGCTGGGGCATGAGATCAACCCGGATTTCCAGATCGGATGCATGCTTGCCATGGTGCCGTTCTATGCAAGGACCTGCTCGCCGCAGGATGAGATCGCGGCGCAGATCGCCATGGAGCATCGCCTCTACTATTACGGCGACCTGCATGTATTCGGCGAATATCCGGCGTTCATGGAAGCGTTCCGCCGGGAGAGAGGGATCGTCCTGGATATGACAGAGGAAGACCTGAAAGCGCTGAAAGAGGGATGCGTCGATTACATCGGCATCAGCTATTACATGAGCGGAACCATCAGCAGCGTGGAGACAGAGGACTGCACGAAGGTGGCGGAAGGATTTTACACGGCCCGCAACCCGTACGTGCAGAAGAGCGACTGGGGATGGCAGATTGACCCGCAGGGGCTCCGGTATTCCCTGAACTTGCTGTATCAGAGATACCACAGACCGATCTTTATCGTAGAGAACGGATTCGGCGCTTACGATAAGCTGGAAAACGGCGAAGTGCATGACACATACCGCATCGATTATCTCAGACGGCATATCGTCGAGATGAAAAAAGCCATGTTCTCAGACGGGGTGCCTGTCATGGGCTACACGCCGTGGGGATGCATCGATCTGGTGAGCGCCGGATCCGGGGAAATGGAGAAGCGGTACGGATTCATTTACGTGGACAAGGATAACCAGGGCAATGGAACGCTGGAGAGAAGGAAGAAAGATTCCTTCGAATGGTATAAGAAAGTTATCGAGAGCAACGGCGAGATTTTATAAAAATTAAGGAGGATGAGAACAATGTTGAGGATCAGACTGTTTTGCGCAAACGGAATGTCAACGAGCCTGCTCGTAAAGAAGATGGAGGAAGCGGCGAAAGAAAAAGGGAAAGAAGTGGATATCAAAGCTTATCCGATCCTTGATATGGAGCGGCTGATCGGCGAGGCGGATGTGGCGCTCCTCGGACCGCAGGTAGGTTATCAGCTGGCCAAATCAAAAGAGATCTGCGGCGCTGCAGGGGTCCCGGTGGACGTGATCCCGATGGCTGACTACGGCATGTGCAACGGCATGAACGTGCTCAGGTTCGCGTTCAAACTGGCAGCAGGCAAAGAGTGATTATAGAGTATCAGAGAGGAAATGAGATATGCAGAAACTAATGAATGAAAAGATCATCCCCAAGATCATGGCATTTATCAATCTGAAGGGGATCCAGGCAATCAAAGACGGTATGGTCTACTCGATGCCGCTGCTGATCGTGGGTTCGGTATTCCTGATCATTACCAACTTCCCGATCCAGGCGGTAGTGGACGTACTTGAAGAGACAGGCATCAAGGCAGTGCTCGAGCAGGCCAACGGCGCGACATTCAATATCAGCGCCATGATCGCCGTACTCGGTATTTCATACAACTACATTAAACTTGACGGGCAGGAACCATTGAGCGGCGCGATCGTGACGCTCGGCGTGTTCATCATGATGACGCCGGCTTCCATCACAACAGAGAGCGGGGATGTTGTGGGCGGTATCATCAATAAGAGCTGGACAGCCGGACAGGGCATGGTCGGCGCGATCATCGTCGGTCTGATCGTCGGTTTCGTATACTGCTGGTTCCTGAAAAAGGATATCCGGATCAAGATGCCGGCCGGTGTTCCGGAAGGTGTATCCAATGCGTTTTCCGCACTGATCCCGGGCGCGGTGATCGTTGTGGGGGCAACGATCATACACGGCATCTGCTCCATGGGCTTCCACACCACAGCCATGGAACTGATCTACAACGTGATCCAGACTCCGCTTCAGGGCATGACGGACTCCATCGGCGGCGCGGTGCTGATGTGCTTCCTGACTCCGTTCCTGTGGTTCTTCGGAGTTCACGGATCGACGATCGTGGGCGGCATCATGACCGGTATCCTGCAGGCGAACAGCCTTGAGAACCAGGCGCTGATCGATCAGGGCATTGAACTGACTGTGGCAAACGGCGGACATATCGTTACCATGCAGTTCCTGGATCAGTTCATCAACGTGACCGGCGCAGGCCTTACCATTGGCCTTGTCATCTACATGTTCTTCATGGCAAAGTCAAAACAGATGAAGACACTGGGAAGACTGGAACTCGTTCCGGCACTGTTCAACATCAACGAGCCGATCCTCTTCGGTCTTCCGATCGTTATGAACCCGGTGCTTGCATTCCCGTTCATCGCCATGCCGGTGATCGCCTGTATCTTACAGTATGTGGCTCTCTACACAGGACTCTGCCCGCTGTACGGGGCGACCCAGGTACCGTGGACATGTCCGCCAATCATCTCCGGTTTCCTGATCGGCGGATGGAGGACAGCGCTGCTGCAGCTGATCATCTTTATCATTTCCTTCTTCGTGTACCTTCCGTTCGCACGGAGAGTGGATAAACTGAATCTTGTAAAAGAAGCGGAAGCGGAAAAAGAAGGAAACGATGACGACTGGTAAAAAGAAAGGAATACAGATATGACAGAAGCATTTGAAACCGCATGTTTCGGGATCATTACCTATGTGGGCACGGCGAGATCCTGTTTCGTAAATGCCGTGCAGTGCGCAAAGCAGGGCGACTTCGAAGCCGCACAGGAACAGATCCGCCAGGGAGACGAGGCCTTCACGGAAGGCCATCACATCCACGCGGACCTGCTGGCGCAGGACGCCAACGGCGAACTCAATGAGTCAGGGCTCATCCTGATGCACGCTGAGGACCAGCTCATGAGCGCGGAGACATTCCGGATCATGGCGGAAGAATTTATTGAAGTGTATAAGAAAATGGAAAAATAACCCGGTTTGGGACGTAGTAAAATCCGATTTTACTACGTCCCAAACCGCGTTTTGCCCTGTCCCTTTTTGTAAAAACCTGATTTGACAAAATATTGGACTCTTCCTTTTTTCGAATAACTATGTTATTCTGTCTTTATCTCATGCGAACTGCACTCGGCAGATTCATCGCATGCTGTATCCAATATTCATGCCCGTATATTCAGGGCGGATTTCACACGATTATAATCGAAAGGCGGGGTGATGCCATTGCAGAAATAATCATTTAAATATAAAGTTGCACCAGAAAAACGAGATGTATTATACTTAAGGAGATAAGATGGATAAAGCAAAACTACAATGGCACCCTGCTTTTGGGGCCGCTCTGCGCATTACGCTGCAGGATGAAATGAGATATCTGGAGATGCATGAAGAATATCTTCTGAGTAAAAAACCGCTGCAGATGGATATTCTTATTATAAAAAAGCTGAAAGATATTCAGATAAGAAAGGACATCGGCCGGATATTCCGAAAACATAATATTATAGAATATAAATCACCCAGTGATAATCTGAGTATCAATGATTTCTACAAAGTATATGGCTATGCATGTGTTTATCAGTCTGATACAAACAGAGTTGGAGAGATACGAAAACTTATGCGGGAATATGAGAAACACAGGAAATCAAAAGATTACGCTGCAGTGATGGATCTGATCACAAGAGCGAACTGGGAACAAATGGAGGTCGAGAAAAAAATGTGTGATGCGTTGAAAGAATTATTTGCAGAAGAATTAAAAGAAGCGGACAGCAAAGGCCGTACTGAAGGAATACAACAGGGGTTTACACAGGGAGTTCAGCTTACAAAACAGGTTTTGAAGCTTGCAGCTCAGGGAGAGTCACCGAAAATGATATCGGAGAAATGCAGTATTTCGCTGGAACAGGTGAAGGAGATCCTGGAGTAAGTAAACAGCACGAACCACCAGAAAAATCTTGACGGATCTCCCGTTTCTCTATATAATAACATGTGCATAAATCCAATAGCAAAGGCTGTGACGGAGACAGTAGGTCTTATCCGAGCATCCCAGCGAGCCGGGAGATGGTGCAAGCCCGGCATCAGTAGGGTACTGCCGAATATCACTCCCGAGCCGCAGCCCAGAAGGCGCGCCGGATCTGTATCGTACGGCGAGAGTAAGGGCTGACGTGAGTTCCCGCGTTAGGGGACGCCATATGCGGAGCAGGCGGCAGACCGCTCCAAGTATGATGTAACAGGTGGTTAAAACGAGAGAACAGTAAGGCTTTCGTCCTTTTACAGGACGGGAGCCTTTTTATTTCGAGAGCTCTCCGTTTTGATTTCGTTCTCCGTTCTGGAAAGCCCGAGGTGAGGATATGTCCATTGAGGGCCGTAAAGGAACGCCGGCACTTGGACTGCGTATTTTGCAGTCCTATGTACCGCTGCGTTCCGTCCCGAGCGGAAGCGCGCCCGAAATGGACATATCCTCACCTCGGGCTAAACAGAAAGGAAAGATCAGACATGTACAAAAAAGTATCAACAGATATGAATTTTGTCGGCCGTGAGAAGGAAGTTGAAAAGTTCTGGGATGACAACCATATCTTCGAGAAAAGTATCGAAGAGCGCAAGGGATGCCCGGACTACATCTTCTACGACGGCCCGCCGACAGCAAACGGCAAACCGCATATCGGACACGTGCTCACACGTGTCATCAAGGACATGATCCCGCGCTACCGCACAATGAAGGGATACATGGTCCCGAGAAAGGCAGGATGGGATACCCACGGCCTGCCGGTGGAGCTCGAGGTCGAGAAGGCGCTCGGGCTGGACGGCAAGGACCAGATCGAGGAATACGGTCTTGAGCCGTTCATCGACAAATGTAAAGAGAGTGTGTGGAAATATAAAGGGATGTGGGAGGATTTCTCCGGCACAGTCGGATTCTGGGCTGACATGGAGCATCCTTATGTAACCTACCACAACTCATTTATCGAGTCCGAGTGGTGGGCGTTAAAGCAGATTTGGGACAAAGGCCTGCTCTACAAAGGCTTCAAGATCGTGCCCTACTGCCCGCGCTGCGGCACGCCGCTGTCCGCCCAGGAAGTTGCCCAGGGATACAAGGACGTCAAAGAACGCTCCGCAGTCGTAAGGTTTAAGGTAAAGGACGAGGACGCATACATCCTCGCGTGGACGACCACACCGTGGACCCTGCCGTCCAACCTGGCGCTCTGTGTGAACCCGAACGAGGATTACGCAAAAGTAAAGGCAGCAGACGGGTATACCTACTATATGGCATGTGCGCTGCTTGATACAGTTCTCGGGAAAC
>DWUV01000141.1 GCA_019120595.1 Candidatus Mediterraneibacter tabaqchaliae | reverse complement strand
GGCACGGATCGGTGATAGATTTTCCATACACTCTGTTCTCATCTATCTTCTGGCATCCTTCCTCAAGGTAGCTCTCGATCATGACACCTTTGATCAGCGTCTTAAGTTCCGGATTATATTTCCGGCTGTGGAGCACCTCGCTCACGATGCGTATCTGTTCCCTGAACTGTTTATTTGAATTGGAATGATTTGCATCCACTATTGCCGCAGGGTTTTTAAGTTCGCGCTTTTGATACATGTCAAGGAGACGGATCAGATCTTCGTAATGATAGTTCGGAATACATGTACCGTACTTATCCACTCCACCCCTTAAGATTACATGAGCCAGGTCATTTCCGTCCGTAGTCACATCCATTCCCCTGTAGATGAAGGTATGTGAGCTCTGCGCTGCCACAACAGAATTGAGCATCACTGAAAAATCACCGCTGGTCGGATTTTTCATCCCCACCGGGATATCCATTCCGCTTGCGGTCAGCCGGTGCTGTTGATTCTCAACGGAACGGGCGCCAATCGCCTCATAGGAAAGGATATCATCCAGATAGCTTCTGTTCTCAGGATAAAGCATCTCATCCGCGGCTGTAAGTCCGCTCTCCTTAATCGCCCTTGTGTGCAGCTTTCTTATGGCAATAATCCCTGCCAGCAGATCCGGAGCCTGATCCGGCTCCGGCTGATGGAGCATTCCTTTGTACCCTTCGCCGGTAGTACGGGGCTTATTCGTGTATATTCTGGGGATGATCATAAGCCGGTCACAAACTTTTTCATTTACCCTGGCAAGCCGGTTCACATACTCACAGACAGAATCTTCATTGTCTGCGGAACACGGTCCCACGATCACAATAAACTTATCGGACTTTCCGGTGAAAATATCCCGGATCTCCCGATCCCTTTTTCTTTTGATCCCCAGAATCTCCTCCGAAAGCGGGTACTCTGCTTTGAGATCCGCCGGAAGCGGCAGTTCTGCATTTATCTTCATTCCCATTTCTCATGCCTCCAAAAAAATACTGTGTTAAGCAAGACGATAAGCCGGGTTATGTCGTGGGCGATCATCTGTCTAGGCACAGCGTCGCCGCTGTGCTCGAGCGACCAACCTGAAGCGCGGCGGGCAGCCGCATTGCTTCTATCCGGTCTTGCTTCGGATGGGGTTTACATGTGCCCTCTCTGTTACCAGCGAGGCGGTAGTCTCTTACACTGCCTTTCCACCCTTACCCGGGCGGAAGGCTCAAAAGAAGCGTCTCTGCCTTCTTCTCAGCCCTCCGCCCGGGCGGTTTATTTCTGTTGCACTGGCCTTGGAGTCACCTCCACCGGACGTTATCCGGCATCCTGCCCTGTGAAGCCCGGACTTTCCTCGTCTGCGGCCTTTCGGCACCTGCAGCCGCGATCGCCTGTCTTACTTAACACAGTATTTGATTATACTATATGGAAATAAAAAATGCCACTGTTTCTTTTGAGATTCCCCGCCCCAAGACTCAGACTATTCTTTGCCCTAAGGAGTCTGGACAAGTCCTTCATCCACGATCAGCCCGTCCCCGTCCGCTGCGGATGTGGCGAGTTCATCGCACCGCTCATTCTGAGGATGTCCGTCATGGCCTTTCACCCAGTGGAAGCTTGTGCTGTGGGGCTCTTTCGCGCTCAGCAGGCGTTTCCACAGGTCCACGTTCTTGACCGGTTCATTCTTGCCCCGCTTCCACCCTTTTTTGATCCATCCGTCTACCCAGTGCTGGTTGAATGCATTTACCACGTACTGGGAATCCGAATAAATCTCTACCGTACAGGGGCGGTTCAAGGCTTCCAGACCGGCGATGACAGCCATCAGCTCCATCCGGTTATTTGTCGTCCTGACATACCCCTGGGATATTTCTTTTACATGCAGTTCTCCTTTTGTGTCCACATACTCGAGCACAGTCCCGTATCCTCCGGGTCCGTCCGGGTTGCCCCTGGCCGCGCCGTCTGTATAGATCTTAACAAGCATATCTCTTTCTCTCCACTTTTATTTTTCCGAACCGTCCAGGAGAAAGCTCTGTCCCTCCCGCCCGATCTTCATGATGCGCTCCCTGTAATCCCGGGTGCACGGTTCCAGCATCAGGCGCTCATAGACGTCATAACTTCCCCAGAAATGCATGGGGAATACATACTTTGTGTCCGTCCTTTTCATAAAGCAGTCAATGCCCCAGCAGTACTGTTCCCCGAGCCTGGGATCCACAGGCACAAAAGCCGCATCGATCTTCTCGCCCTGAAGCTTGTTGATCTCAGACTGATAGGAGCGTCTCATCCCTGTATTATATTCCTCCGGCTCACCCTCCCAGTGCCACCAGTTCAGGTCTCCGGCATGGTACACAGTCTTTCCGTGATAACGGATCAGGAACGCCACTCCCTCATCATTTGAGCGCAGTGTGCGCACGCTGCATCCCCCGATCTCCGTCTCTTCGCCGGGCCTGAGAGAAAAAACCTCCTCTGATCCTGCCGGGATATCCCGGGACAGGATATAATAGATTTCTTCAAACTCCTTCCGAAATCCATAGATCCTCTTACTGTAGTGGTCATAATGTCCGTGGCTTACGAATACGAACATTTTCTTCGAGCTGTCCAGTTCCGGCACTGTTCCTTTATAGTAATCAAAAAGGAAATACGCATCGTCTGTCTCAACGAGGAATCCGCTGTGTCCTAAATATGTTACTTTCATCATAAACTCAGATTCTCCACAACCTGAACGGTCTCCATGAGGATGTACTCCATATCCTCTTTTGCCGTCTTCGCGCTTTCCGGAAGGTTCATAAGCAGCGTCTTCTTCCGGATACCTGCCATCATTCTGTCCATCATGGACGCCTTTGTATATCTCAGGTTATATGCCCGGAGTGCTTCCGGGATCCCCGGGATGAGCATCTCCGCTGCATCAGACAATGCCTCCGGCGCACAGTCTCCGTCCTGATATCCCACAGCGCCTGTGGTCAGGATCAAATCTACTGCCCCTGAATCCGAAAGCTGGCGCAGCACTGTGGCGACAACTTCCCTCTCCTGGGGAAGGACGCTGGCCGCCTTCACCTCGAATCCAACCTGCTCCAGCATCCGTTTCAGAGCGGACGCCGCGGCGCTCTCTGCCTTTGCCTTGTAAATCCCACTGTCGATCGTAAAAATTGCTGCTCTCATCATCTGTACCCCTTTCCGTTATGATTTTTCACTTCTCCCCTGTATGCTTACTGCCCGAGAATGCGTTCGGAGATCCGCTGCGCATTCCGGTATACTGTCTCCGGAGATTCCCCGATAAAGAATTCCCCGTCTCTGTACACTGTTTTTCCGTTTATCATCGTCATCCTGACATTCTGCTTGCTTCCGCTGTACACGATATTTTTCTCGATATTCTGGAGCGGCTGCATATTCGGCTGCATGAGGTCGATCAGGATCAGGTCCGCCCTTTTCCCGCAGGAGAGCACATCGCAGTCGTCCAGCCCCATGGCATGGGCCCCGTTTACTGTCGCCATCCGAAGCACATCCATCGCAGGGACGGCTTCCGGGTCATCGCACAGCACTTTCTGAAGCCCTGTCACAAGGAACATTTCACGGAACATGTCCAGGCAGTTATTGCTGGCAGGTCCGTCCGTCCCGATCGCCACGGGAATCCCCAGATCCAGATATCTTTTGACCGGGGCAATGCCGCTTGCAAGTTTCAGGTTCGACGCCGGGTTTGTCACCACGCTGATCCCTCTGTCTCTGATGATGTCAAAGTCACTGTCATCCATGTGCACGCCGTGGAAAAGGCATCCTCCGTATTGGAACAGCCCCAGGGAATCCATGTACGCGACAGGACTCATGCCGGAGCGCTCCCGGCATTCTTCCACTTCCTTTTTCGTCTCTGAGCAGTGGACGCATACCGGAGCCTGATATTTCTCCGCCAGGACCGCGATCTGCCCCATCCTCTCCCGGTTGGTCGTGTACTCTGCGTGAAAGCCGATCCGATAGGACAGAAGGCTGTCCGGATCTTTATTGTATCCAATGTAATCCTTCTCCATCTCTTCCACTGTCCCGCCGAAATCATTCATATCTCCGCAGAACACCATGCGGAATCCGGTCTCCTCAGCCGCCCTTGCGCTGTCCTTTTTGAGCTTATACATATCAAAGACCGACGTGATCCCGCTGGTCAGATACTCCATGACCGCCAGCTTCGTGAGCCAGTAAATATCATCGGATTTAAGCTCTGCCTCCGCCGGGAACACTTTGTCAAACAGCCACTCCTGAAGCTTCATGTCATCCGCATAAGACCGCAGGAATGTCATCGGGGAGTGGGTATGCGCATTTTTAAAGCCGGGCATGACCAGGTTTCCGCGCGCATCGATCTCCTCATCCCAGCCGCCGGAAACCTGTCCCTTCTGATTTCCTTTCTCCAGCGCAGCCCTGTCTTCTGCCTGCTCTTTCTCTTTTCCCTGTTCTTCCCTGACAGATATGATCCTGCCGTCTTCGATCCCGATCTCCCCGGAGAAGATCTTTCTCCCCGGTTCCATTGTCAGTATCCTGGCATTATAGATCCTTGTCCTCATCTCCGCCTTTATGCTCCCTTCTTCTATTTCACTCAGTCATTCAGGTTCTATCCCGGTAACTGTCTCCATTATCTGCTGTGTCTTTACATTTTCTCTATGCTCCGGGTCACCAGAAGTTCAAATTCTCCCGAACGCCGGTCTGCGACTTCCTGGACGTCCAGATGGCTCAGCTCCTCGTCCGACAGGCCGCTCGCCATATTGGAGATGCAGGATATCCCACACACTCTGACGCCGGCGTGCCGCGCCGCGATCGCTTCGCATGCAGTGCTCATGCCTACTGCACCCGCCCCCAGGGCAGCGTACATCCTGATCTCTGCCGGGCTCTCAAAATTCGGTCCGGAAGTCTGGAGATACACGCCTTCCTGAAGCGGGATTTCCTCTTCTTCAGCAGTCTTTCGGATCAGTTCCATCAGATCTGTATCATAGATATGCGTCATATCCGGGAAACGTTCCCCGAACTCGGACACATTTTCCCCGATCAGCGGCGAGGGCACAAAGCTGGAGATCTGATCCGTGATCATCATGAAATCTCCCACACGGAACCCTGCTCCCATGCCTCCTGCCGCATTGGTCAGGAATAGGATCTCAATGCCCATCATCTTCATCAGCCGGACCGGCATGACCACCTCTTCCATAGAATATCCTTCGTAATAATGCACCCTGCCTTTCATGACCACAGCAGGTACATTTCCGATATAGCCCAGCAGGAATCTTCCGTCGTGTCCCTGCACAGTGGAGACCGGGAAGCCCGGGATATCCCCGTAAGGGATCTCTTTGACGACCTTCATATTTCTGGCATATCCGCCCAGGCCCGAGCCGAGGATCAGTCCCACCCTCGGCTCAAAGTCTGTCACTGACCTGTAATATTCATAGCACTTTAATAGTTTTTCATACTGCGCGCTCATCAGTTCTCCTTCTCGATCTTCCTGCTGACCTTCCCGGCGATCTCCTCTTTGATCTTCGCCACAAATGCATCCAGTCCGCACTGTCCTTCATCGCCTGCGAATCTGCTTCTCACGGAGACTTTGTCCTCTTCTTCTTCCTTTGCGCCCACGACAAGCATGTATGGGATCTTCTTCATCTGCGCCTCGCGGATCTTATACCCGATCTTTTCCGCGCGGGTGTCGATCTCTGCGCGGATGCCCGCCTCTTTCAGCGCGTCGAGCACCTTCATGCCATAGTCCATGTGCTTGTCTGAGATCGGGAGCACTTTTACCTGTACCGGGGCAAGCCATGTGGGGAACGCTCCTGCGAAATGCTCGATCAGGATCCCGATAAATCGCTCGATGGATCCGAATACAACGCGGTGGATCATGATCGGCCTGTGCTTCTCTCCGTCCGCGCCGGTATACTCAAGGTCAAATCGGAGCGGGAGCTGGAAGTCGAGCTGGATCGTACCGCACTGCCATGTCCTGCCGATGGAATCCTCCAGATGGAAGTCGATCTTCGGTCCGTAGAATGCTCCGTCCCCTTCATTTACCACATACGGAAGGCCAATGTCCTCCAGCGCGCTCCTCAGAGCGTCTGTCGCCATTTCCCAGTCCTCGTCGCTTCCCATGCTGTCCTCCGGGCGAGTGGAGAGCTCTACATGATATTTAAATCCAAAGAGGCTGTACACCTCGTCGATCAGTTTTACGACTCCTTTGATCTCGTCCTTGATCTGCTCGGGCATCATGAAGATATGCGCATCGTCCTGTGTAAAGCAGCGCACTCTCATCAGACCGTGGAGCTGTCCGGATTTCTCATGGCGGTGCACCAGCCCGAGCTCGCCCATGCGGATCGGGAGATCACGGTAAGAGCGGGGCTCTGACTCGTATACAAGGATACCGCCCGGACAGTTCATCGGTTTGATCGCAAAATCCACGTCGTCGATCACGGTTGTATACATATTTTCCTTATAGTGATCCCAGTGGCCGGATGTCTCCCAGAGATGACGGCTCAGCATGATCGGGGTATTGATCTCCACGTATCCTGCCCTGCGGTGGATCTCTCTCCAGTAGTCAAGAAGCGTATTCTTGAGCACCATACCATTCGGAAGGAAGAACGGGAATCCCGGTCCCTCTTCGCGCATCATGAACAGCCCCAGTTCTTTTCCGAGCTTTCTGTGGTCGCGCTTCTTCGCCTCCTCGATCATCGTCAGGTATTCTTCCAGATCTGCTTTCTTCGGGAAGGCAGTACCGTAGATCCTCTGGAGCATCTTATTGTGCTCGTCCCCTCTCCAGTACGCGCCTGCCAGGCTTGTGAGCTTGAATGCCTTCACCGGTTTTGTGGTCATCAGGTGCGGTCCCGCACACAGGTCCGTGAACTCGCCCTGGGAATAGAAGCTGATCGTCTCATCCTCCGGAAGATCCTCGATCAGTTCCACCTTATAATCTTCGTTTTTCTCTTTAAAATACTCGATCGCTTCGTTTCGCGGCATGGTATACTGCTTGATCTCCAGATTTTCTTTGACGATCTTCTTCATCTCTGCCTCGATCTTCTCCAGGTCTTCCGCAGTGAACGGTGTCTCCCTGTCCACATCATAGTAGAACCCATCGGCAATGGAAGGTCCGATCGCCAGCTTTGTCTCCGGATACAGTCTCTTTATCGCCTGCGCCATAATGTGGGACGCCGTGTGGCGGAACGCACCCTTTCCTTTTTCATCATTAAATGTCAGGATGCTCAGATCGCAGTCGTGGTCAACGACTGTCCTCAGGTCGACGACCTCGCCGTCCACTTCCCCGGCTGTCGCCATCCTTGCCAGCCCCTCGCTGATGTCCAGCGCGATGTCATACACGCTCATCGGCTGCTGATATTCTTTGCTCGATCCGTCTTTTAAAGTGATCTTCATCTTCTTTTCCTTCCTTTCCCTTTTATCTGTCCGATGCTGATCCATAAAACAGAAAAGACATCCCTCCCGGAATGTCTCTCACCTTCTGAATCTATGTCCGCACGGAAACACTCCACGCAGGGACGGGATCAATATTCCCGCGGTTCCACCCTGCTTGTTTTCCATGGAAAACCTGCTTCATTCGTGTGATGATAACGGAATCACCGTGCCGGATTAGGGCAGCTCCGAGGTGGTCTTCAGTCAGCCGGAACATCAAAGCCCTCGCAGCAAACGGGCTTCTCTCTGAGATGGCCGGACAGCCTACTGTCCTCTTCAACGCTTTTGCTTACATCGGTTATTCTACCGCAAGGGGGGAGGATATGTCAAGGTGGAAATCTGGATTTGTGGGGAAGCCAACCGATTGGTTAAACGTCCGAAAACAGTGAAGCGCGGATGTCGGGGACGTATTCAGCGCGGGGATATGGCTGGCATCGGCTCCGCTCCATGAGGCAGGAAAAACTACGAAATCAGGGAACACGCTAAAACCAGGGATCAGAAGAGAGGAACTCGGCTTCGCCTCAAACACCCTCTCTTCTGCCCCCAACGCGTGTCCCCTGATTTCTACTTTTTCCAAGCCTCATTCTGAAGTCGCCTCAACCACCCATATCCCCGCGCTGAAAGGAAGTTTCGAAAAGGCGCTTCGCTGTTTTCTGGTTTTCTCAAGACGGAAGGTCCCCCGACAAATGCAG
>DWUV01000014.1 GCA_019120595.1 Candidatus Mediterraneibacter tabaqchaliae | reverse complement strand
TTGGACAGTGTGATAAAGCCTACCAGCAGTCCGTAGAGTCCCTGCGTACCCGGAAGGAGCTGGATGATCAGCACCTTCGCGAATTTACTGGGATCTTCCGTGACGACCCCTGACGCCGCCTGTCCCGCGATGCCCACGCCGATGGCGGAGCCGCACCCCGCAAAAAGCACTGCCACAGCCGCGCCCAGGAGCGCGTAGACGATTCCTAAATCACTTAAGATATTCATGGTATAGTTTCCTCCTTAACATCTGCATATTTTGTATTTTCTTTAAAAGGCTCGAACGGACGCCCGCCGCCCTCATAAAACTTTCCGAAAAACTCCACAAACTGTAAACGGTTCGTATGCACATACGCCCCCAGCAGGTTGATCGCCAGGTTGAGCGTATGTCCGGCGAGGAAGATCACGATGAAAAAGATCACCCCCACGATGTTATCCGGCAGCATGCTCCCCATCTGGTTGATGACCGACGCGATGACCCCGGTCGCCAGCCCCAGCGCCAGCAGACGCGAATACGAGAGCACGTCGCTCAGCCAGCCTGTGATATTGTAGAGGTCGTACGCCCCCAGCGCGATCCTGAGCGCAGGGTTTTTCTTCTCCCTCCCGGACATGAGCACGATGCCGATAGCTCCGGCCGCAGCCAGGATGCCTGCCAGCGTATTGAGCCATCCCGGGAATGCGATCTGCGTCTGCGCGATGGATGCAAAGATATCGCTTGGAAGGAGCATCAGGATCAGCCCCACGAGGAGCATGAACCAGAGCACCACGTCACAGAAGAAATCCATAACCTTCCCGTCCCTCAGGCAGAGATACCCTTTGATCCCAAGTCCCGTGAACAGGTGGATCACGCCGAACAGCAGCGAGAATACCAAAAGCTTCATCGGGTCGTTGAGCGGGATGAACCAGAGCGCGGGCACAGTCACCGCCGTCCCGAAAAACTTTTCTGATACGATATCCACGATATTCCCGAAATATCCTCCGAACAGGATCCCCCACACCAGAGTGGAGAGCCCGCAGTAGAAGAACAGTTTCAGCGATTTCTTCATGCCCGGGGACATCCGGGGGAATTTCCGCACCAGGACCGCGCAGGCCGCCGCCACGATTGCCCCGTATGCCGCGTCTGAGAGCATCATCCCGAAGAAAAACACGTAGAAAAATGACATGACCGTCGTCGGGTCCAGCTCGCCTTTGTGGGGGAGACCGTAAGACTCTACTACGCCTTCCATGTTCATAGAGAACGGATTATTCTTCAGGATAACCGGAGGCTCCTCGTCCTCTTTCAGGTCCTCGATATCCACCGCGCAGTCGTACCGCTCCGACAGCCAGCTTTCCACATGCCCTGCCTCGCACTGCGGGATGTAGCCGCTGATCACGAAGGTCCTCTCCGACTGGGGCAGCTCTCCGAGCACTTCATATTTATCCGCCCGCACACGGTAATAATCCGCCGCGATCTTGATCTCCGTCCTGTGCTCTGACAGCTCCCGGATCTGTTCCTCGATCTCCGCTGTCTCCGCCGCGCAGGTCTTTTCCTGCTGTTCCAGTTCTTCTCTCTCCTCAGCGGGCGTTTTCTCCCAGGTCTGCGCCGGCCTTGCAAATCCCGCGCTCCTGAGCGCGTCTTCCACCGCCTGAGCGTCCTCTTTCAGGCAGGCCACCGCGAGATAGACCATGCTCTGCTCTGAGGAGATGATCCGGATATCCGCGCCCACAGCATCCGGCGCTTTTTCTGCGATCACTTCACAGATGGAATCCAGCGTTGTGCCTCCGGGCATCGTCCCCGGGAACAGGACCGTCCGCTTCGTCGCACTGTCCTTAAGGGGCACATCCAGTGACATCCAGGGCGCCAGGCCTTCCATGCTGTTGCGTATCCGCACCGCCTCCGCCTGCTTCTCCGCATGCTCCCGGTCCAGCCCGCAGATCTTCTTTGCGGTCCTCAGGATCTCCCTTCGGTTTTCCTCGACTTCCAGCGCCTGCCTGCGGCCGATCAGGAGCTTGCCCTCAAGGGCCGCAAATACGGACTTCTTCTCCGGGACGTACCGCTCCAGCACATCCAGCGCCTGATCCGCCGCCGCGGCCGCCCTCTCGAATCCGGCTCTCTGTCCTGCGGTATCCATTTTGCGGAAATATCCGTCCCCATCGACACCATCCCCGCTGACACCGTCCCCGCCGACAGCGATATCGACTTCCAGGACGCCCAGGCTCTGCAGCTTTTCCAGGATCGCTTTTCGGTCTTTCTTTAAGGCGCAGATGCTGATCCTCTGCATCTGAAGTACCGACATATCGTCATCCCTCCCTTACTTCTTTTTTCCCTTTCCGATCAGGGATATGCTCACACGAGCAGCGAGAGAGCCAGGCTGACCGCCTCCTGTTCTCTTCCGAGCGCCGTCTCCTTCAGCTCCCTGACAGCCTGCTCTGTCTGCTCATCGGTCCGCATCTCTTCGCGCCTTGCCTCCTCCTTTGCCTGTTCTTCCAGGGCAAGGGCCTCTGTCTTCGCTTCCCGCAGGATCGCCTCAGAGATGCCTGCCGCTCTTTTTTCCGCCTCTTCAAGGATCTCCCGGCTCTTCTGCTCCGCCTGCCTTACGATCTCATCCGCCTGCTCTTCGGCCGCGCGGATCGACCGGATCGTCTCTTCTACCATGGCTTTCCACCACCTTTCCGTCAGACTCCGTCCTCTCAGACTTCCTGTCCCCTTAGTTTTTCCAATCCTTCCTGTTTCATGCAGGTCATAATCTTAGCACAATCTTAACACTCAAGTCCACCCCATTATATACCAGACCTACAGAATATTCAAAACATTTATAAGAATATTTAAAATATATTTATTATTTATACTAATAAAAGACCTGCTTCACCATTTCAGGCGATGCAGGTCTCCTTCCGTTTCCATTCCTTTAAATCCATTCTGGCGCAGCGCTTCATACAGAATAATGGCGGCGGAATTGCCGAGGTTCAGCGACCGGATATCTCCTATCATGGGGATCCTCACACAGTTTTCCTTATTCTCCACGAGGATTTCCTCCGGGATCCCGGCACTCTCTTTCCCGAACATGATGTAGCAGTCCGGCTCATAGGCGGCCTCTGTGTATACCTTCCGCGCTTTTGTCGTCGCCATATAGATCTTTGCCCCGGGATTTCTGTCGAGAAAATCCTGGTAATCAACATAGGTTGTCACGTCCAGGGATTTCCAGTAATCCATCCCCGCACGTTTCAGCGCCTTTTCCGAAAGGCTGAATCCCAGCGGCTCGATCAGGTGCAGCCTCGCCCCTGCCGCCACGCAGGTCCTTCCGATATTTCCCGTATTCGCCGGTATCTCCGGCTCCAGGAGTACAATATTCAGCATAGCCGGTCCACGCCCCTTTACTCTTGCTCTTTCCTGAGCTTCCGGATAAAGCTCTCCAGACGCCCGAGCGCTTCTTTTAAGTCTTCCAGGGAATACGCGTAGGAGATCCTTAAAAATCCCTCCCCGCACTCGCCGAAAGCGGTTCCCGGGACGACCGCCACTTTTTCCTCTTCCAGGAGTCTTGTGGCGAACTCTTCTGAGGACATGCCGAACTCCCGGATGCTCGGGAATACATAGAATGCGCCGAAGGGCTCGAAGCACTCCAGCCCCATCCTGGCGAACTCATGCATAAGGAAGCGCCTCCTCTGGTCGTAGGACTTCCGCATCTCCTCCACTTCATCTTCACAGTTCCTCAGGCCTTCCACCGCCGCGTACTGGCTGTTCGTCGGCGCGCACATGATGGCGAACTGGTGGAGCTTTGTCATCTGCTCGATCAGCGCCTCCGGCCCGCAGCAGTACCCGAGCCTCCATCCGGTCATGGCAAAGCCTTTGGAGAACCCGTTGATCACCAGCGTCCTCTCCCTCATCCCCGGAAGAGACGCGATGGATACGTGCTGTGTGCCGTAGGTGAGCTCTGAATAGATCTCGTCGGACATGACATAGAGGTCATGCTCTTTTACGAATTCCGCCACAGGCTCCAGGTCCTCTTTTGTCATGATCGAGCCTGTCGGATTGTTGGGGAACGGCATGATCAGGATCTTTGTCCGCTCCGTCGTATATTTTTCCAGATCCTCCACTGTGAGCTTGAACTCATTTTCCGCCTGCAGCGGCACTACCACGGGCACGCCGTCCGCCATGACCGTGCACGGCAGGTAGGACACATAGCTGGGCTGCGGGATCAGCACTTCATCCCCCGGATCCAGCATGCACCTAAGCCCCACGTCGATGGCTTCGCTCCCGCCGACTGTGATCAGCGTCTCTTTGAGCGGATCGTAAGACACATGGATCTTGCGCTCCAGATAACGGCAGATCTCCTGTCTCAGTTCCTTTAAGCCTGCATTGGATGTATAGAATGTCTTGCCTTTTTCAAGTGTAAAGATTCCTTCCTCCCGGATCCTCCACGGTGTGTCAAAGTCCGGCTCCCCCACGCCCAGGGAGATCGCGTCCTTCATCTCATTTGCCACGTCGAAGAACTTGCGGATCCCGGAAGGCTGTATATCAACGATCTTTTTTGATAATGGATTTCTCATTACAGTGTCACCGGTATCCTTTCTGATTCTTTCTTCGTCACCATGACCGTGCCGTGGTCCTTATATTTCTTCAGTATAAAATGCGTCGCCGTGCTCAGGACTCCGTCCAGCGGGGACAGTTTCTCCGATACGAAACGGGAAACCTCTTTGAGCGTCTTCCCTTCCATTGTCACCAGCAGGTCATAGCTGCCGGAGATCAGGTACACTGCATACACCTCCGGGTAATTGTAGAGACGCTCCGCGATCCGGTCAAATCCTCTGTCCCTCTGGGGTGTGACGCGCACTTCGATCAGCGCGGTCACCTTCTCGACGCCGGTCTTGTCCCAGTCGATCAGTGTGTGGTAGCCGCAGATGATCTTTTCCTTCTCCATCTCCGCCATCTCGTTCGCCACGTCCGCTTCTTCCACTCCCAGCAGGACGGCCAGCTCCCCGAGAGCTACCCGGCTGTGTTTCTCAATGTATTTCAGGATCTCGATCCTGAGGGCTTCTTTTTTTTCGTTCATCTTGTTTCCTCCCTGCTTCCGGTTTTCATCCGGATCATTCTATCAGTTTTTAATCATTATCTGTCTTCATTCTGCCTGGCCCGCCGCGCCTGCCAGAGCTCCAGCTCATCCGGCGCCGGCCTGTCCAGATATCTTACTTCTTCTCCGCTTGTGATCACACGCGCGTTCTGCGCCTTTATGACCCCAAGCCTTCCGGCTCGCGCCCCCGCCTTTTCCAGGATCTCTATCACACGCCCGGCATCCTCTGTCACGATAAGGAAGCTTCCGGACGATGCCATCTGGTACGGGTTCAGCCGGTAGAACTCACAGATCTCCACGGTCTCCTGCCTGATGCTGATGGATGACATATCTGCCTCAAACCCGGTGCGCAGCGTCTCCGCCATCTCCCACAGCGCCGCCAGGATCCCGCCGCTCCCTGCCTGGAAGACTGCCGTAATATCCGGCATGCCTGCCGCCGCCCGGTCTGACCCGCACTCCTGCTCCCGGAAGAGCGCGAGGATCTGCCCCGGCGTCACCAGCCTGTCAGACAGTTCGCCCGCCTTTCTCAGAAAATCCGGGATAAACCGGGTCCCTGGCTCATCCCCCGCCTCGTCCAGGATCCGGAGCATCCCTTCCAGCCCGGCGTATCCGCAGAATACGATCTCCTGCCCTGCTGCGGGCTTCAGGATCCCTATCCTGCCGGTCGTTCCCGCCGCAGCCGCAAAGACGATGATCCGCTCCGCCGCACAGGATGTCTCTCCCTGAAACGCCGTCACCTGGAGCCCCATCCTGTCACAGGCTTCCTCGACGCCCGCTGCGACAGCCTTCAGATCCTCTTCCTCCGCCTCCGGCGGGAACAGGACCCTTACGGATACGCAGGATGCGGCCACGCCTTTTGCCGCCAGCTCCCCTGCCGCGTGCAGAACCGCGTAATATCCGGTACGCGCGGAATCCCCCGCAGCATGGGCATCCGCCCACAAAAAGGAATCTCCGCTTTCATCCGCGATACCGGAGCACTCCTCCCAGGGCGACGGCCCGAACAGCACGTCTTTCCCTCTGTCATGCAGTTGTCTCCTGACAGAACGCTGCCATGCGGTCTGTGTCAGTCTGCCGTATCTCATCTCTCCGCTGCCTTTCTTTACTGTCCTCACTGCCTGCTCTGTGTCTTTCCAGGCTCCGTCACTTCCTCATGTCCTCACGCGATATACGGAAGGACCATAGTCAGCACCATTGCCGCCACGATCACGATGATAATAGCTGATATGATGCGCCTGACTCTTTTATCATAAAAATTCATGGATCTTTACTCCTTTATTTCATAAACTGCCGCGTCTCCTGTAAGGGGATCCCTCTTTCTGTAATCAAACAGGAGGAGTTTCCCTCCCAGCCGCTCCAGATGGGTCATCTTCCGCATCTGCCTGCCGTCATATCCTTCATAGCCTTTCAGATAGCGGCGCTCCTGCGCTTCCTTTTTATAGAACAGCGCAGTCTCTTCCTTCCCTGTCTGTCCCTCCCCGAGAAACGCGGGCCGGTTTTTCACATTATCCCTCAAATACAGGTCCAATGTCAACCACTCCGTAAATTCTTTCTTCTCTGTCTCACCCGCCAGGCAACGTCCGGCAAACCGGCTGAGGATCTCATACCGCGCGAGACGGGAGTGCTGCACTCCCAAAAGCCCGTTTTCTTCATAATATCCTGCCAGCGCCTCGTACATGGAAAACGGCGACCCGAACTTCCCGAGCAGGTATTCCATTGTATGCCGGAACTGCCCGCTGTTATAATAGACTTCTGTCATTTCTTCCACTCGTTTCAGCCGGATGATCTCCCCGTATGACAGCCACTTTGTCTTCAGCACCTCATAGGGCGGGCGGTCCTGGTACAGGAGCCCGTACTCCTCTGTCCGCTCATGCATAAGAGAGCCCTTGAGCACTTTCAAAAAGCCGAGCTGGAGCTGCTCCGGCTTCATGGCGTACACCGTGTCAAAGGACCGCGCGAAGCTCTCGTATCCCTCAAAGGGCAGCCCCGCGATCAGGTCCAGATGCTGATGCACATTCCTGCCCTCACGGATCCGGTCCACTCTGTCCCTGACCCGGTCCAGATCCATGGTCCGCCTGATCTCCCTGAGAGTATCCCTGTTCACGGACTGCACGCCGATCTCCAGCTGGATCAGCCCCGGGCGCATGCTCCGGATCAGCCGGATCTCTTCCTCGTCCAGCAGGTCCGCAGCCACCTCGAAATGGAAGTTCGTGATCCCTCTGTCATGCGCTTTAATATAAGTCCACACTTCCATGGCATGGTCATGGCGGCAGTTAAATGTCCGGTCCACAAATTTCACCTGCGGGACTTCATGGTCGATAAAAAACTGCAGTTCTTCTTTCACCATGCCGATGTCCCGGAACCGCAGGCATTTATCTACGGACGACAGGCAGTAACTGCACGAGAACGGGCAGCCCCTGCTCGACTCATAGTAAATGATGCGGTTTTTAAAATCCCCGATATGGCCATAGGCGAACGGCACGCTGCTCAGGTCCAGGACAGGGCGCAGAGGGTTCTCCCGGATCTCCCCGCTTTCGTCCCGGTAAACGATGCCTTTTATTTCTGAAAGATCCCCCTCTCTGTCCCCGCGGCCCTGCTGCTCCCAGTACCCCATCAGCTCCAGGAAGGTGGCTTCCCCCTCCCCGCGCATGACGCCTGCCACGCCGGGATATCTCCGCAGGGCATCCGCCGCGTCATAGGATACTTCAGGACCGCCCAGCCAGATCTGTGTGCGCGGCAGGATCTTCGGCACTTCCGCCGCGATCTGCCCCACATACGGGATATTCCACAGATAGCAGGAAAGGCACAGCACATCCGGCTGTCTTAAATAAATGTCCGTCAATATGTCATCGATCGTCTGATTGATCGTATATTCTGCGATCTCTGTCTCCCCGCAGTACTTCTGCGCGTACGCCCGCAGGCTGTACACCGCCAGATTCGAGTGGATATATTTGGCGTTCACCGCCGCTAAAAGCACTTTCATTCCCAAAGCTCCGTTTCTTTCGTCATACATGAGATTTTAGCACTAAACACGATATGAGGCAAATGTGGATCCGCGCCCATTGACATTTCAGAGAAAACCATGTAAAATTAAGACTCGTGCAGCCGGGGTGTTAGCGGTACCTTGTACCTGCAATCCGCTATAGCAGGGGTGATATTGCGCAGAGGGCGGCAGCCGGCAGAGCTGCCCCCGGTAAGTGGCGTTGATGTCCGGGTCTCACGCGACGGGAACCTGTGAACCGTGTCAGGCCGGGAACGGAGCAGCACTAAGCAGGAGCTCCCGGGTGCCGTGAGGGTGCCTGGGCTGAGTTAACTGCCGGGGTAACGTCTGTTGGCCAAGTTCGAAGCGCAATGCACGAAAAAAGAGACTTAAAGGAGAGCAGCGTCCTGATATGGACCGCCGGCTCTCCTTTTTTTATTCCGCCAGGCTCTTCTTCCGCATCTTCTGCTTCATGCGGAGTTCTTTAAAAAATGTCTTCATCAGCATGCTGCATTCTTCTTCCAGCACCCCTGTCTCAAGCTGTACCTGATGGTTAAACTCTTTCATGTCCAGAAGGTTCAGGATCGATCCCGCGCATCCCGCTTTCGGGTTCATGCATCCCACTACAACTCGCGCGACGCGCGCCTGTACGATCGCCCCTGCGCACATCTGGCACGGCTCCAGCGTCACATACAGGGTACATTCTTCCAGCCTCCAGTCCCCGGTCTTTCTGCTCGCCTTTTTTATCGCTGTGATCTCTGCGTGGGCGAGAGGATCTTTATCCGTATTTCTCCTGTTATACCCTCTCCCTATGACTTTCCCGTCGCGGACGATCACGCAGCCGATGGGCGTCTCATCCAGGTCGTATGCTTTCTTCGCCTGCCTGAGGGCCTGGCGCATATATTTTTCATCGGTCTTTTTCCGGATCTCAGCCGGATCTGTATTTCTTTCCTGCTGCACTCTTCCCATAATATTCCTTTCCGCTCTGTTCTTTTTCTCTACGCCCGCGAATACACTAGACTGAAAAAGCCAAGACCAGAGGCAGTCATAATCTATGAATCCCGGTACATTTTATTTATACGAATACGAAAATAATAAACGCAGGCGGAATGTAGGCTTTATCAAGACAGCCCGGCATTACCGCTCATGCATCCTGCAGATCCACGCTGCAGACATCCCGGCAGGCAACGGTGCATCACTGGAACTCTATGCCTTCTTCCGGAGCGGCCAGGATCTGATCGCAGAACAGATCGCTGTCCTGAACTGCTTCAGGAGAAATATCTCCGCCCGCCTGCCAATCGCTGAAAACTCCTTCCCTGAGGGACGTCCCCTCCCGCAGATCGACGGGTTCCTCATCTGCCTGCCCGGAAACCGGCACACGCTTTTCTGGATGGCTTCGGACCTGTTCTTTGACGTAGATATCAGCCGGATGCGGATCCCGTCCCGGGAGCAGGCCGGCAAAGATATCCGCGCAGCCAGGGCAGATATCCGCGCAGCCGGGGCAGCGGAACTCCCTGCCCGGTCCGAAACTCCGGTCCGTTCTGAGGCGCCGGTTCCGCCTGAGATTACAGACTCTCCTGAGGCGCCGGCACAGCCCGACACACTGCGATCCTCCGAGATGCCGGCGCAGCCTGACACACCGGAATCTTCTGAGGCAGCGGTACACTCTGACACATCGGACCAGCCTTCCGCAAAAAAGATCGGGCGTTCGGACATCGCCCTCCTTCCCCGGAAATTCTGGCCGCTTGCAAACAACAGCTTCCTGCTCCACGGTTACCACAATTACGGCCATCTCATGCTGATCGAGGAAGGCGGACGCGCATGGCTGGGCGTTCCGGGCATCTATTCCCCTCAGGAAGCGCGGGCTGCGGACCTGTTCGGATTCCCCCGATTTACCCGCTCCTTCGCCGCCTTCCCGGACCTCGCCGAAGAGGAGCGCAGCGACAGCAGCGATTTCGGCCACTGGTGCCGGTGCGTAGGTCAGAACATCCCGTTCATTTCCTGATACAGGCGTTTCGCATAGCTGTCTGTCATACCGCACACATAGTCTGTCACGAGGAGGAGGCGCAGATAGAGCTTCTCCTCCTCACTTTTTCCCTCCGCCTGAAGCTTATACGCATTTTTATAGTTGTCAGAGATAAACGAGACTACCCGCTTATCGATGGTATCCTGAGGCTCCCCCGTATCGTAATACAGGACCGCATGCACCAGTTTGTCCATCAGGTCATTCAGGATCGGAGATTCCGAAACTTCCATCTTGTAGATCGCCATTGAGGAAAAGACATGCCGGTATGCCATATCCCCCAGCAGGTCCATGAGTTTTTCCCCATAAGTGCCGTGGAAAAGGTCACAGCAGAACGTGCCGTCCATGATCCTGTCATAATTTGAGGTAAACCCAAAGGTCGCGCAGCTGATGAGGAAGCCCTGGGCGCTTACGATCCAGTTCTTCACCGCGTAAGACTCCGGATCGCTCACTCCCTTCCCGAGCCCCCGCTCATAGAGCTGGCGCAGTTTTTCAAGCGGCCGGAAAGGCGACTCAGGGATGGCTCTCTCCAGGCCTGCCAGCTCACGCTCCAGCGTATAATATGAGATAAACCCTTTCACAAACGCGTCCTCGATATCCGCTGTCTTATACGCAAGGTCATCCGCAGCCTCCAGGATATAAGTCAGGGGATGCCTGTTATTCCCCGCTCCCGTGGCTTCTGTCACACTGCGGAAGATTTTCTCATCCGCCAGGTAATACCCCATTTTTTTCTCTTTTAGATTGCCGCTTTTCTCATTGATCTCCGTGGAAGCTACAGGGTATTTGATGATCGTATTGAGGAGAGCATATGTCAGGTTCATGCCGTGCTCGTCCACAAGATAATGCAGCCTTGTCACCAGGCGGAGCGCCTGGGCATTCCCCTCAAAATGGAGAAGGTCCTGCTTCATCTGTTCGTTCAGCAGATCCGTCACAGCCCGGCCGCGGAATGTCAGGCGGGGCAGATTCCGCGCGAACCACTCCCTGATCGCGATCTCACCGAAATGCCCGAACGGCGGATTCCCGATATCATGGATCAGCCCGGCACATTCCAGTATGTGAGAGATGTCTTCTTTCATATATGGGGCAAATCCCGAATTCCGCCTGTATTTCAGGATATTTTCCCCAATGTTCTGCCCCAGGGATTTCCCGAGTGAGGAGACTTCCAGAGAATGTGTCAGCCTTGTCCTGATAAAATCACTCTTATCAAGCGGAAATACCTGGGTCTTATCCTGAAGCCGGCGAAAGGACGCGCTCCCTATGATCCTGTGGTAATCTTTTTCAAACTCACTCCTGAGATCCGATGACCGCTGCTTGTGCTGACTCTCGCGCTCCCTTTTCGCGGACAGGAGAGTTTTCCATTCCATTGCGGCTCCTCCTTCCTGATATGTTTCACCCCGCAGGCGCTGCTGCGGGGTGAAGACTGTATTTTTTCACTATTTATTTTGCGTCCGGTCCCATGGATCGTCCCGATCTGCCGCCAGACCCTTGTCAGTCAAGATAGATCGGCGGCTCGTATGCTTTCCCGAGAAGTGCTTTTTTGCGCTCCTGCAGTCCGAGGAATGCCCATTCCGTCATATCTGTCCATTTGTGGATCGTGCGGTCATACACCTGCACATATCCGATCCTGGTCGGATGCATGCGCACGCTGTTGGACTGGTACTCTCTTCCGGTATACGGGTTGACCTCGCCTGCCGCCGCGTCCTCTTCTGCGTCATGCTGCGGGATCACAGGCTCGAAGTCAGCCTCTTGCCTGCTGTCCGTCTCCGGCTGGCGCTTATCCTGCATCTCTTCTGCCTGCACAGCATCCTGTACAGGCGCGGTCTCTTCTTTTCTATTTTCCTCTGATGCGGCCGCTGTATCTGACTTCTCTGCATCCGCAGGTATGCCCTGGGCTGTCTCTGCCTCTGTTTCCCCTTCCGGTCCGGCAGATGCCGCGGACGTGTTCTTATGCTGTTTTCTCCGCAGGAAAAGACCGCCCCGCAAGAATCCCTCGCGTTTCGGCTTCTCCAGCTCTTTGCGGATCTCTTCCACAGGCTCTCCGGCTTTTACGCTCTCTTCCAGCGCCGCCAGTTCCCTGTGCATATCATAGAGTTCCCCGATCGTCATATCCCGCTCTCCGGGAGCTGTTTCTTCCGCTGCCCCGGCAGCATCTGCCGCCGTCTCTGCCTCCTGCCCTGACGCGATATCCGCCCAGAGCCCCTCGGTTTCCTGCTCCGGTTCGATATCCGCCCTGAATCCTGCGCTCTCCTCTTCCGGTTCGGTGTCCGCCCTGAGACCCGCGCTCTCCTCTTCCGGTTCGATGTCCGCCCTGCGCTCTACGGCTTCCGTCCTTGCAGCTGCGGCTCTCTCCAGCGCGGCTGTGCTCCGCTGCGGCTGTGCATCCACGGACATGATGCTGAGGCGGAACGGGCATTCAAGGATCGATGCGATCATACGCATGTCCTGCTCCTGAAAATTATCCCTGCCAAGGCGCTGTGTAAGGTTCTGCCTTGACATCTTTTTCCCGGTCTTTTCTTCGATCAGCTCAGCAAGCTGTTTGATCGTCATCCCTTTTCTCCCCAGGATGATCTTGACCTGTTCCCCGAATGTTAAATCTTCCATGGTTTTCCTCCTTATGTATATCAATACTCTCCCTCACACCTGCCGGTCAAACGGGCAGGGTATGTACAATCATGATTTAGAAACAATATTGTTGCTTCATAAATCTATTTTTTACTGTTTTATTCTAACAAATCCGATTGTTTACGTCAATAAATCCCACTCATTCCCCCAGGTACTCCTCCAGGGTAATATTCTGTTCGTGGATTTCTTTTGCAGCCGCTTCCCCCACATAGCGGTAATGCCAGGGTTCATATATGATCCCGGTCACATCCGCCTTCTCCGGAGGGTAACGGAGGATAAATCCGTATTCCCAGCAGTGCTCCATCAGCCATTGCTGTTCCGCAGTCTCCCCCTGCCTGTCATCAAGCGCCTCATACTCAGAGGCAATGATGTCTACCGCCAGCCCGGTCGCGTGCTCGCTCGTCCCGGGTACTGCGACTGATTTCTTCGTCTCATCATACGCATTCAGCGGGGTATACCCCTGGTTGACCCAGTCCTGCATCGTTGCATTGAACACGGTCCTCTGCTGGTCATAAGAGCGGTAGGCTGACGCGACATACATGCTTAAGCCCGCCGCCTCGGCATCTGCGAGCATCCGGTCAAGCGGCTCCCGGATCCTGGCATCTACAGAACGTTCACTCTCCACTTCGTATAACTCTGCCGGCGCATAAGACGTATCCAGGGGATGCGTCTCATTGACAAGGGCAAGCGCCCATCCGTCTTCTCCTCCGGCGAGAAGTTCCGCATTATTGTGCACAGCATTGACTTTATTTGCCTGGGACTGCAGCTCTTCATTTTCCTTTTCCAGCTTTGTCTGCTGTTTCTCAAAGCCTGCTTCTTTCCCTGATATGATAATATTGGCAATAAGCACTGTAAACAGAATGCCCGCCGCAGCCCCTATGAGCCCGCCGCCCAGGAACACTCTTTTCAGCCTCTGGTCAAGATTAACGTTTTTTCTCATAATTCCAACTCCGTATGCAGTCTGACATCTATCTCCCGGTCTGTTGAACACACTGCCATCCGATAAGGCAGTCCTTCTATTTGATACTCAGCGTAATGATACTGTTCCGGAAATTCTTCCGGCTGCCTCACCAGCACCGGCGGATCCCCCATACGGATGCAGAATGCATCCGCCGGAAGAGCCATCCCTTTTCCGGTCGCTTTCATAAAGCTCTCTTTTAAAACCCAGTATCTGTAAAAAAGCTCTGTCTTCGCCTTCTCAGACCCTTCACGTAGGATTGCTTCGTACTCCTCCCGGCAGAAAAAACGGGCCGCAACCTTTTCTCTCAGCTCACCGATCTTTTCCAGATCGCATCCCACACGCTTATGGCTGCCGTCAAGTTCGGCAGCGCACATCACATAGGTCCCGGAATGCGAAAGGTTAAATACCGCATCCGCCGGCAGTCCATACGCTGCCCGTATCCGCTCCCACAGAGCCCACACACCCACACTCTGCGCTTTCATTTCCACAGAGCGCAGCGCATCCGCTTTCTTCTTCCGGAAATCCGGGAGACGGTCATAATATTTCCTGTAACATCTATGATCATAGAGCGGCGTCACATCCGCGATCCACGCCCTGACCATATCTAGCCCCGCAGATAGCGGACTTCAAAGGTCTCTATGGTGATCGGCTTATTAAAGAGCACCCCCTGCGCATGGTCACATCCCAGCTCCCCTAATACATTCAGCTGATCCTGTGTCTCGACCCCGGCCGCCTCCACAGAGGCTCCGAGCTGTCGGCAGATATCGATCACCGCCTGCGCCACGATACGGCTCCGGCTGCTGCTTACGATGTTCGTGATCAGGCTCTTATCCAGCTTCAGGGCGTCAAATTCCATGAGAGACAGGATCGAGAAACTGGAATCTTTCGCGCCGAAATGGTCTAGGATGACCCTGACATTGCCCTTTCGGATCTTGCTGCTCGTCTCGGCAAGCATCTCCTGGTTCATGTCGCTGCCTGACTCTGAGACTTCCACTTCAAGATATTCGCAGCGCACATGGTATTTCTCTATGATCTTCATCATCCGGTCCGCAACGCTTTCCTGTCTCAGTGTTGCCCCTGCAAAATTCACAGCCACCGGGATGAGCGGGATATTTTCGATCTCCCATCTGTGGAGAGTCCTGCACACCTCCTCGAATACATAGAGATCGAGATAGTGGGACAGCTTTGTCTCCTCCAAAAGATTGATATATTTGCCGGGATCTACGATCCCCAGATCCTTGTGGTGGTACCGCACGACAGCCTCAGCGCCTGCGATCTGTTCTGTCTGCACGTCCATCTTCGGCACCAGGCAGACGATAAAATTCCCATGCTCGATATCTTCCAGCAGATCCTGCTTGATGATCGGTTCATGATGCCCTTTCTTCAGATTCTTATAATATTTTTTCTTTTCCTCGCGCATCATGACTTCCGCATTGCCGACCAGCTTGTCCACATCGATATCAACCTTCTCCCAGGCATATCCCATTGACACAAGCCCAAGGCTGATATTGTCCAGCTTCGTGTGCGCCGCGTAGATCTGTTTTGTAAACTCCTCATAAGATGTATTTTCCACAAGGACAAGGTACTCGTCCCCTGTCAGCCGGTAAACCTCGCCGCTGCGGAAATATTCCTCCAGGACCTCTCCCACGCGGATCACGACCTCATCGCCGTACTCCCTGCCGAACTCCTTGTTGAAATTTTTCAGCCCGTTAATGTCAATGGACAGCGCGCCCAGGGATGTCAGTCCCTGTTCATCTACATGATCCAGGTAAGCCACAAGGCTGTTTCGGTTCAGAAGTCCGGTAAGGTCATCGTGGTAGCTCAGGTATTCCTGCTGCTTCTGCATCTTCTGCAGTGCGATCGCCTGCGGGATATACGGAAGGAGCGCCCGCATCAGGTCAAGGGTGCACCCGCCCCTGTGCACACCTGCAACGGCCAGTATCGCGGTCGTATCCTCGCTGATCTGCCGGAACACGCTGTAGCTGTCCGCAGTGGTATCTGTGATCTCCTCCTTCATCCAGCGAGGCTGCTGGTCTTCCTGGAGCAGCTTCAGCTTGTCCCGCTGCCACTCTACATTCTCAGCGCACCACTCATAGATCGTCTCGATATCGCCCTGTTCTTTCTCTATATAATAGGCGTACTCCGCGTCATAATAATCACGCACCGTACCCAGCACGTCATTCATGATCTCCATAAGTGAACGTGGTCTATAACTATCGCTCATATTTTTTCTCCCCTGCTGTATATGAATTAACAAACACTTGTTTCCATATGCTGAAATTGCACACAAAAAAGACCTCCCTGCATATACAGGGCATTTTTATTTTAGTATACGCACTGTTAAAATGCAAGATAAACATCCCGAAAAACAGACGGGGCCGCGCAGCGCTGCACGGTCCCGTCTGTTTTTCCCAGCCTGTTCGGCAATCTATGAGTTTTTCATAACCACGCTTTCCACCACATCCGCGACATGCTCGCATGCATCCGCGCAGCGCTCCAGATAAATATAAATATCTCTCCACGCAATAATACGGATCGGATCCTCGGACCGTGTGTACAGGTCTCTCACATTCTGCATGAAAAGCTTGTCCGACTCTTCCTCCAGGTCGTTAATGCGGATGATCAGGTTCTTGAGGTTTTTAGACCTCTTAAAGTCCTTGAACTCCGTCATCATCTCCCTGACCGCCTGGCAGCACCGGATCACCACATCTGTCATCTTAAGCGCTCCCGGCTCGATCTCCTGTACGTTGTTCATGTAGACCCTGAGCATGACATCCTCTACCTTATCTGTGATATTATCGATATTCTGGCTCAGGGATACAATATCCTCACGCTCGATCGGCGGAAGGAACTCCTTTGCCAGATGGTCCAGCACATCATGCTTCTTCATATCCGCGCTGTGCTCGATCTCATGGAGCCGGTCCAGCCGCTCCTGGAGTCCCTCTGTACAGAAATCCTCCAGCGTCCCTTTGAGCATCTCCGCCGCGCGGCAGGAATCCTCCGCGCACGCGATAAAATTATCAAAATAAAATGAATCCTGTTTCTTTGCCATTTTCCTTTCCTCCTCGTATGTTTTTTATAAAGCCGGTTAAAATACCGCAATAAATATCTTTGCTACTGCAAAACTGATCAGCCCGCATCCCGGGAATGTAAAGATCCAGGTGAGCATCATATCCTTCACTACACCGAAATTGATCGCCGAGAGTCTCTTCACGGCTCCAACGCCCATGATGGCGCTGGTCTTTGTGTGTGTTGTGGACACCGGGATACCGAACACGCTGGAGAGCAGGAGACATACCGCGCCCGCCAGGTCTGCGGAAAAGCCCTGAAACTTCTCCAGTTTGACCATGTCCATTCCCACGGATTTGATGATCTTCTCGCCGCCTACGCTCGTGCCCACGCCCATGACGACGCTGCACAGGAGCATGAGCCACACCGGGATCAGCATGCCCTCAACACTGCTCTGGCCGTTGCAGAAAGCGATCCCCAGGAAAAGGACGCCGATGAACTTCTGGCCATCCTGTGCCCCGTGCATAAAACTCATAAATGCAGCGCCGAAAATCTGCGCTCCTTTGAAAAATCCGTCTGTCTTGCGCCTGTCTGCGGCAGCGCACAGGATGGTAATGATCTTACAGATGACCCAGCCCATAAAGAAGCCGAGCGCCAAGCTGAGCACCAGGCCGTAAAGCACCTTTGCCCACTCGGCGAAATTGATCCCGCCGACGCCGTTATGTATCGCGATGGCAGCTCCCGACAGACCTGCGATCAGGCTGTGGCTCTCACTGGTCGGGATACCGAACACAGAGGCAGCCACACTGTACACGACAATGGAAAACAAGGCGGCGCACAGAGCGATCAGCGCTTCATTTGTCTCGCCGCCGAAATCCACCATGTTGCTGATGGTGGACGCCACCGCACTGTTGATCTTCGTCATTACGAGCACGCCGAGAAAATTAAACACCGCGCTCATCATGATCGCTGTCCGGACCTTCATGCACCGGGTCGCGATGCATGTGGCGATCGCATTCGGCGCGTCGGTCCAGCCGTTTACAAATATAACTCCCAGTGTGAGCAGCACCGTGATCATAAGGACGGGATTTGAAAACACCTGCTCACAGAAACTAGAAAATGAAATTTCCATAATATTCTCCTTTTTCTTTTTGCTCTCCTTTTCATTTGCATAAAACTTGTGTATAACTTATTTTTGCGCAAAAAAACAGCGCCCGGAAAACAAAACGTTCTCTGCGCACGCCGCGCGCAGATCCTGTATTCAGTCTTTCATTGTTTTCCTCCCGCTGTTTATTTTACTCATATTTAACCTAAATATAACATTCAGGTGTACAGCTGTCAATAAACGGATTTTTTTCCGGCCTTTTTCTAGCGGAATCATAGCGCCGGGGGATCCTGGATTCCCCGCTGCTCTCCTCGTTTTTCTGCGCTGTGAATCTGCGTATTATAGTCTCTGATCGCTTTTTGCCGCAATTCATACTCCAGGCGCTTCTTTTCATCGAGGCTCAGCTTCTTCAGTTCTCCGCATGCCTCTCTTATATATTCATCTTTCTCTGCCATATGATCGAACTCCTTTCGGCTCTTCCCACTTAAGAACCTCATCCAGCGTATGATCCCCGCTTCGTTCTGATCCTCTGGCGGCAGTTTCTTAAGATCGAGAATGTGCAGCTCCATTAAGTCTGTGTACACTTCTCCTGCGTCGGCGTCACAGAAAAGAACTTTACGGTAACACCGCTTGTCCTGCGGGAAATGTATGAAATCCAGAATACTCACATGGATGCATTTTCTCAGCTGATCATATCCTTCGCCTTCTCTGATCTGACCCGAATAGACTTTACTTATATAAAACAGTATCCGATTCGGCCAGAACTCAAAGTAAGGAACCTGCATCTCCATATTCATCATTGAACTGTCTGCCAGTTCAATGAGCACATCCAGGATTCCCTGCTTGTCGTCCTCGGATTCTCTGCGCAATTCTGTAGGTAACAGCTCTGTCCGCCGGATCTTCTCTCCCCCCTCTCCGGGCTGCTGCCGGAAACGAAGTCTATGCAACAAATCCCGAAAACATAGTACAAAATCAGAAAAAGCGGAGAAACCGCTCATACAGCTTCTCCGCCTTTCTCTTTTTCTTATTCTTATAGATCTTCATTAACAAATTTTGATCAGCAGATTTAGGTTCTTACAAGTTCCACTTCTTATCCTGGGCAAGCCTGAGCCTGTTCATCGCCCTGGCAAGGGACGCCTGGGTGTGGTAATACTCCTGTGTGCTCTGCTTCTGGCGGAGCTGCTCCTCCGCCCGCTCCCTCTGCTCCCTGGCGCGGCGGACATCAATGTCCTCCGGGCGTTCCGCCGTATCCACGATCAGGGTGACACGGTTGTTGACGATCTCCGCGAAGCCGCCGCCCAGGGCGACTTCCTGCCATTTGCCTTCCTCAGCCTCCATGCGGCCGATCCCTACAGTCACGGCGATGACCATGTTCTCATGGTTCGGGAGGATCCCCTTCTCTCCGTCGGGAGCGGGGATGATCAGCTTCCGGCAGCGTCCCTCATAGAATACCTTATCGCTCGCTATGATCTTCAGTCCGAATGTATCCATACGCTCCTACGCCTCCGCTGTCTCTGCCTTTGCCTTCGCGATCACGTCGTCAATGGTGCCCACATTAAAGAACGCAGACTCCGGATACTCATCCATCTCACCGCTGATGATCATCTTAAAGCCCCGGATCGTCTCTTTGAGCGGCACATATTTCCCCGGGATCCCGGTGAATGTCTCTGCCACAAAGAACGGCTGTGACAGGAATCTCTGGATCTTCCTTGCACGCATGACGGTTGCTTTGTCCTCATCTGAAAGCTCTTCCATACCGAGGATGGCGATGATATCCTGAAGTTCTTTGTATTTCTGAAGGATGGCGATCACCTGGTTCGCCACCTCATAATGCTCTTCTCCGACCACATCTGCCTCAAGGATACGGGAGCTTGACTCCAACGGATCCACCGCCGGGTAGATCCCCTGCTCCACGATCTTTCTGGAAAGCACGGTCGTCGCGTCCAGATGGGCGAACGTTGTCGCCGGAGCCGGGTCTGTCAGGTCGTCCGCGGGTACGTAAACTGCCTGCACGGATGTGACAGAACCGTTCTTCGTGGACGCGATCCTCTCCTGGAGCTCGCCCATCTCCGTGGCAAGCGTAGGCTGATAGCCCACGGCTGACGGCATACGTCCGAGAAGGGCGGATACCTCTGACCCTGCCTGTGTGAAACGGAAGATATTGTCAATGAAGAGAAGGACATTCCGGTGCTCCTCGTCACGGAAATATTCCGCCATTGTCAGCCCGGTCTCTGCCACGCGCATACGCGCTCCGGGCGGCTCGTTCATCTGTCCGAACACCAGCGCGGTCTTCTCAAGGACTCCGGACTCCTTCATCTCTGTCCAGAGGTCATTTCCTTCACGGGAACGCTCCCCGACTCCTGTAAAGATCGAGTATCCGCCGTGCTCTGTGGCGATATTGCGGATCAGCTCCTGGATGAGCACGGTCTTACCGACTCCCGCACCTCCGAAAAGTCCGATCTTACCGCCCTTTGCGTACGGCGCCAGAAGGTCAATGACCTTGATCCCCGTCTCCAGGATCTCCACCACCGGGCTCTGGTCCTCAAATGTCGGCGGCTGTCTGTGGATGACCCATTTCTCCGCATCATCAATCGGCACACCGTCATCGATCGTCTCTCCCAGCACATTGAACAGCCTGCCCAGCGTCTTCTCGCCCACCGGCACCTGGATCCCCGCCCCGGTGGCAGTGACTTCCATATCCTTATGGAGTCCCTCGCTCGCAGAGAGCATCAGACAGCGCACCTCATTGTTCCCGAGATGCTGGGCGACCTCCATAATGCACTTCTTCCCGTTGTTTTCAACCTCCAGCGCATCCTTGATAAAGGGAAGGTCACCGTCTTCAAATACTACGTCAACAACAGGTCCCATGACCTGAATGATTCTTCCTTTATTCATAATCATAACTGTTCTCACTTTCTCCGAAAAGGGGTCTGACCCCTCCCGAAAGGGGTCTGACCCCTTTCAGGAACAATTTCGAAACATTCATGAATATTCCAACTATTTCTGCTGTGCTCTCGCACCGCTGCACACTTCTGTGATCTCCTGTGTGATTGCCGCCTGCCTTGCCCTGTTGTAGACGATGGACAGGTCATGGATCAGGCTCTGGGCGCTGTCCGTGGCGGATTTCATCGCCATCATGCGGGCATTGTGCTCGCTGGCGTAAGCTTCTACCAGACATCCGTATATCATGCCGGTCACATAGTTTGGGATGATGCTGTCCATTACGACTTCTGCCGACGGGTAAAGATCGATCGCCTCGCGGTACATGTTCAGCGGCATTTTCATCTCATTAAATGAGCTTCTCTCCAGGGGCAGGAGCTTTAATACTTCTGCCTCTGACTGGACGGAATTTTCCATCCGCGTGTACACGATATAGATCTCATCCAGCTCTCCGGCACGGAACTGTTCCAGCAGAACGCCCGAGATATCCCTTGCCCTGTGCATGGTCGGCTTCTGGACTGTATACTGAAAATTCGTGTCGATCTCCACGCCCCGCTTCGCGAAATAATGCCTCCCCAGCTCTCCTACGACAAACAGTTTGTGGATCCCGGGGTTTTCAAGGATCTCTTCCTCCAGTTTTACCACGTTGTGGTTGTATGCCCCTGCGAGCCCTTTGTCCGCGGTTACTACAATGGAGCCGATCTTCCGCTCTTCAGCAGGGATCTTCTCCCTGATGTCAAAGAAATGGTGCTCCAGCTCCGGCAGATGCCTTAGTATCCTGGAGATTTCTCCCTGGAGAGCGTAGAAATATGGTTCTGTGTCCATCAGCTTTTTCTTTGCGTGGGTCATCTTTGAGGATGAGATCATGTACATGGCATTTGTGATCTTCATGGTGTCTTTGACACTGTTGATGCGGCTCTGTATCTCTCTGATATTTGCCATATTATCACCTGCTCTTCTTGAATTCCTTCGCGGTCTCCACGATCTTTTCGATCAGTTCCTCTGAGAGTGCCTTCGTCTCCTCGATCTCCTGTCCGATCTCCGGATGCGCGGTCTTAAAATATGTCAGCATATCTGCCTGGAACTTTTTGATCTCTTTCTTCTCGATCCCCAGCAGCACTTTATGGGTCGCCACGCACAGAGTGATCACTTTCTCATGCAGGGACAGCGGATGGTACAGCGGCTGCTTTAACAGCTCCATCAGCCCGCTGCCGTACTCAAGCTGCTCCTTTGTGGCAGCGTCCAGGTCAGAGCTGAACTGCGTGAACACTTCCATTTCCCTGTACTGCGCCAGGTCGATACGGATGCTTCCGGACGCCTTTTTCATTGCCTTTGTCTGCGCCGCGCCGCCCACACGGGACACGGAAAGTCCCACGTTCACCGCAGGCCGCATCCCGGATGCGAAAAGGCCGCTCTCCAGGAAGATCTGACCGTCCGTGATGGAGATCACGTTCGTCGGGATATAAGCGGATACATCCCCTGCCTGCGTCTCGATGATCGGCAGCGCGGTGATCGAGCCTCCGCCCAGCGCATCGCTTAAGCGGCTGGATCTCTCCAGCAGTCTTGAATGCAGATAGAAGACATCTCCCGGATAAGCCTCACGTCCCGGAGAACGTCCCAGAAGAAGGGAAAGCGCGCGGTAAGCTACGGCATGCTTGGACAGATCGTCGTATACGATCAGCACATCCTTTCCCTGATACATAAAGTGTTCTGCCATTGCTGTCCCCGAATAAGGCGCGATATACTGGAGCGGCGCGCAGTCGCTTGCCGTAGATGACACTACGATCGTGTAATACATTGCCCCATGAGTTTTCAGAGTGTTTACCACCTTTGCCACTGTGGACGCTTTCTGCCCGATGGCAACATAGATGCAGACCACATCCTTGCCCTTCTGGTTCAGGATCGTATCCATGGCAATGGAAGTCTTCCCGGTCTGCCTGTCCCCGATGATCAGCTCACGCTGTCCGCGGCCGATGGGGAACAT